>JBIOJT010000021.1:0-24095 GCA_044451055.1 Methylomirabilales bacterium (SeqCode)
CCGGGCGCGTTGATCCTGGTCGGCGGGGACCCGGGGGTCGGGTCGTCGCCCCTCCTGCTCGAGGCTGCGGGCGCCGTGGGCCGGCAAGGGTTGAGCATCCTGTTCGTATCCGGCTAGTATTGGCGGGCCCAGGGCTCCCGCAGCCTGGAGCAGGAGGGTCGACTTCCCGACCCCGGGGTCCCCGCCGACCAGGATCATCGCGCCCGGGACCACCCCTCCGCCCAGAACGCGATCCAGCTCGCCGATCCCCGTCCGGAGTCGCCGATGCTCAACCCCGGCGACCTTGACCAGAGGGACAGGAGGCGTTGACGGCAGCCGCCCGGCGTCCCCCGGGCCCAAGGAGCGGGCACCCTCGGGAGACCCGCCGGCCGAGACGAGGACTTCGGTCAGGCTCCCCCAGGTGCCACAGTCCGGACACCGTCCCAGCCAGCGCGGTGATTGATGCCCGCACTGCTGGCATTCATAATAGCTGCGCTTGCCAGCCACGACCGCCGGCGGCTAAAAGGCGCCCAGCGCCTGGATGCCGATGCCGATGATGCTGAGTGGGCCCTGCTCGCGGAGCTGGTCCGCCCCCTTCCCCACCTTCTTCAGGCTGTCCTTGGCGGTGAAGTAGAGCGAATCGTCGTTCACCAGCTTGCCCAGGGTGCCCTCGCCGCGGTTCACCTTCTTCATGATGTCGTTGAGGTTCGCCACGGCCCCCTTCATGTCGTTATACATGGTCTCGTCGTTCACCAGCTTGCCCAGGGTGCCCTGGCCGTCGGCAATTTTCTTGGACATGCTGCGAATCCCGGTCAGGGCCTCCCGAGTCTCGTTATACAAGGTATCGTCTTTCACGAGCTTCCCCAGGGTGCCCTTTCCGCTCTCAATATCCTTCATCATCCGACTGAGACTGCCCGTGCTGCCGCGCAGGTCCGTGGTCAGGGCGTGCAGATCCGTGTAAAGGGTATCGTCGTTGACCAGCTTGCCCAGGGTGCCCTGCCCCCGGGCGATCTGGTCGCTCACCTTGTTCAGGTTCCCGGCGATCCCCTGGATCTCGCGGTAGAGCCGGTCGTCGGCGATCAGCTTGCCCAGCGTCCCCTGGCCGCTCTCGACCTTCTTGGCGATCTTGTCCATGGTCTGGAAGGTCGAGGCGATGGGCTCCATGCTCTTGCCCAGGCCCTCGTTGAATTGTTTAGCCAGGGTCTGGATGTCGCCGGCCGCGTCGTTCAGCCGCGCCAGGAGCGTGTTGAGGTCGGGGGGCTCGCTGCTTTGCAGGAGGCTCCCGTCGGGCGCGACCTGCGCCGTCGGCGAGCCGAATGTGAGGTCAACGAAGTTCGTGCCCAGGAGGCTTGTCAGCTTGATGGTGGCGATGGAGTCGGTCTTGACCGGGGTCCCCGGCTTGACCCGCAACGCCACCTCCACCCGGGCGCCGACGACCCGGATGTCCTTCACGGTGCCGACGTCCACGCCGGCCAGGCGGACCGGATCTCCCCCCTTCAGACCCGGGATGGCCTTGAAGGAGGTACGGTACTCGACCATCCGTTCGAAGATCGTCTCCTTCCCCACCAGCTCGAAGAGTGCGATGAGGATGAGGAAGGCGACTACCAGGAAGAGACCGACCCTGACCTCCCGCGACATCGCCATGGCTACCTGCCTCCTTCCAGGAGTTTCATCTGGCCAGGACCTTCATCTGGGTGCTGATGAACGCCTGAACGACCGGGTTCGTGGTGGCACGGATGCTGGCCGGCGTGCCAACCTCGATCAGCCGGCCTTCGTGGATCATGCCCAGCCGATCCGCCACGGCGAACCCCAGGTTCAAGTCGTGGGTGACCACCAGGGAGGTGATCTTGAGGTGCTTCAGCTCCACGATCACGTGGCCGATCTGCTCGGTAAGGACGGGATCCAGTCCCGCCGTGGGTTCGTCATAGAGGATGAGGTGGGGGCTCACCGCCAGGGCGCGGGCGATGGAGACGCGCTTCTTCATGCCCCCGGAGAGTTCCGACGGCATGGCGTGTTCTTGACCCGCCAGACCCACCAGCGCCAGCTTCTCCGCCACGATCCTGGCCATCTCCGACGGGCCACAGATGCGATGCTCCTTGAGCCACAGGCCGACGTTTTCCCCCACCGAGAGGGAGTTGAAGAGCGCCGAAGACTGAAAGACCATGGCCATGCGGAACCGGCGGCGGCCCTCGGCATGGAGCTCCTCCCCGTCCACCAGGATGCGTCCCGAGTCCGGGGTGAGCAAGCCCGTGATGTGCTTGAGCAGGACCGACTTCCCGCACCCCGAGGGCCCGAAGATGACGAAGGTCTCCCCCGGCTCCACGTCGAGGTTCAGGTCGCGCAGGACCTGGTGGCTGCCGAAGAACTTGTTGAGACGCTGGACCTCGATACGGACACCCGGCGTCTTCCGCTCTTCGGAGAGCGGCTCGACACTCTCCGACAGCTCATGGGTGTCGCCGACCAAACGTTGCCAGATAGACATGGGCCACTCGTCACATCAGGCTGCGAGTGATGAGGTAGTTCAACACGAAGATGAGCATGAAGGACAGGACCACCGATCGGGTCACGGCCCGGCCGATCTCCTCGGGGCCGCCCGTCGTTTTGAGCCCGACGTAACAGCAGGTGATGGCGACCACCATCCCGAAGACCACCGACTTCAACACGCCTTCCATCACGTCGCTGAACTTGACCACTTCCTGGAAGTTCAGACGGAACAACCGCACGCTCACGCTGATCTTGGGGTTGACCGAAGACACCAGGGCCCCGCCGAGGAGGCCGATGACATTGACGTACAGGCACAGGGCCGGGACGGCGATAATGCTCGCCAGGAGGCGGGGCATCACCAGGTAGCGGACCGGATTGATGTCCAGCGTCTTGAGGGCGTCGATTTCCTCGTAGACGTTCATGGCCCCCACCTCGGCGGCGATGGCCGAACCCACCCGCCCCGCCACCAGGAGCGCAGTCATGACCGGGCCCAGTTCCTTCACCATGCTGAGCCCGACGATGCCGCCGATGTTTCCTTCCAGGCCGAACTGGGCGAGTCGCGAGCCGGTCTGCAGGGCCAGCACGCCCCCGATGAAGAGGGCCATCAGGGAGGCAATGGGCAGCGTGGCGTTGCCGAACTCCAGCAGGTGAGCCAGGACCTTGTCAACGTTCCGAGGTGCCGCCTTGCACCAGTAAAGCGTCTCCAGGAAGAGGCTCGTCCCTTCACCGACGCCTTGCAGGAATCGTTCGACGCGTCCGTACAGGCCGTTCACCGGGACCCTCCAGGCGGCTCCAGGGCGGCCAGCCGTTGCGGCGCGGCCGTCCAGGAGAAGGTGACATGCTGGAAGAGACGCACGGAGCGGGTTCCGTGGTTCACCTCGTACTCAAACAGGCCTCCCAGCAGCGAGAAATGCGCGTCCTCACCGCGCTCCTGATATGCCAGAAGCGGGCCCAGAACCTCGATGGACCGCCCCGCGCCGGTCTCCTCGTGCCGGAGCAGGTTCCAGAGGAACGATCGCACGGAATCTCCCTCGGGATTCTGCCGGTAGGTGTACAGAGCCCAGAGCGGGGAGTAATTTTGCTCAATCTTCTCGTTCCCCGGCATGAAGGCCTCCAGGAGGGCCAGGGTCTGGAGCTGGATCGACCCCTCCCGGTCTCGGGTGTAGCGAAAGAACGGCCAGGCATCCACCCGGCGGGTGGACCCGTCCCGTCCCGTCTGCCGCGTGTCCGAGTACAGCCACCACAGGATCCGGTCCCGCACCGTGCGGCTCCCCGAGATCTCCTCCACGCTGCGCGAGTACAGGGGAAAGAGGACGATGAGATCGGTGCTCACCATCTCTTTCAGGAAGAACTCGTGCCGTAGCACCCGCCGCTCCACGGAGAAGATGGGGAGGACGCGGGTGATGGTCCGCCCCTCCCCCCGGGCGACCTTGATCAGGGGCCAGGGGGCATCCCACTGCTCGTACTGCTGCTCCCGGTCCTGCGTGTGATTGAAGAACGGCCAGAGGACCGTGGTGCTCTCCCGGGTCTTGGAGCGCTGGCCGACGTAGAACGGCAAGACGGCGAGCGTCTCCTCCGGGTTGTCCTCATCCAGGCCGGTCCGCTGCTGGAGGAAGAATGGCCACAGGATGAACCGCTTCTCGAAAACGCCTTCCTGTCGGTCTTCGCCATAGAACGGAATGAAGCGGAAGCCCGATCGCGTTTCTCCACGGGTCCGCGAGACGAGCGGCCAGGGGAAGTAGTGGGTCTCCACCCCCTGTTTCACAAAATGGGCGTACAGGGGAAACATCACCCAGTCGGCCTCGTCCTGTCCCAAGCGGTTCAGGAAGCGGCCGCCGAACGGCAGCACCCCATGATAGCTTTCGCCGGTGTCGGTGGTGCCGCTCAGGTAGAACGGGAAGAAGTCGGCCCGCTGTTCCCGCTCTTGCTGGCGGCCCTCATTCCTGAAGTTCAGGAGCTGGATGAACTGGAATTCCCAGTCCTGCCCCGTGCGGGAGTAGCTCATGAGCGGATAGAGCGCCTCCCACTCCAGTCGGTCGAGCTGTCGCTCCTCGCGTTGGTGGAAGAGGGGTCGGAGGGCGAAGTCCTGGGTGCTTCCATCCAGCGCCCGCTGGGACTCCACCAGGGGCGCCAAGCCCCCCTGCACGTCCGCCCGCTCCACCGGGTCTACCCGGTTCTGGTAGAAGGGCCAGAGGTTCAGCGGGCTCCGCTCGGCAGCGGCGACCTCCTCGCCCGCCGCCGGCGCGGCCATGAGCCCGAGCAGGAGGCAGAGCACGGACCCCAGTCGCTCCGCGCCCTGTCGCCACGCCCACCGGCTCCTCTTTCTGTGCCCGCTCACACGACCCCCCAAGACTAGACTGGAAACTCCCGCTCCCGTTCCTGATCCTCGAACCGCGTGTACTCCCGCAGGAACGCCAGGTGCACCGTGCCGGTCGGCCCGTTCCGCTGCTTCCCGATGATCACCTCGGTGGTGTTGTCCTCGGGCTCGTCCAGCTCGTCCTCCTTCCTCGTCCGGTAGAAGGCCGGGCGGTAGAGGAACGTCACGACATCGGCGTCCTGTTCGATCGCCCCGGACTCCCGCAGGTCCGAGAGCTGCGGCCGCGGCGGCTGACGCGACTCCACGGCTCGCGACAGCTGGGAGAGGGCCACCACAGGCACGTCCAATTCTTTGGCCATGGCCTTCAGAGACCGGGAGATCTCCGAGATCTCCTGCTGCCGGCTCTCGACGCGCCCGCGACCGGAGATGAGCTGCAGGTAGTCGATGATCACCAGACCGAGACCCTGCTCCGCCTTGAGGCGTCTCGCCTTGGCGCGCATTTCCAGCAGGGAGATGCCGGGCGTGTCATCGATATAGATGGGAGACTCCGACAGGCGGCCCGCACCGGTGGTCAGCTTCGGCCAGTCCGCGTCGGAGAGATACCCGGTGCGGAGCTTGTGGGAGTCCACGCTGGCCACGGAGCAGAGCATGCGCTGGACCAACTGCTCCTTGGACATCTCCAGGCTGAAGATGGCCACCGTGATCCGCTCCTGGATGGCGGCGTGCTGGGCGATGTTGAGGCAGAAGCTGGTCTTCCCCATGGAGGGTCGGCCCGCCACCACGACGAGCTCCGAGGGCTGCAGTCCGGCCGTCATCTCGTCGAACCTTCTGAAGCCCGTGGGGATGCCGGTGACGTGGCTCTTGCGGTCGTACAGCTTCTCGATGAGCTGGAAGGTGCCCTTCAGAACACTCTTCACCGGAACGAACGACCGGCTGATCTTGTCCTGGGAGATCTCGAAGATCTGCTGCTCGGCCCAGTCCAGGACCTCGTCCACATCGTCCTTGTCCGCGTAGGCGCGGGAGACGACCGCCGTGGCCTTCTGGATCAGCGAGTACAGGAGGGCCTTGTCCTTCACGATCCGGGCGTGGTAGGCGACATTGGCCGCGGTCGGCACGGCGTCCACGAGAGCGGAGAGAGCGCTGGACCCGCCCACCTCCTCGAGGTGCTTGCGGCGCATCAGCTCGTTGGCCAGCGTCACCAGATCCACGGGCTCGTTCCGGTCGAAGAGATCGATGCACGCGCTGAAGATCTTCCGGTGGGCCTCCTTGTAGAAGTCGGCGGGGCGGAGCACCTCCATGGCCTTCAGGAGGGCCTGGGGATCCTGCAGTATGCCCCCCAGGACGGAGATCTCCGCCTCGATGTTCTGCGGGGGGATTCTATCGGATGCGACGGCCGGCTCGGGCATGGGGATTGACAATCCAGCGCGGGGCCTCAGGCCTCGCGATCGACCGTGACGGTCAGTTCCGTCTCCACCTCGGCATGAAGGCGCACCGGCACGCGGTGCACTCCGAGCGTCTTGATCGGCTCGGCCAGGAGGATCTGCTTCTTCTCCAGGCTGAGGCCTTGGGCTGCAAGGGCCTCGCTGATATCCTGGACGGTCACCGAGCCGAAGAGCTTGGCGGGGCGACCGGCCGGGGCCGGTGCATCAGTCGGAGGCGAGTCGGAAGCCGCGGCCTCCACCGGGCCGGGCGCCTCTTCCTCGGCAGCCCGCCGCTTCAGGCCGATCTGGACCACGGCCAACCGCTCCGCCAGGGCGCTCGCCTCGCGCTTGGCCCGCTCCTCCCGGTTCTTGCTTTGCGCCTTGAGTTGCCCCAAAGACCGCACGTGGCCCGACGTGGCTGGAACGGCCAACTGCTTCGGCAGGAGAAAGTTGCGGGCATACCCGTCCGCCACCTCCACCTGCTGTCCAGGCTCCCCCAGGCGCTCGACCTTTTGCATCAGGATCACTTTCATGAGCACTCTCCGTCTACTGGATCACGATTCGTCAGGCAGTTATCAATTTCCAGCGCTCCGCTCTCGGCTCTCGGCTCTCCCCCCTACGTCCGCCCGGGCGTCTTGGGGAGACTCAGTCGGCGAAAAGCGAACCAGACATCGAACAGCCCCACACCCGCCACGACCAGCGTGAGAAAGGGCTGGAACAGCAGCAACAGGACCGACAGGGTCCCCAGGAATCTGGGGAGGTGGAACCGCTGGAACAGGAACGCGGCGATGCTCAGTCCCTGGAGGAAGTACAGACCGATCAACACGATGAGGACGTTCAATCCCACGGTCTGGAGCCAGGGCAAGCCCGTGAGGTAGAGGATCCCCGCCCCGATGAACGCCCACACCAGCGGCTCAGGGAGCTCCCATCGGAACGGCTCCAGGCTCACCCCGCCGAACTGTGCAGACCACCGACGCATGAGCGCTCGCAAGAAAAAGACATAGCCTGCAGCGGTCAGGAGGCTCCCGGCGAAGAACATGCCGGGGAAGGCCATGAACAGGAACGTGCGGAGCTTGGTACCCGTCACGGAGAGCGGCGCGGCCCCCTCGGCGAAAAGACCAAGTCGCGTCGTCAAGGCTTCCATGTCCGCCAGGAGCCTCTCCACGTGCTGCGAGAGGGCCGAGAGCGGTTGCCTCCACGCGTCCGAGGCCAGGACCAACACCGCCAACCCGCCCACCGTAAGAAGCACGGCCACGGCCGCCACCGTGAGCTCGGGGCGGCTCCTCCGTTGCAGCGTCTCTGCCAGGAGGATCGACGGGAGCCCGAACTCCAACAAAAAGGCCACGGCTTGCCCCGGTGAGGAGAGTGCCATCACGGCCAGGGTCGTGAGCGCGAGGGCCAGGACCAGGGTGGGGAACCCGTGTCGCAACCGGAGCAGCACGAAAGGCACGGGAGACAGCAGGCTGAGGAACACCCCCAGAATCGGAACGGCGCTCCCTGAGGCCAGGAGGCCCACCACCACGAGGGCGGCCAGAATCGTTTCGGCTGCCATGGCCAGCCATCGCGTGTGCATCACCCACCACCTCGCACGCTCTCCCTGCCTCGGTGGAGTTAGGCCAGCTCCGCCGCGAAGGAGAGCAACGCGATACTCCGCGCCCGCTTGACCGCCGTGGTCAGCTGCCGCTGGTGGCGCGCGCAGTTCCCGGAGATGCGCCGAGGGATGATCTTCCCGCGGTCGCTGACAAAATTGCGCAGGCGCTTCACATCCTTGAAGTCCACCTGCACGACTTTATCCAGGCAGAACTTGCACACCTTCTGGCGTCGATAGGTTCGCCGTTTCTTCAGCACGTGTCTCGCTCCTTCCGCCCGCCACGCGGACGGGAGTTCATCGCTTTCACGGCCGCCGGCAGCTCACGCGATCCCTTCACGTCAAGGCTCCGCCCACGCCGGACCTCGTGGCTACCCGCAGGCGGATCATCCGGGATCAGAAGGGGACCTCGTCCTGCTCGGGGGCCCGCGGGGGCTCTGCCTCGTCTTCGCCGGCCGGGGGGCCGCCGGGCCCCGCCTTGCGGGGGCCGAGGAATTGCACGCGCTCCGCCACAACCTCGTGCTTGGAGCGCTTTTGCCCCTCAGGCGTCTCCCAAGACCGCTGCTGCAGGTGGCCCTCCACCAGAACCGTCCGCCCCTTGCCCAGGTACTCCCCGCAGCTCTCCGCCTGCTTGCCCCAGACGACCACCGTGATGTAGCACACCTCGTCCCGCCGCTCTCCCCCCTGGGTCGTGTAGGACCGGTTCACGGCCAGGTCGAAATTGCACACCGGTGCCCCACTGGGCGTGTAGCGGAGGTCGGGATCCCGGGTCAAGTTCCCCATGAGGATGACTTTGTTGAAGCTGGCCACGCTCAGGCCTCCTGCACCTCCGCGCCGGTCCGCCGGGTACCCGAGGCAGCGCCGTGGGTGCCCACGCTGGTTCCGTGGGTGCCCGGGATATCGTCCTGGGCATCCACGGCCAAGCCGTCGGCATCCACTTCGTTGGTCCCGGCCTCCTGCGGGATGGTCGCGGGGGTTTTCGCCTTGCTGAACTTGCGCTGGGGCGCCGGCGCGAGCACCGTCAGGAACTTCAGCACCGGTTCGGCAATGTTCAGGTGGCGCTCCAGCTCGGCCACGGCCTTCACCGGCGCCTGGAGGCGGAGGAAGGCGTAGTGCCCCTCCCGTCGCTTCTTGACCTCGTAGGCCAGACGCTTCTTCCCCCACTTCTGGACCTCGGCGACCTCGCCCCCCTCCTTGGTCACTACGCCAGTTGCGGCGGCGATGGCGGCGTCCACCCCATCATCGCCCAGGGCAGGATCCAAAATGAATATCACCTCGTACGAGCGCAATCTCCTACCTCCCTTCTTCCCTCTGTGGGTGCTCTTTCGTGCGTTCCTTACGGCGAGGCTTCAGACGCTGGCGCTCGCACGTTGTATCGCTCCATGGCCGCGGCCAACCCGGAAGCAATGAGGGCCTGGATAGCCGAGGCCGCCCGCCCAACCATCTCTTCGGCGACCGCGAATTCATCCGGGGCGAATTCTTCCAGGACGCGCTCGACTGCGTCTTCGCCCTCGCGGGGGCGCCCGATTCCGACCCGCACCCTGGGAAACGCCTGGGTCCCCAGGGCCTCCTGGATCGAGGTCACGCCCCGGTGCCCGCCTGGGCCCGCGCTGCCTACCACGCGGAGCCGCCCCAAGGGCAGATCCAGATCATCGTGGACCACGATCAATTGCGAGGCCGAAAGCCCCAGCGCGTCGAGCCAGGCCCCAACGGCCAGCCCGCTCCGGTTCATGTACGTCCGGGGCTTGAGGAGCGCGATGGGGATCCCCGCCAACTCGACCGCCGCCGCTTCAGCCTCGAAGCGATTCGCAGAAAAGCGCGCCCCTGCCTCAACCGCCAGCCGCTCCACCACGGCGAACCCCACGTTGTGGCGCGTCCGCGCGTACTCCGGTCCGGGATTTCCCAGCCCCACCACCAGTTGGCGCGCCCCTCGAATCGCCGCCACCTACCTCGGCTTGGCCTCTGCCTTCGGCTTGGTCTCTGCTTTCGGCTTGGCCTCTGCCTTCGGCTTGGTCTCTGCCCCAGCCTCCGCCTCGGTCTCGGCCTCCGCCTTCTCTTTCTTGCCCACCACCTCAGGTTCGGCCGGCTTCTCTTCCACGGGGGCCGCCACTTCCTCGGCCGCCGGCGCCACCACCAAGGCCACGACGCGGCCGGCGTCCTCGAGGATGCGGACCCCCTCGCCGACCGTCAGATCGCGGACATGGATGGCATCCCCGATGTCCAGGGCGGAGACCTCCACCGTGATCCGCTCCGGGATGTTGAGGGGGAGACACTCCACGAAGAGCTGGCGGAGGGGCTTTTCCAGGATGCCTCCCTTGCTCTTCACCCCCACGGACTCACCGGCCAGGACCAAGGGAACCTCCACCCGGATCTTCCGCTCCATGGAGACCTCCATGAAGTCGGCGTGGAGCGGTCGCTCCTTCACCGGATCGATCTGCAACTCTTTGAGGATCACCGTGCGGGTCTGGGTCCCCTCGGTTCCCTCGAGAGACAGATTGATGAGGACGTTCTCGCCGGCCCCCAGGGCCGAAAGCAACTCGTGTGGATTCACCACCACGGGAAGAGGCCCCTGCGGGCCACCATACACGATCCCGGGAATTCGAAGGGCCCGGCGCAATCGCTTCGCCTCCGCCTTCCCCACCGCCGTCCGCACTTCACCTTTCAGGTCCGCCGTTGCCATGCTTGCCTCCGACAGCCGATTGCTGAGTCCTCACTGCGGCCTCACCGCCAGGCGCCGATCCAACCTGCACGCCCTTGATCCCGGAACGGTAATCGCGGGCCTCGTCCCGGGTGGCGGGCGCTCCGCGCCACACCCTGCTCAGACGAAGAGTGAGCTAACGGAGGTCTCCGTATGGATGCGGTGGATCGCCTCGGCCAGAAGAGGAGCCACCGACAGGACCGTGATCTTCTTGCCCTGCTGATCCTCCCGGAGCGGGATGGTATTCGTGACCACGACCTCCTCGATGACCGACCGCTCCAACCGCTCGACGGCCTGGCCCGAGAGCACGGCATGGGTGCAGCTCGCCAGGACGCGCAGGGCCCCTTCTTCCTTCAGGGCAGACACGGCCTGGACGATCGTCCCGGCGGTATCGATGATGTCGTCCAGCAGAATCACGTCGCGGTCCCGCACGTCACCGATGACGTGCATGATCTTCGCCTCGTTGGCGCCGGTGCGGCGCTTGTCCATGATGGCCAGCGACGTCCCCAGCCGCTTGGCGAAGGCCCGGGCCCGCTCCACGCCTCCAGCATCGGGGGCCACCACCACCGGATCCTGCCAGGCGTGCTCGGCCACCCGCTGCTGGAAGTACTGCAGGAGGACCGGGGCTGCAAAGAGGTGATCCACGGGGATGTTGAAGAAGCCCTGGATTTGCCCGGCGTGCAGGTCCATGGTCAGCACCCGGTGGGCTCCCGCCGCGCCGATCAGGTCCGCCACGAGCTTGGCGGTGATGGGCACCCGGGGCTGCACCTTGCGATCCTGACGCCCGTACCCGTAGTAGGGGATGACGGCCGTGATCCGGAAGGCCGAGGCCCGCCGCAGCGCGTCGATCATGATCAGGAGTTCCATGAGGTTCTGGTTGACCGGCGGGCAGGTGGGCTGGATGACGAAGACGTCCGCGCCCCGAACGTTCTCGTTCACCTGCACGAACACCTCGCCGTCCGAGAACTGGGACACCTCCGCCTCGACCAGGCGGGTTCCGAGAGAACGCGCGATCTCCTGCGCCAGCGGCAGGTTCGCGTTCCCAGCGGTCAGTACCAGTTCAGCGGTCATGGGCCTTCCCCTTCTCCAGAAGAGCTGGCGGAATCCGGTTTGGACTGCACGGCCCCCCCGGTCCTGGCGGCGAGGTGGCTGGGGCGGGAGGATTCGAACCTCCGAATGCGGGATCCAAAGTCCCGAGCCTTACCGCTTGGCCACGCCCCAATCGTGACACAAGGGTCCGCGGTCGTGCCTCCGCGCCGGTTCACGCCATGGCGGTCAGGATCGGGTTCTTCGCCAGTGTCCTGACCGCCACGGCGAAGGCTCCGGTGGCCTGTGCCCGGGCGGCCAGGGCCTGGCCTGTCGGAGCGTCCGGGACCACAGCGAAGACAGATCCGCCGCTCCCGGACATGAGGACCGGCGCGCCGCCGCCCTCTTCGAGGAGCGTCTTCAGGGCCCGAACCTCGGCCCGGTGTGGCAGGACCACCGCTTCCAATCGATTGAACGCCCAGCGCGGTGGCCAAGGGAGCCGACCATGAGCGACTAAAGTCGTCATACTAGCGCGTGGCCTCCACTCTGTCAATTTCGAACTCGCCTCTCGGTACGCCCACGACGTCGAGACCGGCACACCCGGATTCGCCACGACCAGCCACAGGGGCGGCCACGGCTCCAAGTGAGTCAACAACTCACCGCGCCCGGTGGCCAGCGCAAGGCCATCGCTCAAGAAGAATGGCACGTCGCTCCCCAGGCTGGCACCGATTTCCTGGAGGTCCTCTCGGGAGTAACCGAGGTCGTAGAGCCGGTTCAGTCCCGCCAGGACCGCCGCCGCGTTGCTCGAGCCGCCCCCCAGTCCACCGGCCACCGGGATGCGTTTCTCCAGGCGGATGTGGGCGCCACCGCGCAGTCCCGCCGTCTCCATGAGCAGCACAGCCGCCTTGTGGGCCAGATTGCCGCGACCGGATGGCAACTCGGCCCCGACCACGCTCACCTGGATGCCCCGGGGTGTCCGCGCAAGGTGCACGCGGTCGCACAGGTCCACGAGCTGCATGACGGACTCAATTTCATGGTAGCCATCGGGCCGTCGGGCGATCACCTCCAGGAAGAGATTGATCTTGGCGGGAGAAAGGACGTCGAGTTCATCCACGGCGGCGGCTCCTACGGAACAGCTCTGGCGCCCAGATCAATGATCCGGGTCGCCCCGTCCGCTGGTCGGGGCAGCTCGAAGAGCCCGGCCTCCACCGGCTCGTTGAGGCGGACCGTCTTGTACTGAATGGTCAGGTGGGTGCCGGCAGTCACTTCATCGAGATGCACCGTAAACGGAAACGGCGAACCGTTCAGCCGCCGCCATTCACCGAACTCGAACGTAAGCAGCAGGCCGCCCGCTTCGCCCAGTTCCCCCCGCTCCGGCGCCACGCCGTCCGGACTCGACCACACCCGCTGCCAGAACGGCCCGTCGACCGACTCCACTCGGATCGCCGCGGCCTCCACGGCGAGCCGCACCCGCGGATCGCCCGGCCGGATCGGAAGCGGGGGGAGCCCCACCAGGAGCCGCAGCAAGGGTCCGGGCGGCACGGGGACCCGGGCCAGCCGCCCCAGCGTCTCTCGCGTGGCCGGGCCCACCCCGTACTCGTGCCGGGTCGGGGCGTACACTGTGAGGTTGTCCCCCCGGATGGCCAGGAGGAGGACCGCCGTCCCCAGGGGACTCAGCGCCTCCAGCCGCGCGCGATCGGGCAGGGCCACCACGATCACCTGGGTGGCCGAGCCCTTGCCCGCCGGTCCCTCGTACCGGACGCTCGCCAGACCCCGTACGGTCTTCAACGCGGCCTCATCCGCTTCCAGCCGGTCCAGGAACACCTCCGGCCGGTCCGGCAGGCCGGGTGCCACCGTTTCGGGCACCAGCGCGCAGGCCGCGAGAAGCGGCAGCCCCGCGATCAGCGGGGCCGCTCCGCGAAGCAGGCGGACCGGACGGATCATTGAGAAGCGTCGCGAGACGTGTCGCGGGAGGTGTGCTGGCGGGCGTCGTCGAGCTTCTTGCGGACGGCCTCGTTGTTGTTGTCCAGTTCCAGGGAGCGCTCCCACTCCCGGATGGCATCCCGGAACATGCCCTTCTTGAAATACGCGTCCCCCAGGTGCTCGCGAATGGTCGCGTCGTCCCGACGGGAATACTTCACGGCGCGCAGCAACTCGGAAAGGGCCTCGTTGGTCCTCCCCAGCCTGAAGTAGGCCCAGCCCAGGCTGTCAATGAACGCGCCGTTCTCCGGTTCCAGTTCCAGGGCCTTGTTCACCAGGGCAACCGACTCCTCCAACTTGATCCCCTCCTCGGCGAACATGTAGCCAAGATAGTTGTACGCGTCGGCGTTCTTCGGATCCAGCTCCAGCACCTTGCGGAAGGCTGCCTCGGCCCGCTCCAGCTGGTGATTCCGCTCCAGCGCGCCGCCCAGCTGGTAGTAGTACTGTGGATTGTTGGCATCCAGAGCTATCCCCTTTTCGAACTGAAGGATCGCCTCTGGGTAATCCTTCCTCTGCATGTAGGTGAGGCCCAGGAGGTAGGGGACGTTCCCCTCGCGCGGTCGCAGGCGTGCCGCCTCGGTGAACATGGCCGTGGCCTGGTCGAACTTCCCCTGTTGGCCATAGATGTACCCGCGGTGCAGGAGGGCATCCACGTACCGGTCGTCCGGCGAGGGGATCTTGCCCAGGACGTCCAGGGCCTCGTCGTACCGCTTCAGGTCCTCCAGGCTGAGGCCCAGCGCGAACAGGGCCTCGCCGTTTTTCGGCTCCTTCTGAAGCACCTGCTGGAAGATGGCGACGGCCCGGTCGTGCTCTTTCTCCTCTGCGAGGATCTGTCCGATGCGCGTGAGCAGGAGCAGATTGCTCGGGTCGGTCTTCCGCAACTCCTCATAGGCGGCCAGCGCAGCATCCAGGTCCCCCCGGCGCAGATGGACCTGGGCGAGTCGCTCCAGGAATTCGCGGTTCTGGGGGTCGCCGGCCAGGGCACGCTGGTATACCTGGACAGCGTCCTCGTACCGGCCCTGGACCTCGAAACTCGTGGCCAACCCCACCCAGGCCGGGTCGAAGTCATCATTCTTTTCGATGGCTTTCTCGAAATACTCCCGAGCCTTTTCCGTTTCCTTCATCTCCAGATAAATGCGACCCAGGCTGTACCAGCCAAGGTGACTATTGGGGTCCACCTTGGTCAGGGCCTCAAACGCCTGGATGGCCTCTGGGATGTTCCTGGTCTCGACGTAAAGGTTGCCCAGGAACATGTAAGCTTCAGCGCGGCGCGGGTCCAGGCGGATGACCTCCCGGTAGTGTTTTTCGGCTCCGCTCACGTTCCGCAGCCCCTGATACCCCGCCGCCATCAGGAGGTGGGCCTGGATGTTGTCCGGATCGAGCGCCAGGACCTCCTCTCCCTGTTGGATGGCCGCCCGGAAATCGCCCTTCCTCAGGAAGAGCCAGGCGAGCTGCGTCCGGAGGTGGAGGGAGGTCGGGTCGTAACGCAGGGCCTCGCGCTCCCAGCGCACCGCTTCATCCAGATTGCCCTGCAGTTCCGCCCAGACGCTCCGCGAGTGGGCATAGTAGGCACGCTGGTCCACCCGGGCATCCGTCCGCACCGGCGAGGCGGCGAGGCTCACCTGGCCGGCCACCGACAGTCGCGGGCCGCCGGACTGTACTGCGGATCCCGCGCAGCCGGCCAGGGGGCCCACGGCCAGAAGAATTGTCACCGCCCCGGCGAGCCCAACGGGTCGACCCATCATCCTGTATCGCATCACGTCACATCCTCATCGAGAGAAGCCAACGGCCGGGACAGGCCCGGCCGCGTTACGCCTGACTGTAGCAGGTGGTCCTTCCACCGTCAATGTGAATCTGGACGCCGCGGCCTCCCTGCCGGCGTTTCCACGATCCGGCCGAGTGTCCGGGCCGGAGCCCGGAGACGCTCCTCGATGGCCCGCCAGAGCTCGGAGACGCCCTCCCCCGTCTCGGCCGAGAAGAAGACGGCCATCTCGGGGGACGGGAGGTCCAGGCTGCTGGCGGCGAGCTCTCGCACGGCCGCCCGCTGGCCCCGGGGCACCTTGTCCGCCTTCGTCAGGACGACCAGGGAGGGCACCGCAACGGCGTGGAGGAACGCTTGCAGTTCTCGGTCCTGAGGAGTCGGCGGATGGCGAGCATCGAGGATGTGGATTACCCCGCGAAGCTGGATTCGCTGGTTCAGGTAGCTCTCCACCAAGTCCCACCAGGCGTCTTTCACCTCGCGCGAGACCTTGGCGTATCCGTACCCGGGCAAGTCCACGAACAGGAACTGGTCGTTTATCTGATAGAAATTGATGGTTCGGGTCCGGCCGGGAGTGGAACTGGTATGGGCGAGATTTCGGCGGGAGAGCAGCCGGTTGATCATGGACGACTTGCCGACGTTGGACCGGCCGGCGAAGGCGATCTCGGGCGAGTGGGCCTTCGGGAACTGGTCCGCCCGTCCCGCACTCAGCAGGAACGCCGCCGTTTGGACGCGCATACCGCCTCCCGCGCCGACGATCTCGCCGGCCCCAGGACAAACTACTCCAATGATGCGGCTAGGCTGGTTCACCCGAAGAAGAAAAGGGTCGCACTGCTGATAAGCTGATAACATGATGCCGCGCGCCCGTCAATCTCGGTCACGAGGAAACGGCTCGGCACGGCAAGCCTTGCGGGACCATCGCAATTGCCCTTGACCCTCTTTCTCCCTGCGTGTTAGAAGGTACGAGTCCACGCAGTGAAGCCCCGCGAAGGGATCTGTCCCCGGCTGGTCCACTCGAGGAGATGCATGGCCACCATCGCTGTGTTGCCCGGAGACGGGATCGGCCCGGAGGTGACCCAGGAGGCGGTGAAGGTTCTCCGGGCCGTCGCGAAGCGCTTTCAGTTGACGTTGGACTTTCAGGAAGCCAGCATCGGAGGCGCCGCCTTCGAGGTCGCGGGCACGTCCCTTCCCGATCAGACGCTCGAGGTGTGCCGGCGGGCCGACGCCATTCTGTTCGGGGCCGTCGGGGGCCCACGCTGGGACACCTTGCCGCGCAAGGCCCGGCCGGAGCAGGGGATCCTGGCCCTACGCAAGGCGTTCGATCTGTATGCCAACCTTCGCCCGGCGAAGCCCTTCCCGTCCCTGCTGGACGCCTCAACCTTGAAGCGAGAGGTCATTGAAGGCGTGGACATCCTGGTGGTCCGGGAGCTGACCGGGGGCCTCTACTTCGGACAGCCCAAGGGCATCGAGAGAGTTCCTGAGGGCGAGCGCGGCGTGGACACCCTCATCTACACGACGCCGGAGATCGAGCGGATCGCGCGGATCGCCTTCGAAGCGGCGATGCGGCGGCGCAAACACCTCACCTCCGTGGACAAGGCGAACGTCCTTTCCAGCTCCGAACTCTGGCGGCGGGTCGTGACCGAGGCCGGCGCGAGATTCCCCCAGGTCCGCCTGGACCACATGTACGTGGACAATGCGTCCATGCAGCTGGTGCGACAGCCCAAATCCTTCGACGTCATCGTCGCCGAGAACACCTTCGGCGACATCTTGAGCGACGAGGCCGCCATGCTCACCGGCTCCATCGGCCTCTTGCCCTCGGCCAGCCTGGGGAAGGGGGTCGGGCTGTACGAGCCCATCCATGGAAGCGCCCCGGACATCGCCGGCCAGGACAAGGCCAACCCCATCGCGGCCATCCTTTCGGCTGCCATGCTGCTGGAATACTCCCTGAAGGCTGGCACGGCCGCGGCCGCCATCGAGGCCGCGGTGAGCCGCGCCCTGGAACAGGGATACCGGACGCCGGACATAAAGCAGCCGGGAACCCAATTGGTCGGGACTCGTCGGATGGGTGACCTCATCGCCGAGGCGGTCCTCGCCGCATGAGGCTCCTGGGGCGCAGGCGATGGGAACGCCTCCCGGCGCCCATTGAGGTGCGGTCATGGAAGCCCAGGCGCCAGAGATTCTGGTCGAAGAGAGCGAGAGTTACGCCCGTGTCATCTTCAACCGGCCCCACGTCAGGAACGCCATCACCAGCCGGATGTGGGCCGATCTGCCCAAGATCATCCGTCGGCTGCAGGGTCGCCGCCACGTCCACGCCATCGTCCTGAGCGGCGCGGGCGGCAAGGCCTTCGCTTCGGGCGCCGATATCAGCGAACTCCCCAGCTTCACCGAGCCCAGGGCGGCCCGCGCCTTCGAGACCCTGGTCGTCCGGGCTCTGGACGGCCTGGTGCGTTGCCCGCTCCCGGTGGTCGCCATGATCCAGGGTTACGCCATGGGCGGGGGATGCCACATCGCGGCGGCCTGCGACCTCCGCATCGCCGGTGAGTCGGCTCAACTCGGCATCCCCGCCGCGAAGCTGGGCGCAGCCGTCAATCCCGGCGCCGCTGCGCGCCTCGTCAGCCTGGTGGGACCGGCCGTGGCCAAGGAGATCCTGTTCAGCGGCCAGCCCCTGGATGCACACCGGGCCCTGCAGGTCGGACTCGTCAATCACGTGCTGCCGGATGCCGAACTGGAGGGATTCACGCTCTCCCTGGTCCGGCAGATCGGCGCGAACGCGCCTCTCACGATCCGCCATGCCAAGCAGGCGGTCAACTGGATCGCCATCGAAGGGCACCGCCGGCCTCCGCGGGAGATTCAGCAACACTTCGTCAAGGCCCTCAGCAGCCGGGACTTCAAAGAGGGGCTGGAGGCCTTCATGTCCAGGCGGCCGCCAAAATTCCAGGGGCGCTGAGCTGACGGCTAAAGGCTTCATTCTTGCGGAGAGAAGAGCATGAGCTTGGAGATTGGACTGCGCGGCCGAGCCACCATGACGGTCACCCCCGACAAGACGGCCGAAGCCTGGGGGAGCGGCGATGTCCCGGTCTACGGGACGCCCAGCCTGGTGGCCCTGCTGGAGACGGCCGCGGTGAATGCCGCGGCCGGAAAACTGGGCCCGGGAGAAACCACGGTGGGCACCTGGATCGAGGTGTCACACCTTGCGGCTACCCCCGTCGGCGCGAACGTCTCGGCCGAGGCTGAACTGGTGGGAATCGAAGACCGGAAGCTCACCTTCACCGTAGTCGCGCACGATAACAGGAACAAGATCGGCGAGTGCCGCCACCAGCGGATGATCGTGGCGCGCGACCGCTTCTTGGCCAAGGTACAGGGCAAATAGAGATCCGGCCAAAGGAAGCGTTCAGCGTTCAGCCATACACGGACGGTCGACCGCGGATCGGTGACGGCTTGGAGGTCGAGCGCCTGAGCCGCATCGGCCCCACCTCCCGCCAGATACTCGACCGCCTCTGATTCCCCAACTATCCGCAGACCCGGCCGCTTCCGCCATGATTCACCGGCCCGGCCTTGCTCACGTGAGACTCCAAGGGACGGCCGACGAGATCCTGGGCGAGCTTGGCGCACTCGATGAGCCGCGGGAGGTCCACCCCCGTCTGGATCCCCATCTCGTGCAGCATGTGGACGAGATCCTCGGTGGCGACGTTCCCGCTGGCGCCCTTGGCGTACGGGCAGCCGCCCAGTCCGCCCACGGAGCCGTCATAGACGGCAACACCCGCCATGAGGCCGGCCAGGATATTGGCCAAGCCGGCCCCGCGCGTGTCGTGAAAGTGGAGGCTCAGCTTATCGAGGGGAACCCGCTCCGCCACCCGTGACACGAGCGCATCCACCTGCACCGGATTCGCCATCCCCGTGGTGTCCGAGATCCCGACCTCATCCACCCCCATGGCCACCAGGTTCTCGGCGATCCGCGCCACGACGCCGGGATGCACATCCCCCTCGTAGGGACAGCCGAAGCACGTGGAGAGCGCCGCCTTCAGCCGGAGGCCCGCCGCCTTGGCCCGCGACCCCACCTCCCCGTAGGTTTCCAACGCCTGCGCGATGCTCTTGTTGATGTTCTTCTGATTGTGGCTCTCGCTGGCCGACAGGAAGATCACGATCTCATCCACCTTGGCGGCCAGCGCCCGCTCGAGGCCCTTGAGGTTCGGGGCGAGGGCAGCGTAGGTCACGCCCTCCTGCCGCCTGACGCCTGCCAGCACGTCCTCCGCATCGGCCAGGTTGGGAATCCACTTCGGCGACACGAAGGACGTCGCCTCCATCCGGCGAAGGCCGGTCTCCGCCAGCGCCTCGATGAGCCGGATCTTGTCCGGCGTCGGGACGTTCACCCGCTCGTTCTGCAGCCCGTCGCGGGGTCCCACCTCGCAGATCGTGACCTTCTCAGGCAAGTGCATGTTTCCCCTCTCAGGAAAGAGGCCTCTGCTGGGTGCGCCATAGGCAACCGGCCCAGTATATCACATGCACCCCTCGTGGTGCCTCGATGATATGCACCGCGCTGGATTCTGCGGCACCGTACGTAACCCGGGACATACTACGCAGCGCGGAATAATGGCTACACCGTTCCCCGCGCTGCTTCGTTCGCGGGGAAGGCCCTCGCCCTTGCACAGGGTGCGCCGCAAGTGCTCGGCCCTCCCCGCGGGCCCTTCCGAGAGGGGCGGGCCGCCGCCCCTCCTCGGACTCTCCCCCGGACTGTGCGGTCCGGGAGAAACTGTCGCCTATTTTACGCACCGCACAGTAATTCTGGACGTGTGCAGCGGGTCGGTCGGCGGGCTTTCTCCTTGACGCTCTCGCACAATACTGTCATTTTATTGCTATGGCAAAGCATCAAATCGTGTTGAAACCGTCGGCTGTTCGCGATCTTGATCGGTTGCGCAAGTATGATGCCGCCATGATCGCAGATGGTATGGAGAGGTTTCTGAATTACACTCCGACACGGGAGAGCAAGAGCCGGATCAAGCGATTGCGAGGGATTGAGAACCCCGACTATCGGCTCCGGCTGGGCGAGTACCGGGTCTTCTACAATGTGGACACGAGCGGACGTCGGGTCGAAATGCTCCGTATCTTGCACAAGGACGAGACCCCCGACTATTACGAGGAGGTGCGAAAATGAAGGTGGCTCCCATGGGGGAAGTAAGGAACAATTTCGCCAAGTATCTGGTCGCGTGTGAGGGAGAACCGGTGTTCGTGACCAAGAACGGCAGGATTACCGCTGTCATTGAGCACATCCGCGATGCCGACGTCGAGGATTTCCTGCTAGAGCGTAGCCCCCGGTTCCGTCGGATGCTGGACCAAGTCAAGCGGGAGAAGGGTGGCACGTCGCTTTCCGCATACCGGAAATCCCGCGGCATCTGATCCTCTCTTCCTGATCCGGTCGAACAGGGCGGCGGATCCGCCGCAGGCGGGACGGCGACGGAACTTGGCGGACCGACTGAGGGCTCCATCTGCGTGAAGGGCCGCGCGAGCGATCCCCCTACCCAACTCACTGAGTGAACCTCGCCAATTACGGCCCCGAGTACAAATTGGTAGAATTCGCAACCCTGTCCCCCCTTACAAGCCGTGCGAAGGCTAGCACATCCGGAACCAGTGGCGCAACGCTCCAGGCGTTTGCCGACGAGCGACCGGAAGGTGACAGAAGTGGCAGCGTCCCCTTCTAGAAAATCGAGTCGGGGTGAAGGGGACGAGTCACCCTCGCCCGATGAAGGGCATCTTGGTCGCCATGATTGTCAGGAATTGCACGTTCGCATCCAACGGCAGGCCGGCCATGTACACCACAGCGCGCGCCACATGCTCGACGTCCATTGTCGGCTCGACCGCGACGACCCCATGGGCCTGCAGAACGCCGGTTTTCATCCTTGCCGTCCTCGCGGTCTCCGCATTGCCAATGTCGATTTGGCCGCACGCAATATCGTACTTGCGTCCATCGAGAGCCGTCGCCTTGGTAAGACCCGTCATCGCATGCTTGGTGGCCGCATAGGGTGCGGAGTCGGGCCGTGGGGCATGCGCCGAGATGGAGCCATTATTAATGATGCGCCCACCCCGGGGAGTCTGGCTCTTCATGAGCTTGAATGCTTCCTGCGTGCAGAGAAATGCTCCAGTGAGGTTGACATCTACGACGGATTTCCATTGCTCATAGGTGAGATCCTCCAGAGGGATGGGCGGTGCGCTGGTTCCCGCATTGTTGAACAACACGTCGAGCCTGCCAAATGTCTCCTTCGTCTTGGCGAACATGGCCCGAACAGAGGGAGGCTCACTCACGTCCGTGGACACAACCAGGGCCTGCGGGCCAAACGGCCCGGCCTCCGTCACGGTCGTCTCTAAACATTCCACGCGACGTCCAGCCAGGACAACGCTCCAGCCCTCCCGCAAGAGAGCCAGCGCAGTGCATCTGCCAATTCCTGTACCTGCTCCCGTAACGATCGCGACCTTCCCGAGGACACTCATCTGTTATATCTCCTCCCCATTCTCGTCACATATCCCGTCCTGAGGCGACGGGACGGCCTTACTCGGCGGCGCGAAATGTTGGCCGCACGTTCGCTCACGCCGCTTCCTTCGCGGGGAACGGTGTAACCATTATGCTGCGCTGCGTAGTAATGGGCGTGTCCATCAGTTCGGCTGTCCTCTGACCGAAGCGCGGGACTGCCCAGAGGATGCGAATGGGCCCGAGGACAAAGCCGGCCCCGAACACGAGTGCGAAATAGAGCACGCCGGCTTTCAGATTCTGCGTGACAGCCTGCGGCTTCTCAGTGCGCCCACTGTCGTGCGCTGGGGACTTCACCGTGCAGCCCAACGGGGCGCGGCGTCCAAGCCGCCGCCCACCCCTCAAGGTTTGCGTCTCCGAAACTGGACGCCGGGCAAGCTCTTGAAATCTGCGTCCTGCGTCCACACCGTCGCCCCGTGCGCTCGGGCCGTGGCGAGAATGACGCTGTCAGCCATCGGCAGCTTGCGCTCCAGGCTGATCCGAGCGGCCACGAGCGCTAGGCGGGCGTCGAGATCAACCACTGTACCCTGCTGCATCACAGCCACCGCCTGGAGCGCATGTCCCTCATCTCGTTGCCGGAGGACCCGCTTGAATACCTCGTAGAGCACCAGGGATGGAACCAGCAGCTCCTCCGTCCGTTCGATCGCCGGAGCAAAGAAAGAGGCATTCGTGCCATTCGCGAAATACTCCAGCCACGCACTCGAGTCGACGACATTCATAGGCGGTCAGCCTCACGCTCGACGGTCGTGTCGATTCCCTTGAGGAACCCACGCATCTCCTTGATCGGACGTACAGGGATGAGCTCGATTCGATCCCCGTACACGATCGCCTGAACCTTCTGTCCGGGGGACAGACTCAGCTTTTCCCGAATCAGCTTCGGAATGACGACCTGGAACTTGGGCGAAACCGTCACCGTCTCCATACGGCCTCCATCGATGCAGGTAGCGTTTTACAACTACTATATCGATGCAGGAGCCGGGTGTCAAGATCCGCGTCTCTCGGATCCGCGTCTCTCGGCCGCGCATCGGACGGGAATGCGTGTCCCCGTGGTTGTGGTATTCTCGCGGTGTTGTTGGGCTAACGAGGCGGCGGATCCGCCGCAGGCGGGAGGGCGAGGGGGGTCCGCCGGACCGACCGGCGGCTCCAGCCGCGTGATCGACCACGCCAGGGCTGTGTCAGTCCGGTCAATAAGCCAACTTCGTCAAGAACGTCCCCGGGCTAGGCAGCTCGCCCGGGGCGCGCGCTGCCCGTGCGCACCACGAGATCCACGTCGCAGTCCAGGACATGGAGGAGGGACAGCAGTTGATCGATCGTCTTCCGGTAGTTGGTTTGATCCAGGAGGCGATAGAGCTGCGTCGCGGATGTTCCCAAGCGTCGGATGATCTCTCGTTTCGAAAGGGGGCTGGCCTGTAGCCGCTTTTGAGCTTCGATCGTAAGCCTGTACAGCAACGCATCCCGCAGGTAGCCGGGATCCTGGTTGTATTCCAGGACCTGCTCAACGTGCACGGTCCCCTCCCGCCCCGACGCCAGAACATAGGTGAACCCTTCCCGGTCCAGCTCCCGGTCCACAAAGACCCGCTCGAGGGGGTCGTGAGCCGTAGGCTGGGGATCGACTTTGGCGTAGGGAAGAGCCAGCGTTCTGGTCGCGGTCTTGACCTCAAACGCTCTCTTACGGTTATTGCCGACGACCGCTCGCATCTTCATACCCGTCCCTCGGCCTCTAGTTTTTCAATGAGTTCGACAACCCTGGGCGGCGCCTCGCCTTTCATGGCCTTCCGGTTTTCGAGATCCCACTTCACGATGAACTTCCCGTCACGGTAGACATGTACGTGCCGCGGCGTGTGATCCCCCTTCCACGTGACGAACACGTAGCCGCCCCGCCGAAGCTTTGCCATCGCAATCTGTTACCACACACGGTAACGCTTGTCAAGCGCGTCCGGCAAGAGCCTCGCTCGCCTAACGGGGCGGCGGATCCGCTGCGGGCGGGGCGGTGATGCGCCTCGCCGAGCCACCGCCGGCTCCAGCCGCGTGATCGACCACGGCAGCGCTGTTCCAGCTCAGGTCAATAGGTCCACTTCTTCAAGAGCGTGCCCCATTACATTGTCAAGTTGTTTTAGACTATATGGAAGGACCGGCCTGACCTATCGCATAATAGCGTGGGTTGTTCCGCGGACGGAACAGAGCCACATGCGAAAGGAGACCGATTATGAAGAAGCATACCACGTACGTGGCCCTCGATGACAGTAAGAACTCGATCGTGGCGGGGATCCTGCGGCCCAAGGTGACGGAGCCCGAGCTGCGCCAGTTCCCGAATGAGCCCAAG
>JBIOJT010000022.1:0-23983 GCA_044451055.1 Methylomirabilales bacterium (SeqCode)
GAGTGGGACTTGTTGAAGCCATACCCCGCGAACTGCTCCATGAAGCCGAAGACGCGCTCCGCCGCCTTCTTCGACACCCCGCGCGCCGTGGCGCCGACCGTGAATTTCTTCCGCTGCTCGGCCATCAGCTCGGGGTCCTTCTTCCCCATGGCGCGGCGCAGGATATCCGCCTCGCCCATGCTGAAGCCGGCCAGGTCGGAGGCGATGCGCATCACCTGCTCCTGGTAGACCATGATCCCGTAGGTGCCCTTGAGGATCTCCTCCATCAAGGGATGGTCGTACGTCACCTTGGTCCGGCCGTGCTTGCGCTCGATGAAGTCCGGGATCAGCTGCATCGGGCCCGGGCGGTACAGGGCCACCAGGGCGATGATGTCCTCGATCCGGTTGGGGCGGAGCTGGCGCAGGAGATCCCGCATGCCCGAGGACTCCAGCTGGAACACGCCGAAGGTCTTGGCCTCGCCCAGGAGTTGGTAGGTGGCGGCGTCATCCAGGGGGATGTTGTCCACGTCCAGGCTGACGCCCCGGCTCTTCTGGATGAGCTTCACCGTGTTGGCAATGACCGTGAGCGTCCGGAGGCCCAGAAAGTCCATCTTGAGGAGGCCGATCTTCTCGATGGCCCCCATGGCGTACTGGGTCGTGATTTCTCCCTTGGCCCCCTTGTACAGCGGGACGTGCTCGATGAGGGGCTCGTTGCTGATCACCACCCCGGCGGCGTGGGTCGAGGCATGCCGCGTCAACCCCTCCAGCACCTTGGCCGTTTCCATCAACTCCGCCACCTCGGGCCGCTTCTCCACCGCCTCGCGGAGTGGCGCCGAATCGCGCACCGCCTCCTCCAGGCTGATGTTGAGGGCGTTGGGCACCATTTTGGCGATCTTGTCCCCGTCGGCGTAGGTCATACCCATGGCCCGGGCCACGTCCCGGATGACCGCCTTGGCCCCCAGGGTCCCGAAGGTGATGATCTGGGAGACGTTCTCCTCCCCGTACTTCTTGGTCACGTACTCGATGACCTCGCCCCGGCGCTCGTAGCAGAAGTCGATGTCCATGTCCGGCATGCTGATCCGCTCGGAGTTCAGGAATCGCTCGAAGAGCAGGCCATAGCGCAGGGGGTCGATGTTGGTGATGGCCAGGCAGTACGCGACCAGCGATCCCGCCGCCGACCCGCGACCGGGCCCCACCGGGATTCCCCGGGACCGGGCGAAACTGATGAAGTCCCAGACCACAAGGAAGTAGCCGGCGAAGCCCATCTTCTCGATGACCGCGAGTTCCCGGTTCAGGCGCTGGATCACCTCGGACCCGGGATTCTCGAAGCGCTTGCGCAGCCCCTCCTCCGCCAGCTTGCGCAGGTACGAGTCCAGCGTGTGTCCCTCGGGGACCGTATACTTGGGCAGCAGGATCTGGCCGAATCGGAGTTCCAGGTTGCACCGCTCCGCCACGGCGACGGTGTTCTTCAACGCCTCTGGCAGCTCACCGAATAGCGCGTGCATCTCGGCTGGGGACTTGAAGTAGAACTGCGGCGAGCTGAAGCGCCACCGGTCCGGGTCCTTCATGGTCTTGCCGGTCTGGATGCAGAGGAGCACCTCGTGAGGCTTGTGGTCGCCGGCATTGAGGTAGTGGACATCGTTCGTTGCCACCACGGGAAGCCCCAACCGCTTGGCGACGGCGACCGTCCCCTGGGCCGCAATGCGCTGGTCCTCGATCCCGTGATCCTGGATCTCCAGGTAGAAGTTCTCTCGCCCCAGCGCTTCCATGTACCAGCCGGCGATCTGTTCCGCCTTGGTCTGGTCCTTGTCCAGCAGGGCGTGGCAGAACTCGCTGTTAAGGCATCCCGAGAGGGCCAGGAGGCCCTGGGCGTGCTGGGCGAACAGCTCCCGGTCGATGCGCGGCTTGTAATAGAACCCCTCCACGTACCCGGCCGTGACCAGCTTGATCAGGTTCTTATACCCGGTCATGTCCCGGGCCAGGAGCGTCAGGTGGTTCGCCCCCTCGTACTGGCCGTCCTGGGGGGACCGTTCGAACCGGCTGGCCGGCGCGACATACACCTCGCAGCCGACGATGGGCTTGATCCCTTCCTTGATGGCCAGGGCGTAGAAGTCCACGGCCGCGAAGAGATTCCCGTGGTCGGTCATGGCCAGGGCCGGCATCCGGTACTCCTTGGCCTTGGCCATCAGCTTGTCGAGCTGGCAGGCCCCGTCCAGGAGCGAGTACTGCGTGTGCAGGTGCAGGTGCACGAAATCCGCATGCGGCATTTCTAGCCCCCGGCCCTCAGCGGTCAGCCTTCAGTTGACCCATCACCCTTCAGCTCTAGTTCCCTGCCCTACCCAATCCAAGACGACGTCATGCACGGTTGCACTGTTCAGACGAATGATGTCGGCAGACTTGATCTTAATCAAAAACTTCGGCTGGCCGCCGCCGGCGTAGCCCCATTCCTGCGCGGCGACCCGGGTGTCCACGATGACCGGAAACTTCTCGCGATGGCCCACCGGCGGCGTCCCGCCAGCCGGATATCCGGTCTTGGCGAAGACCACGTCCGGCTTCGCCAGCTTCAATCCCTCCAAGCCAGTGATCGCCCTGACTCGTCCGAGATCCACCCGGCCGTTTCCGCAGGCAATCACCATCACGCACCGGCCATCCTTCGCCTGAAAAAGGATGGACTTGAAGATCTGCTCAGGCACCACTCCAACTGCTGCGGCGGCGGCATCCACCGTCGGCATGTGCGCCCCGGGCGCAATGATCTCCGCCTGCAGGTCGTGCTCTAGGATGAAATCGGCCAGATCGAACGCCTCGTCACTCATAGCCGATGCGTGCGGCTTGTTGCTTATTCCCATTCGATCGTGCTCGGGGGCTTGCTGCTCACGTCGTAGACGACCCGGTTGACGCCCCTCACCTCGTTGGCGATCCGGCTGCTGATGGTGGCGAGCACGTCGTAGGGCAGGCGCACCCAGTCGGCGGTCATGCCGTCCTGACTGTGGACGGCGCGAAGGGCAACGACGTGCTCGTACGTCCGCTCGTCCCCCATGACCCCCACGGTCCGGATGGGGAGCAGGACGGCGAAGGCCTGCCAGATGTCCCGGTACAGCCCGGCCTTCCGGATTTCCTCCTCCACGACCACGTCCGCCTTGCGGAGAAGGTCCAGCCGCTCCCGCGTGACCTCGCCGAGGATGCGCACGGCCAGACCGGGCCCGGGGAACGGCTGCCGCCAGAGGATCGTGTCCGGCAGCCCCAGTTCCCTCCCCACCTCGCGCACCTCGTCCTTGAACAGCTCCCGCAGGGGCTCCACCAGCTTGAAGCCCATCTTCTCGGGCAGGCCGCCGACATTGTGGTGGGTCTTGATGGTGACCGAGGGTCCTTTCACGGAGACGCTCTCGATCACGTCAGGATACAGCGTCCCCTGAGCCAGGTATTCAATCCTGCCCAGGCGTCTCGCCTCGCCCTCGAACACGCCGATGAACTCGGCCCCGATAATCTTTCGCTTCCGCTCCGGATCGGTCACGCCGGCCAGCGCCTTCAAGAAGCGATCGGTGGCGTCCACCGAGATGAGGTTCAGCCCCAGATACGTCCCGAAGGTGTCCACCACCTGGGCCGCTTCGTTCATCCGCAGGACGCCGTTGTCCACGAACACGCAGGTGAGGCGGTCGCCAATCGCCCGATGGGTGAGGAGGGCCGCCACGGACGAATCCACCCCGCCGCTCAGGGCGCAGATCACACGGCCGGCTCCCACTTGCTCGCGGATCTTTTCCACGCTGCTGACCACGAACGAGCGCATATCCCAGGTCGGCTCGCACTTGGCGATCTTGAACAGGAAGTTCGCCAGGATTTCCTTCCCCTTTGGGGTGTGCACAACCTCGGGGTGGAACTGCACTCCGAAAAACGGGCGCTCTCTGTGTCGAAAGGCAGCATAGGGGGAATTCGAGGTATGGGCCAGCACCTGGAATGCGGCGGGGAGCGCGTCCAACTTGTCCCCGTGACTCATCCAGACCCTGAGGCTTTGGGGCAGGTCGGCCAACAGATCCCCCGCCTGGTCTACCAAGAGGTCGGCAGGCCCGAACTCGCGCTGGGCCGCTCGCGAGATCTCGCCGCCGCAGAAATCCGCCAGAACGCACAGGCCGTAGCAGATGCCCAGGATCGGCACGTCCAGGTCCAGGATCCCGGTATCGGGCTTCGGGGCGTTGGGCTGGTAGATGCTGGCCGGGCTGCCGGAGAGGATCAGCGCCTTGGGCCGAAAGGCCCGGATCTCGGCGACCGGCATGCTGAAGGGATGGATCTCAGAATAGACCCGAAGCTCCCGCACCCGCCGCGCGATCAGTTGGGTGTACTGCCCGCCGAAATCCAGGATCAGCACTTTGTCCATGATCAGAGCCTAGCGCCGAGCGCCGCGTCATCGTTCGAGCTGATAATTGGGCGCCTCTTTTGTGATGATGACGTCGTGGACGTGGCTCTCGCGAAGCCCGGCGTTGGTGATCCGGACGAACCTGGCCTTGGTCCGGAGCTCCTCGATGTTCCGGCAACCGCAGTACCCCATCCCGGACCGCAGTCCGCCGACGAGCTGGTACGTCAGCGCAGACAGGGCCCCCTTGTAGGGCACCCGTCCCTCGATTCCCTCCGGGACCAGCTTGTCCGGGTCTGCCTGGGGATCCTGGAAGTACCGTTCGCGCCCCGCCCGGGACTGCATGGCGCCCAGGGAGCCCATGCCGCGATACACCTTGTACGTCCGCCCCTGGAACAGGACCGTCTCCCCCGGGCTCTCCTCGGTTCCTGCGAACAGGCCGCCCAGCATCACGGAGTGGGCGCCGGCCGCGATGGCCTTGGTGATGTCCCCGGAACTCTTGATACCCCCGTCGGAGATCACGGGCACGTTGGATCGGGCCGCCACCCGCACACAATCCATGACGGCGGTGATCTGCGGGACGCCCGCGCCCGCCACGACGCGCGTGGTGCAGATGGAGCCGGGGCCGATCCCGACCTTGATGGCGTCGGCCCCTGCCTGGATGAGCTCCTCGGCCGCCTCGGCCGTCGCGATGTTGCCCGCCACGACCTGCGCTTCGGGAAATCGTCGCTTGATGGTCCGCACCGTCTCCAGGACAGTCACGGAATGCCCGTGCGCCGTGTCCACCACCAGCACGTCCACGCCGACCCTGAGGAGCGCCGGCACCCGGTCCAGCTCGTCCGGACCCACGCCCACGGCGGCCCCGACTCGCAGGCGACCCAGCACGTCTTTGCACGCATCCGGGTACTTGATCCGCTTCTCGATGTCCTTGATGGTGATCAACCCCTTCAGGTTGAACTCTTCGTCCACCACCGGCAGCTTCTCGATGCGGTGCCGGTGCAGGATCTCCTTCGCCTCTTCCAGGCTGGTCCCGATCGGCGCGGTGACCAGTTTCTCCTTGGTCATCACGTCCGCGATCTTGAGGTCCAGCTTGGTCTCGAAGCGCAGGTCCCGGTTGGTGAGGATCCCCACCAGCTTCCCGTTCTTGGTCACCGGCACGCCGGAGATCCGGTACTTCTCCATCACCTCCAGCGCCTCGTACAGACGCTGGTCCGGCGCCATGGTGATGGGGTCCACCACCATCCCGTACTCCGACTTCTTGACCTTGTCCACCTCCGCCACCTGCCGGTCGGCCTCGAAGGCACGATGGATGATCCCGATCCCGCCCTCCCGCGCCAGGGCAATGGCGAGGCGGGCCTCGGTCACCGTGTCCATGGCGGAGCTGATGATCGGGATGTTGATCCGGATGTTGCGGGTCAGGTAGGTGGAGACGTCTGCGTCCTTGGGAACGACATCGGACCTCCCCGGGCGCAAGGACACGTCGTCGAATGTCAGGGCCTCTGCGATGATATCTTCACGATTCTCCATCCGTCACTCCCCCATCTCTCGCCCCGCGGGGCTTCCGCCTGTTTTCAACCGGAGCGGCAGCCTCAGATCTGCATGGCCTCTTTGACTTCAACAAGGGTCTCGCTCGCCACCTTCTTGGCCCGGGCCGTCCCGTCCTCCAGGATGTCCAGGACCGTGGCCGGGTCGCGGGCCAGCTCGGCCCGGCGCTTCGAGATGGGCGCGAGCACCGGGAGCATGTGCTTCAGGAGCACTTCCTTGCAGTCCAGGCAGCCGATGCCGGCCGTGGTGCAGCCCGGAACGATGTACGACTCGCGCTCTGCTTTCGGGGTGAAGACCTTGTGGAGATCATACACCGGGCAGACCTCGGGGTTGCCGGGGTCGCTCCGGCGCTTGCGCGCCGGGTCGGTGACCATGGGTTTGACCTTGGCCGTGACCTCCCCGGGAGAGTCGGACAGGAAGATGGCGTTGTCATAGCTCTTGCTCATCTTCCGCCCGTCGGTCCCCGGGATCTTGGGAAACTCCGTGAGGAGCGCCTCGGGCTCGACCAGGACCGGCTTGTACAGGAAGTTGAACCGCCGGGCCACCTCCCGCGTCAGCTCGACGTGGGGGACCTGATCCACCCCCACCGGCACGTAGTGCGCCTTGTAGATGAGGATGTCGGCCGCCTGCAGCAGGGGATACCCCAGGAACCCGTAGGTGCCCAGATCCTTGTCGGTGATCTGTTCCCGCTGTTCCTTGTAGGTGGGCACCCGCTCCAGCCAGGCCAGGGGTGTGAACATCGAGAACAGCAGGTGCAGCTCGGCGTGTTCCGGCAGGCGCGACTGAACGAAGAACGTGGCCATCTTCGGATCGAGGCCGGCCGCCAGCCAGTCCAGTACGACCTCGATGGTGTACGTCTTGATCTGTGACGGGTCCGCGTAGTCCGTCGTCAGCGCGTGCCAGTCGGCGATGAAGAAGAAGCAGTCATACTCTTCCTGGAGCTTCTTCCAGTTGTCCAGCGCCCCGAAGAGGTGCCCCAGATGCAGTCGCCCGGTCGGGCGCATGCCGCTCAACACCCGTTTTCGGCTCATTCGCTCTCCGTTGGAAGGTAAACTCTCGCTCACCCAGGGGGTTCTCGGCTCTCGGCGCTCGACTCGCCCCTACCCCCACATGCGGAAGAGGGCGAGCGTCACCGTGCGCACCGCGACACCGAACACCGGATCCATGATCCCCGTGAAGAACAGCAGAAAGATGATCACGAAGCCGTACGGCTCCAGCCGGCTGTAACTGATGGCGTGGCGCAACGGCAGAAGCCCCGAGACGACCCGGCTGCCGTCCAGGGGCGGGACGGGCAGGAGGTTGAACACGGCCAGGACCACGTTGACCCACACCCCCGTGCGGAGCATAGTCCGCACCGGAAGGAGGAGCCATGCCCATTCAGGGCCCCCCGCTCCCCAGGGGATCATGCGGTAGCAGAAAGCGCAGGCCGCCCCCAGGATGAGGTTGCTGACTGGCCCGGCCGCCGCGATCAGCATCATGTCCCGGCGGGGCTGCTTGAGGTATCGGAAGTCCACCGGCACCGGCCTAGCCCAGCCGAAACCTATCAGGACGATGGCCAGCGTCCCGATGGGATCCAGATGGGCCAGGGGATTCAGGGTCAACCGGCCCTGAAGTCGCGCTGTGGGATCGCCTAATCGGCTGGCCAGCCATCCATGCGCGAACTCGTGAATCGTCAGAGCCAGGAGGAAGACAGGGATGCGGACCACAAGGTCCTGGATCCTGCCGGCGAGATCGAACATGAAAACCCTTCTTGCCCTCGTGAGATTACGAAACCCTACCCGATCCCCTCCGGTTTGTCAATTGTCGTCTGGCCATCCTTGACAAACCGTCTCGATCCCACCTAGACTCCCATCAGTCCTCCACATGAACCGACGCAAGTCGGTGGTACTCGGCCCTGTTGGCGATCAACCGTCACGCGAGCACAATGAGGTCCGTCGCATCTGCCCCTCGCTGATATTGGCCCAGCATCGAACCTGCGCCCTGCCCGCCATCCTGATCAGCTCCATGCGTTTCGAGACCACCGAGTGGGGAAAGCTGGGCGCGGCTGCGACACTGGTCACCCTGCCGGTCGTCGTCCTCACCCTCTTCGTCCAGCGGCACATCGTAGAGGGCTGCACCGTCGGAGCGGTGAAAGTGGGGTGGGGGAGGGGGCGGTCGCGAAGGTTGACCTTCAGGGCCATCGCCGCTAAGTTAACTTGCAACTCTCTGATCTCATTGGTGGTTTGGCCCGGTCTTCCGCCTCCGGAGTGCCCCTCGGACGGCGAGGCCGCGACGGCACCCCAGCCCTGGCGGCCTGGGGTGGGGTGGCTTGCTCCGGGCCGGACCCGCCGCCCACCGCACGGCCTGCCTGCTCGCGGCACCCCGGAGGCATCGACCAGGGTGAATTAACTTAGCGGCGATGACCTTCAGGGCCTTGTTCCGGGCAGAAAGAATGGAATGAAGGCCTGACCCCCATGACGACGAAGGGGGAACGGCTTGAGGTCCTGATGACGCGCGGGATCAGGCTTCTGGTGATTGCTGGCGTTACCCTGGCGGCCGTCCTGGGCATAATGGCCCTGCCGCCGATCCCGCAGAGCCAGGACTATCACAACTTCGCCGACCAGCGCGCCTTGCTTGGCATCCCGAATTCTCTCAACGTCATTTCGAATGCCGCATTCCTGCTCGCCGGCGCACTGGGTCTCCTGATTCTCTCGCGAGAACAAGGGTCAACTCTCGGCGGCGCATTCGCCGAGAGAGCGGAACAGTGGCCCTATGCGATCCTCTTCCTGGGGGTCGCGCTGACAGGGCTTGGATCGGCCTACTACCATCTCGCCCCCGATAATTCGCGGCTCGTCTGGGATCGTCTCCCGATGGCGATTGCCTTCACGGCGATTCTTTCGGCGATCATCGCCGAGCGGATCAGCGTGACGGCCGGCCTTTGGTCCCTCGGGCCTCTGGTTGCTGCGGGGATTGGGAGCGTGGTGTACTGGCACGTGGCTGAGCTGGGCGGTCGAGGAGACCTACGTCCTTACATTCTCGTGCAGTTCTACCCGATGCTGGCAATCCCCCTCATCATGTTTCTCTTTCCATCGAGGTACACCAGGAGCGCCGATCTCCTCGGCGCAGCGGCTCTGTACGCCCTCGCCAAAGCCTTCGAGGCCTTCGACACGCAGATCTTCGCCGTTGGTCGGGTTGTCAGCGGCCACACCCTGAAGCATCTCACGGCGGCCATGGCCGCGTACCTGATCCTCCGGATGCTCCACAAGAGGCGGCCCCTGGCTGCGCACTTCCGCTCCGCCTCAGCAAACCCGGAGGCCTGAGATCCGGCTGATTAATCCGGATGCACGAGTCGTTCCGGATGGGACCGCCAGGGTGATGAGATCCTGACCGGTCGAACGCATCCTCCAGATCAGCCTCGTCCGCCGGGAACCGGAGCGTCCACCACCTCATCGCCAAGATAGGCCGCGATCACCTCGGCGTCGCTCTGAATCTCGTCGGGGGTCCCCTCGGCGATCTTCTCCCCGTAGTTCAGCACCACGATCCGGTCCGCCAGACCCATGACCAGGTCCATGTCATGCTCCACCAGGAGCACCGTGACGCCACCCGCTCGAACCTCGCGCACCAGGTCGCGAAGCTGGTCCCGCTCCCCGGCCGAGAGCCCCGCTCCCGGCTCGTCCAGGAGCAAGATGGTCGGGTCGGCCGCCAGGGCCCTAGCGATCTCGATCACGCGCTGCTGACCCAAAGGAAGGCTGGAAGCGATGGCGTCGGCCCGCTCCCGGAGACCAACCAGGGCCCAGAGGTGTTTGGCCTCCTCCCGTATCCTTCCTTCCTCGGTCCGTTCCGAGGGGAGGTGCAGCGCGGCCGCCGCCATCCCCGCCCGGGTCCGCTGGTGAAGACCCACCATCACGTTTTCCAGCGCGGTCATCCTGCCGAAGAGGCGGACGTTCTGGAAGGTCCGGATCAGGCCCGCTCCGGCGATGCGGTACGACGGCCAGCGCTGGATGGTCCGGCCTGAGAAACGAATCGTCCCGCTCGTGAGAGGGAAGGCGCCGGAGATGACGTTGAAGAGGGTGGTCTTGCCGGCGCCATTGGGGCCGATAACCGCCAGGATCTCCCCGGCGTTCACGGTGAAGGAAACGCGGGACAGGGCCTTCAGGCCATTGAAGGCCTTGCTCACATCTTGAACTTCCAGGATGGGACCGGGCGGCGACGGTGAACGACGGGGAAGCTCTGGGCCTCCAACCGAGCACTGATTGCGGTCGGCGAGCCCCGACTAAGCCTTCCCCCATCCCCTCGCGTCATCGGCGTGCCCCCGACGAGGGGGTCTTTCGCCCCACGGCTTCCACGGATCCGATCAACCACGGTGAGCATCCATGGCCAGAGACCCTCGGGCAGCGCAATCATGGTCGCCATGAGAATGAGGCCGAAGGCGATGATCTCGTACTCCCCCGAGGCGTGGCCCATCAGGAGAGGGATGGTGGCCCGCAAGCTCTCGCCCAGAATGGTGATGAGCGCGGCACCGAACAACGCCCCCCAGATGTGCGCCAGGCCCCCGATCATCACCATGACCAGCAGCTCGATGGAGAACTTGAAGCTGAAGGGAGGCGGATTCACAAAGAGCAGGTAATGCGCATACAGGCTTCCCGCCAGGCTGGCATACACGGCACTCAGGCTGAAGACGGCCAGCTTGTAACGGGCTGTGTTGACTCCCAGGGCGGCCGCGGCGCTCTCACTGCCATGGATGGCCCGCAGCGCACGCCCCACGCGGGAATCCACGATGTTGCGCGAGAGGAAGATCACGCCCAGGACGAATGCCCAGACCAGGTAATAGTAGCGGACATCCGTGTTCAGCGGCCAGCCGAACAGGGAGAGGTTCGGGATCCCGGTGAGGCCCGAGGGACCTCCGGTGACCTCGCGAAGCTCGTTGAACACGATGTAAACGATGATCCCCCAGCCCAGGGTCGCCATAGCCAGGAAGTGACCCCGGAGCCGGAAGATGGGGGTCCCGATGGCGGCGGCCACCCCCCCGGTGACCAGAGCGGCCGTGGGCATGGCCAGCCATGGGTTCAGGCCAAGACTCGTGGATGCGATGCCGGACAGATAGGCCCCCATCCCGTAGAAAGCGGCGTGCCCCAACGAGACCTGACCGGCGTACCCCATGAGGAGGGACAGGCCCACGGCAGCGATGCTGTGCAGCCCGATGATGACGGCGATGGTCTGGTAGTACCGACTGTGGACTCCCAGGGGAAGGCAGGCGATCACGACCAGGAGGCAGAGCGGACCCCAGGGGATGGTGCGCCGGATATCGGCCAGACCAGATTCCGAGTCAGAAGTTCGTCCCATGTGACGGCACAGGATTGCTGCTCGCCATACTACGAACCCTCCTCGGTCCCCTGCTCCGAGCGCATGATCCAGCGGGGCTTGGAGAGCAGGATGATGAAAAGGGCGACGAAAGCGATGGCGTCCTTGTACCCCGAGGAGACAAGGCCGGCCCCCAACGATTCCAGGATTCCCAGGAGGAAGCCGCCCGCCACGGCCGCGGGGTAGTTCACCAGGCCGCCCATGACTGCGGCCACGAATCCCTTGAGGCTGAGCATGAGGCCCATGTCATACGTGGCATAGATGATGGGCGTGATGATGATGCCCCCCAGGGCACCGATGGCTCCGCTGAGGCCAAAGGCCAGAAGCGCCATGCGGTCGGCCCGAATTCCCACGAGTCGCGCCGCCAGCCGGTTCACCGCGCAGGCGCGGAGGGAACGCCCCAGGATGGTGTGGGTGAAGAAGACGTGCAGGAGCGGCTGGAGCAAGAGCGTCACTCCCAGGACCCACAAGCTCTGGAGGCGGATGACCGCGCCCCCCACCCGGAGTGGGCTCCCCGTGCTGAAGGGGCGCATCCCATACGGTTCCGTGCCCCAGATGGCCAGGGCTGTACCCCGGATGGCCAGGGCCGCACCGATGGTGATGATGATCATGGTGAGAGGAGAGGCATCCCGTGCCGGCCGGAGGCCCACCCGATACAGGGCCGCCGCGAAGACCCCGACTCCTACCACGGCCCCCGCCACGGCCAGCCCCTGGGACAGGCCGGCGGCGATGAGGGAGATGGCCAGGAGGGCGCCCAGCATGGCGAACTCGCCCTGGGCGAAATTGATGACCGAGGTCACGCTGTGGATCACCACGAACCCCAGGGCGATCAAGGCGTAGATGCTGCCGTTGGTGATTCCCGTGGTCAGGTATTGGAGGAGTTGCTGGCTAGAGGTCATCGGTCAGTGCCTTGCCCACAAAAGCGCCGGGGCGGGGCCCGGAAAGCCCCGCCCCGTTCGCTGGATCATGATCCTTCACCCGCCGCGAGGTCATCTTGCCAGTTGCCACTGTCCATTCACGATCTCGTACATCGCGACGGCCCGCTTGTCCAGGCCGTTGTGATCCCTGACCGACATGTTGAAGACGCCGCCGATGCCGACGAACTCCTTGATCTTCTCCAGCTCGTCCCGGATGGCGGCACGGAAGCCCACCAGGTCATCCGGGCTGGTCCGGGCCGAGGCGGCTTCGGTCGCCTTGTACGTCAACCAGATGGCGTCCCACGCGTGTCCGCCGAAGGTGTTCCGCGAGCCGTACTTCGCCTCAAAGGCCTTGGCATAGGCGACGAGGGTTTTCTTCTGCGCGTCGCCGTCCGGCAGGCTCTCGGCCGCAAGCAGTTTTCCTGCCGGGAATCGCACCCCGTTGGCCGCGGGTCCGGCGAGCTCGATGAAGCGCTTGTTCCCCACCCCGTGGCTCTGGAACAGGGGGATCTGGAGCCCCAGCTCGTTGGCGTTCTTTGTCACCACCGAGGCGGCAGGGGGAATGGCCCACACCACCAAGGCCTGGGCGTCGCTGCCCTTCACCTTGGTGAGCTGGGTGGTCATGTCCACGTCTTTGTCACCGAACCGCTCATCGGCCACGATGGCGATGCCCAGCTTCTTGGCCAGCCAATCGAACTCCAGCCGGCCGCTGTCGCCGAACGCGTTATCCACATTCATCCAGGCGACCCTGGTGATCTTCTTGCTGACCAAATAGTCCACCAGGGCCTCGGCAATGAGGTGATCACTCTGGGGCGTCTTGAACACCCACAAGCTGTCTTTAACTGGCTCCACAATCTTGACGCTGGCGGCCATGGAGACCATGGGCACCTTGGCCGTTTGGACCGCGTTCTTGATCGCCAGCGAGGTGCCGCTCTGCGAGCAGCAGATCAGGGCCGCTACCTGCTCTTCCTCGATGGCCTTCTTCGCCGCCAGCAAGGTCTTGGTCTCGGTGCTCTCCCCGTCGTAGATGACGAGCTTCACCGGCCGCCCCTTGATGCCCCCCTTCGCATCGATCTCCGCCTGGAGCATGAGGGCGGTGTCCCGCTCCGGCAAGCCCAGGGACGAGGCCGGTCCGGTGATGTCAGGGATGAACCCGAGCTTGATGGGCTGCTGGCCGAAGGCGGCGCTGGCAACAGCCAGGCTCAGAGCCAGCCAGAGAACAATCACCCCGCTGCAGCGTCGGAGAACCTCTTGTCGCGCGATCCTTCCCGTTCTCATTGACCCCCCCTCCCGCATGCCTTCGCTACTCCCGTTGTCCGCCCCCGGCGAGTCACTTGGCCAGTTGCCACTGCCCGTTCACGATTTCGTACAGAGTGATCGCCCGCTTGTCCAGACCGTTATGATCATCGGGCGACATGTTGAAGATGCCGCCGATACCGACGAACTCCTTGGTCTTCTCCAGCTCGTCTCGGATGGCGGCGCGGAAACTCTGGAGGTCATCCGGGTTCGTCCGAGCCGCGGCGGCCTCGGCCGCCCGATGCACCATCCAGAATGAATCCCAGGCATGCCCGCCGAAGGTGTTGCGCGGGCCGTACTTCGCCTCAAACGCCTTGGCATAGGCAACGAGGGTCCGCTTCTGCTTGTCGCTGTCCGGAAGACTCTCGGCCGTGAGCAATTTCGCCGCCGGAAATCTCACACCGTTCGCCGCCGGTCCGGCCAGCTCAATGAAGCGCTTGTTCGCCACCCCGTGGCTCTGGAAGAGGGGGATCTGGAGCCCCAGCTCGTTGGCGTTCTTTGTCACCACCGAGGCGGCAGGGGGAATGGCCCACACCACGAGGGCCTGGGCGTCACTGCCCTTCACCTTGGTGAGTTGGGTGGTCATGTCCACGTCTTTGTCGCCGAACCGCTCGTTCATCACGATGGAGATACCCATGCTCTTGGCCATTTTCTCAAATTCGACCCGGCCGCTATCGCCGAACGCGTTGTCCACGCTCATCCACGCCACCCTGGTCAGCTGCTTGCTCACCAGGTACTCGGCGAATACTTCAGCAATGAGATGGTCGCTCGGGGCTGTCTTGAAGAGCCAGAAGCTTTCCTTGACCGGCTCCACGATGCGGACGCTGGTCGCCATGGAAACCGTAGGCACCTTGGCGGTCTGCACAGCATTCTTGATGGCCAGCGAGGTGCCACTCTGCGAGCAGCAGATCAAGGCCGCCACTCGCTCTTCCTCGATGGCCTTCTTCGCCGCCAGCAAGGTCTTGGTCTCGGTGCTCTCCCCGTCGTAGATGACGAGCTTCACCGGCCGCCCCTTGATGCCTCCCTTCGCATCGATCTCCCCCTGGAGCATGAGGGCGGTGTCCCGCTCCGGCAGGCCCAAGGACGAGGCCGGTCCGGTGATGTCAGCGATGAACCCCAACTTGATGGGCTGCTGGCCGAAGGCGGCGCTGGCAACAGCCAGGCTCAGAGCCAGCCAGAGAACAATCACCCCGCTGCCGCGTCGGAGAACCTCCTGCGGTCCGATCCCACCCTTCTGCATTGACACGCACTCCCGATCCGTTGCCACTCCTGCGGGGAATGTGAAACTCGCATCGGATAACAATTCGAAAACCGAAATTCGACCTTCGGAATCGGAGGTGCCTACGTCTCCCCGTACGAGTAAAACCCCTTCCTCATGAATCGCCCCAGGTGGCCGGCGCGGACTAGCCAGCGCAACAGGGGCGCCGGACGATACCGGTCCTCCCCGTACTCGACCTGCAAGCCCTCCAGCACGCCCAGGACCTGGTCCAGACCGATCCGATCCGCCCACTCCAGAGGGCCCAGGGGGTAGTTCGTCCCCAGCTTCATCGCCGTGTCGATATCCTCGGCCGAGGCCACCCCTTCCATCAGGGCAAAGGCCGCTTCGTTGATGATCGTGCACAGGATCCGGGGGAACACGAGACCCGGTGCATCGGGGACGATCATTGGCTCCAACCCAACGTCCCGGAAGAACCTCCCCGCCTGATCCAGAGCCGCCGCCTCGGTCCAGGGGGTCGCCGCCATCTCGACTGCCTGACCCTTCTGCAACGGGGGAAGGGCCGCGAAGCCCACCACGCGATGTCGGGCGTGGATGTCGGCCGCAGCCTCGGCCGCACTGTGGCCGAGGGCCGCCGTGAGAATCAGCGTGGTCTCCGGAAGCTCGGGGTCCAGCCACTCCGATGCCTCCGCCTCGATCACCACCTCCGCCTCGCCGTAGGCCTCACCCAGGTGGCACAGGTACTGCTCCCGCCGACTCGGATCCGTGAAGATGGCATCCAGGTCCTCACGGGTGTCCGGCCACGCCGGCGGGCGATGGACCAGGAATCCTGCCGCCCCCGTGATTTCCGCCAGCGCGTCGGCCAGCGGGCTCTGCCCGAGTATCAGGACGCTCCGACTCATAGGACCTCTGTCCACTCTACCCCTTCTGGCCCTCGGGATACTCATAGAAGCCGCGACCCGTCTTCCGTCCCAGGAGGCCCGACTCCACCATGCGTTGCTGGATGGGCTGCGGGCGGAAGCGCGGGTCGTGAAAGAACGCCTCGAACACCGACCGGCTGACCGCGAAGTTGACATCAATCCCGATGAGATCCATCAGCTCGAAGGGGCCCATGCGGAAACGGCCGGCCCCCTTCATGACGCGGTCAATGTGATCGTGGGCGATCCTCCCCTCCCCCAGGATGCGCAGCGCCTCGAGAGAGAAGTGGCGCGCGATCCGGTTGACGATGAAGCCGGGGGTGTCCTTGGCCCGGACCGGCGTCTTCCCCAGGCGGCGCGCCAGCGCCATCGTGTCCTCGATAACAGCCGGATCGGTGCGCTGGCTCGCCACGACCTCCACCAGCGCCATGACTGGCACCGGGTTGAAGAAGTGCATGCCGACCACGCGCTCCGGTCGTCGGGTCGCACCGGCAATGGCAGTGACGGACAGGGATGAGGTGTTGGTCGCCAGAGTCGCGCCGGGGTCGGTGAGCCCGTCCAGCTCGGTGAACAACCGCTGCTTGAGGGAGAGATCTTCGGGTGCAGCCTCGATGACGAACTCGGCACCCCGCACCTCGGTGAGCTGGGTAATCGCCGACAGCCGGCGGAGGGCCTCTTCGGCGTCATCCGCCTGAACGAGACCCTTGCCCACGGCGCGGCTCAGGCTCTGGGCGACGCGAGATTGCCCCTTGGCCAGGGCCGCACCAACGGCATCGTACAGAAGAACCCGGAATCCGGAGAGGATCGCCACCTGGGCGATCCCGGCGCCCATGGTGCCGGCGCCGATGATACCGATGCTCGCAATCCTGTCGCTCATGTCAGTCACTCAATCGCCTGCCCGTCACAGATGCCGCAGTCCCGGAGCGCGTCGGCCGTATGATCGCATGCTGCGGCCCGGGTTCTTTACTTACGGGCTCCAGCATGTCGTTCAACCACCCGCCGAGGCGGTCTCTCGACACACCCACGCAGGCACATCTGCCGGGTCACCTGATTCCGCATGTGATCGGGTGCGGCAGTCCTGGTCGCTATGAAACCCCGGGCGGGTCGGGGACGTGTTGGCCAACGCGTAGGGACGGTATCGTGCAAGTTCCGAGGGAGCAGGCGGGACTATATGTGGGCCCAAACGGGGCTGTCAAGGTCTTTTTCCCCAGAAGGCGATCCTCGGTCGCGAGAAGGTGCAAATGGTCGATCCCCACTGATGGCTGACGGCGGCGCGGTCACCTCCGGGCGATTCCGACTCACGTTCCGTCGGGAGCGGTAAGAGATTCCTCCACGCCGTGTCGGACCGGTTCGACCCGAGGAGCCTTTCCCGATTCTTATGAGAAGCAGAGCCCTCGGAGCGACTCTTGCTCGTTAGGGGCCGGTCCCCCGGGGCCCACAGGGCAAGCGCCAGGGTGCCCCCCGGCGACCAAATACGCTACGATCATCCTTCTGCTCCTGTTCATGGGCTTGCCTCCTTTCGCTGAGTGCGTGGAATCATGTCCCTGTCACCTGATTTAGGAGGTGCGCCGGGCGGAGACCTGAACAGGAGAGGAGAAGACTCCGTTCGCCCATCCTGCCGCCCGCCAAGTATCCCGATCGAGATCCTGCACTCCCCCTGAGGGTCTCGGCACGCCCAATCCCTCGACCGGACTGCTACCCCACACTCCCCGCATTGACGTGGACCCCTGGACGGACGATCTTCTCATGGGGGAGGGTGCTTTCTCCTCGGCACGGGGCCGCGGGGTCGCCCGATGGGAAGCGGGGAACTGTCCCAGTGGAGGCATGCCGTGCACATTGGTCCGGGGGGCGGCGGCGGGAGCGACCCGGCTTGGCGGGGAAGGTGGTCCGCCGGTCCTCATGTCCGGTGTTCTTCGCCCGGCCGCCCGGCGCCAATGAGCTTGAGCGTCTGAGCGCGCCTGGGGGGCTGCCCCAGGAAGGAGGTCCACCATGATCGCGATCAAGACGATCCTCCTGCCGACCGATGGGTCGGAATGCTCTGGAAAGGCGCTGGCGTACGCCCTGGCCTTCGCGCAGCAGTTCCGCGCCCGGGTCGTGGCCCTCCACGTGATGGACCAGGGGTGGGCGGACCAAACGCGCCGCAGCTTCGGCGAAGTCAGGCCGAACGTCTTCCGGGAAGCCCAGGCACGCCGCGAGGAGGAGGCACGCGGAATCGTGGAAGCGGTCGCGGACGCCGGCACCAGGCTCGGCGTGGCCGTCGAGACCCGGATCGTGACCGGCACCCCGGCCGAGCAGATCGTGCGCCTGGCCAAGGAGCTGCCTGTGGATCTTCTCATCATGGGGACCCATGGCCGGACCGGGATTTCGCAGATCTTCCTGGGGAGCGTCGCGGAGAAGATCGTCCGGCGGGCCCCGTGCCCCGTGCTGACTGTGCGGCCGAAGGAGCACGACTTCGTCGTTCCATGATCCGGTATTCGAGAAGCGTGGGACAAGGGCGGCGAACATTCCTGAGTGCGGTGTCGACGTCTCGTCAGGTGGCGTGAAGGTGACGCTGGAGCGCGCCCGAGAGCGCGTCAACGCAAGAGATTCACCAAGGCGGAGCCCACGGGGCGGTTCACCCCTGCAGAAGGGTTCGCCGAGCGTGTTGGCTCTGCACGCTGACGCAGCGAGGCGGTACTGCGACTCGAGTCGACGGAGAGGCCCGGGGGTCGACGGCACTCCCGGGAGGAGGTGAGTTCGATGTTCAGGAAGATCCTGGTGCCTCTGGACGGATCCGCCTTGGCTGAGGCTATCCTCCCACGGGCGACGGAATTGGCCAAGGACCTCGGGGCCGAGTTGCTGCTCCTCCGCGTCGCCATGGCCCACGTCTTCCCGGGCGTAGACCCGACAGAGGAGGAGGTCCGTGTTGTCCGCGAGGCCGAGGAGTACGTCGAGGCCCTCGCGGACAAGCTTGCCGAGAAGGGTGCTCGCATCCGGACTGCCGTGCGGTATGGAACGGCCGCAGCAGAGATCATCGCGCACATCGCAGCCAATGAGGTGGACCTAGTGGCGATGTCCACGCACGGGCGCAGCGGATTGAGCCGCCTGGTCATGGGCAGCGTCGCCGAGGAGGTCGTCCGGAATGCGGGAGTCCCGGTCCTGCTATCACGGGCGCCCGGCAAGCCTCAGGAGCACCGGTGACGCGAGGGGACCGTGGGTCGGGGATGGGAGAGTTCATGCGGTGTGGAGTGGAAAGGCGAAGTCAACCATCCACTTGCCTCCTAGCTGGCCCTCTTCCTGGCTGCATGCGTGGCGTGAGCCGAAGAGTGGGGGCCAGCCGGCGAGAGCCGCTGAGCGACCGAGGGTGTCTCGGTGGTTGTCGACAAGCTGCGGTTCGCTCCGATGAGGTCGCCCGAAAGAACACGGGGCGCTGTGAGTTCCCTGCCGCAGGAACGGTCCGCCCTGCTCGTGCCCCGTCATCCCTTCTGGATCCTTCCTCGCCGCGTACGAGAGAGCTCCAAGGCTCGACCCATGGGAGGGAAAGGGATCACGATTGGACGAGATCCTTACGCCAGGAAACCGTAGAATTTGTAAACGGATGATTGGGACGACAGACAATCCCTGAAAATACCCAAGAATACCTTGACCCTACCAACGCGCGGCATACTCTTGTAGCAGGTGAAGCTTCTCACAGAAGCATTGGCGCCGGATGCCGGGACGCATGAATGTTGCATTCCGCTTCCGGGTCCGACTTGGACGGCGCAGAGAGTGAGGTCGGCACACGGACAGATCGGAGCGGAGGTTCATAGGCATCGAACATGCTGCACTTTTCCGAGGGAGGAAAAGCTTCGCGACCTCGATTACCGAGGTTAGCATGCCGAGAAAGCCTGGACACTCTATCGCCTGCCGCCGATGGCCTCTCGCCGAGAGGCTCTTGACTTTTCCTACACGAGAAGGCACGTGGGATGGCTCTGCCCTCGGGGCTCTCTCACACGCATCACTCTGACCAGAGGAGGACCGGGGGAAATGTCCTCCTCCAAGGAGCCTACCATGACCCACGAGCACCACGAGCACGATGCGTTGGACTACCGTAAGAGGCACCGCGGCCTCATCGGGGTCGAGAGCAAAGTTCCTATCAAGGACCGAGCCACACTGAGTCTCGTGTACACCCCCGGGGTGGCGGAACCGTGTCTCGCCATCCACAAGGATCCCAGGAAGTCCTTCGAATACACCTGCCGGGGGAACACCGTCGCCCTGATCACGGACGGCTCCGCGCTGTTTGGCATGGGCCCCGTCGGCCCTGAGGCCGCCCTGCCCACCATGGAAGGAAGTCGGTCATCTTCAAGACCTTCGCGGGGATTGACGCCCTGCCCATGTCCCTGAACGTGAGCGGCCTCCACCAACTGATCCAGACGGTGAGCATGCTCGCCCCGACCTTCGGGGCCTTCTGCCTCGAGGACATCGCCTCCCCGCGCTGCTTCTCCCTGGAAGACCACCTGCAGCGGGCGGTGAACGTTCCCATCTTCCACAACCACGCCCATGGTGCAGGCGTCATGGTGCTGGCTGGCCTCCTCAATGCCCTGCCCCTGGTTGGCAAACGATTGGAGGATGCCCGCATCGTCATTAGCGGGGCAGGCCCGGCCGGGGTGGGAGTGGCGCGCCTCCTCGTCGCCGCCGGGGCGCGGAATCTCATCGTGTGCGACCGCGCCGGCGCCATCCACAAGTATCGGCCTACCAACATGAACTGGGTGAAGTCAGAGATCTCCCGGCAGACCAACCCCGAGAACTTCAGCGGCTCCCTGGCCGAGGCCCTCAAGGGCGCGGACGTCCTCGTCGGCCTCTCGAAGGCGGACGTGGTGAGCCCCGAAATGGTCGCGAGCATGGCCGCCGACGCCATCGTGTTCGCCCTGGCCGTGCCGACACCCGAGATCATGCCGGCCGAGGCGAAGCGGGCCGGCGCCAGGATCGTCGCCACCAGCCGCTCCGACTTCCCGAATCAGCTCGACATCGCTCTGGTGTTCCCCGGCGTGTTGCGCGGCCTCCTGGACATCCAGGCGCGTAATGTCACGACACCCATCCTGCTCGAGGCGGCCAAGGCCCTCGCTGGGCTGGTGCCCGAGGCAAAGGTGAGCCCAGAGCACATCGTGCCCCCACTCTTCGACTTCGAAGTGGCGCCGACGATCGCCGCCGCGGTGGCCAGGGTCGCCATGGCCAGCGGCGAGTCAAAGATGGACCCCGCAACGATGGACCCCGCAACCATAAAGGACCGGACCCTCCACTTTATCTACGAGGGAAGTTTCCCGGTTGAGCCGCGGGCACCGGGGAAGACCCTCTCGCAAAAAGAAGAGGCCATGGACCTTCACCGCCGCTTCCGCGGGAAGCTCCAGATCCTGAGCAAGGTTCCGATCAAGGACTCCCATATCATGAACCTGCTCTACCTCCCGCCGGGAGCGACCCTCCCGGCCGAGGCCATCAAGAAGGATCCGGCAAAGGTGTACGAGCTCACCGCCAAGGGGAACTTGGTGGCGGTGGTCTCCGATGGCAGTGCCGTCCTGGGCCTGGGGAACATCGGCGCCCGGGCAGCCATGCCGGTGATGGAGGGCAAGGCGGTCCTCTTCAAGACCTTCGGCGGGGTCGAAGCCTTCCCGGTGTGCGTCGGGACCCAGGACCCGGATGAGATCGTGGAGGTGGTCAAGGCCATCGCGCCCGTCTTCGGCGGGATCAACCTGGAGGACATTTCGGCCCCGCGCTGCTTCGAGGTCGAAGACCGGCTCAAGAAAGAGCTGGACATCCCGGTCATGCACGATGACCAGCACGGGACGGCCGTGATCGTGCTGGGGGCCTTGCTGAACGCCCTGAAGATCACGGGCCGGAGCCTGGCGGAGTCCCGCGTGGTCCTCAACGGGGCCGGAGCAGCGTCCATCGCGGTCTCGCGCCTGTTCCTGAAGGTCGGCGTCAAGGATCTCATCCTGTGTGACAGCAAGGGGATCGTCTACGAGGGGCGGACCGAGGGCATGAACCCGGTGAAATCGCAAATGGCCAAGATCACGAACCAAGAGCGCCGCACCGGGAAGCTGGCCGACGCCCTGGTCGGGGCCGACGTCTTCATCGGCCTCTCGGTGGCCAAGGCCGTCACGCCGGACATGGTGCGCACCATGGCCAAGGATCCGATTGTCTTTGCCATGGCCAATCCGGTCCCGGAGATCTACCCGGAGGAGGCCAAGGCCGGCGGGGCGGCCGTGACGGCCACCGGGCGCTCGGACTTCGAGAACCAGGTGAACAACTCGCTGGGCTTCCCCGGGATCTTCCGGGGTGCATTGGACGTCCGCGCGCGCGAGATCAACGACGCCATGAAGATCGCCGCTTCTCATGCGATCGCGGACTTGGTTGGACCGAAGGATCTGAAGCCGGAGTGCATCATCCCCAACATGCTGGACTTTCGCGTGCCCGTGGCCGTGGCGAAGGCCGTGGCCATGGCCGCCATGCAGACCGGCGTGGCACGGCTCAAGGTGGACCCGGAGGTGATCGCCGAGAACGCCCGGGCGTTCATCTACGAAGGGAAGCTCGGGCTGGTGGGCTGAGGCGGGTCAGTCCGGGACGCATGAACAGTCGGTGATCCAGGCGGTGGCCAAGACGGAGCCCGATGGGCAGCCTGCTCATCGGGCTCCGGTGTAATAGGCTCTCACCCGGATGTGACGCAGGAGAAGCTGTGGGCGCTGGCGACCTTCCGAGGATGCACGGCTGACCTCACGGTTTTGCGAGAGGTGAAGTCGGCTCACGAGCCGCCATGCATCACCTCGCGCGGAAGCGCGTAGCCTCTCGGTGTGCCGATCCTCCCATCCGGGTGGGAAATCGCTTCGAATTCAATGCCACGCGCTCCGTCGCCGAAGGGGCACCGAACAGTCAAAAGGCGACACGGCTATTTGAAGTATGGGACCGCTGTTCCGGGCCCACCAAGATCTGCGGCCGTACATCATCCGCGACGACACGCCAGTCCCCAGAGTCTCCTACTGACGTCGCCTCCCGGAGGCAGGCAGGGGCTGTCATCCACCTGAGACATCGAGCCGATGATGCGCGGGAGTGGGGACTGCGACAGCACTACTCCTCAGGCGGGTGCGGGTGCGAGTCCGGCTTGGCTCCCCAATAAGGGCAAATCTGCGCACCGGGAGAAGAGAGATTCGATAGGCCGAAGCCTGACCGAGCATTTTGCGGACCACAGGCAGGCAGAGGCGCCGGGGGCTGGAAGGCTCGCGACGGAGACCGCCGGGCAAATGGCTAGGGGGCGCGGGGCGGCGACTCCTCCACTTTCTTCCAGGTGTCGTTCGGGTTGTACGTCTGCATGGCGCGCGCTGTGTTTCCTGTGTCCGGGCCGAGGTCCTTCTCGTAGACGACGCCCTGGTGATTCACGAGGAAGGTCATGACCCCGGAGACCCCATATCGCGCCGGAAACGCGACGAGGGCGAACCCGCCGATCATCTTGCCGTCGACGACGTAGTCGAAGGCGCCGCCCGGAGCGTCCGGGCCCTGGGCCGTCAGGATCCGGTAGAAGTAGCCATGGTAGGGCGTGGGCTTGCCGCCCGACCGCTTGCGGGAATACCCCTCGGCCCGGGCATTCGCGACGAGAACGCCCAGCGGGCTCGGCACGTCGCCCTCCTGCGTCCGCCAGTAGAGCCCATCCTTCTTGGTCTTGTCGCTGCGGAACTTCATCGCATACTTGAGCAGCCCGTCGCCCTCGCGGGGCACCCGCGCGTACTCGCGCTGGGCATCGACATAGGCCAGGCAGACTTGGATGGTGTTCAGTTCGTTGCGCCCGATGCGACGGTTGAGGATTTCCTCTTTCCCCGCGGCCGTGTCGAAGCGCCAAGCATCTCCCTCCTTCACCACCGGGATCGGCATCGGCCACTCGTCCTGGCCGATGATCAAGACCGCTCTCGTCCCGGTGGGTTGTTCCAGCTTGTTCGCCCGTTCATAGGCGTGGAGGAAGCGCTCCCGCGCCTGCCTGTCGGCCACCTTATCTCCCGACCGGACGAGGGGCCTGCTCTCGGGGCCGAGGATCGCGGCGAGGGCCTTCGTGTCCCCCGCTTTCACGGCCGCGACGAGGGCCTGTACCGCCTCCTCGGGAGAGGCGAAGGTCCTCTGCGCTGGGCTGGCGGCGACCGTTGCCACGGCACCGGCAGCGCCGATGAGCAGTGTTGCCACGGCGGCGATGGTGAGCCGCCAGGCCAGGCTGAAGCGCCCATGCCGATTGGCTGAAGACATCCTGAACTCCTCCAGAGTTGCCATGCTTTCAATGCTCCGCCCAGGTTGGAAGACGGCGGGCTCATTCACGGGGCGCCCGCGACACTGCTCACTTGCGTTGTCCGCTCCCGCCGCCGGTCCGCCCGCCGCCGCCCGTCGGCCTCGGCGGGGTCGGGGCTGGCCTGACTGCCCCCGTGCTCGGACGACTCAC
>JBIOJT010000023.1:0-23651 GCA_044451055.1 Methylomirabilales bacterium (SeqCode)
CATCCTGACCGCGTCCCACGTCGTCCTTGGCGCCGAGAGCCTGCACGTGGTCTTTCCCTCCGGCCTGCAGTTCTCAGCGGAACTGACCGCGACGGATCTAGAGACCGGTCTCGCGCTCTTGCACATCTCCCCCTTTGCGGGCATGGTGGCGGCCCCCCTGGGCAGCGCCGCGGGGCTGCGGCTCGGCCAGCTCTGCATCGCGGTGAGCAGCCAGGGCGGCGGGGTGCGCGCGGTGACGACCGGGGTCGTCAGCGCGTTCCCTTCCTTCGAAGGGTACTGGGAGTACAAGCTGGACCGGGCGATCCAGACCGACGCCGTCATCAACCCGGGAAGCTCCGGCGGACCGCTGCTGGACGCGCACGGCCGGGTGGTCGGCATCCTCTCCTTCAGTGAGTCCGATGCGGAGCGGGTCAACTTCGCCATCCCGGTGGATCTCATCGTCGGGGTGATGGACGAGTTGATCCAGTATGGCAGGGTCAGGAGCCGCGGGCCACGCCCGTGGCTGGGAACCTACACGGTCACGACGGATCGCGGGGTGGGGGTCGTGGCGGTCACTCCGGGCAGTCCCGCCGAGCAGGCGGGACTGCGCCAGCGCGACCTCATCCTTCAGGTCAATGGCGTCCCGGTGGAATCGCGGACCGAATTCTACCAGGCGCTCTGGCGCGGGAAGGTCGGCGATCCTTTCGAATTGATCGTCCGTCGCGACGAGCAGAACCTCAGCCTGGTGGTCGTTGGCGGCGATCGCCAGGCCTTTTTCCCATCTCCATTGCAGGGGCGGGGGCGTGCGCAGTGATCGCGGCCCGCGTGTCGGGTGCGCTCCTTCCGAAGCGGCGATGGACCCGCAGGTAGGCAGCCCATGATTCTGGTCACCGGGGGCACCGGGTTTGTCGGGCGACATCTGCTCCGGCGGCTCTGCGCTGCAGGGGAGGCGGTGCGGTGTCTGGTGCGGCCCGGCTCCCCGGGGCTCCCGTGGCCGCAGTCGCATCCGATCGAGGTGGTGACTGGTCACCTGCTGGATGCGGACGCCGTGGCCGCGGCGTGCCAGCGAGCGCGGCGGATCATCCACTTGGCGGCGCCGATCCACGAGGGCCGGGACGCGGTGGTGGAACGGGTCCACCGTGAAGGCATGGCGCTCCTCCTGGAGGGCGCCCGGGCGGCTCGCGTCGAGCGTTTCCTGATGGTGAGCCCGCTCGGGACGGGCTCGTCATCCGGCCTGCCCTTCCTACGCAGCCGGGGGTGGGCCGAGGACCAACTCCGCGAGAGCGGCATTCCCTTTGTCATTCTCCAATCGTCCCTGATGTTCGGTCTTGGCGACCGGCTGATCAGCGGCATGATCCGCCTGCTGCAACGGACGGGGCTCCTCCTGATCCCGGGGACCGGGAAGACCATGCTGCAGCCGATCTGGGTAGGCGACGTGGTCTCGTGCCTGTTGCGGGCGCTTCAGGATGAGGAGGCGCTGGACCGCACCATCCCGATCGGTGGTTCGCAGCACCTCACCTACGAGGAGATCGCGGACCAAGTGGGGAAGATGCTGAATGTCCCCCGGGTGAAGGTCCACCTGTCCCGGCGGGCCGTGGCCTGGGTCAGCCGTTTGCTGGAAGGGCTGGGCCTGAATCCGTTCCTCGGGTATCGCCACCTCGAACTCCTCGAGGTGGGAACCATCACCGCGCTGGATGCGGTCAGGCGGGGCTTCGGATTCCAGCCGATGCCGCTGATCGAGGGGGTGGCCTACCACATCGTGCCGCGGAGAGAAATGGGGGCGTCGGGACCGCCGTCCGGGGTGGTTCGGGGATCGCGGAGCCGCGACCGGCAGTAGGCCCCCCGGACTCAAGCCGGGGGGACCCAGCGCACATTGCCGAGAGCCCGTGTGGTGCGCTGGGTGCCCGGCTTCCCGCCTGATTCTCCGCCGGGAGCATTTGTGAAACCTCCGCTCGATGTGGGGGGGTGGCCGGCGGTTTCGCCGAGGCGCGTTCGTCATTCCCATTCGGGTCTGCCCGGGGCCTTTCCCATTCCGAATTCCGCATTGCCCGCTCCCCATTCGAGTCCCCCCTGGATGTCCCGCATTGTCTTGCGCTCTCCTCTGTCCTGCCGTATCCTCCCGCGGCCTTTTCTCAACTGCGCCTCGCAGCCAAAGGCTAATGGGCTTGGACAAGGCGAGAAGCCGGTTCTGGGGAGCACGGTGTCTCTTCCTGGCGGCGGCCATCTGGGGTGGCATGTATGTGGTCAGCCAGTCCGTGAGCCATCAGCAATGAGCCAGCGCTGTTCCCGCTTGACTTGACGCGGAGTCAGCGACTATTGTGAGTTGTATGAGGATCGCGGCCGTGATCCCGGCGCTGAACGAGGAGGAATCCATCGGCCAGGTCGTGGCGGCGGTTCCGCGCGATCTCGTGGTCGAGGTGATCGTCGTCGACAACGGGAGCACCGACCGGACGGCAGCGGTGGCCTCGACCGCGGGCGCCCGGGTGGTGACCGAGCTGCAACGGGGATACGGCGCGGCCTGCAAGGCCGGATTGGATGCCGCGTCTCAGGCCGATATCCTGGTGTTCCTGGACGGAGACGCCAGCGACCAGCCTGAGGAGTTGGCGATTCTGGTTGATCCGGTGACGCGGGGAGAGGCGGATCTGGTGATCGGCTCGCGCCTCCTGGGGCGGCGCGAGGCGGGGGCTATGCCGCCGCACGCGGTCTTCGGCAACTGGCTCACGTCCCGCTTGGTGCGGCTGCTGTACGGCGTTTGCGTCACCGACATCGGCTCGTTCCGGGCGATCCGGCGGGCGGACCTCGTGGCCCTGGACATGCGCGAGCGGACATACGGCTGGCCCATCGAGATGATCGTCAAGGCGGCCAAGCGGGGCTACCGGATCCGCGAGGTCCCGGTGACGCACCGGAAGCGCATCGGGAAATCCAAGGTGGCCGGCACCTTGATGGGCAGCCTGAAAGCCGGGTACTTCATCCTGTTCACGACGTTTCGATACGCGTTCCGTCACTGAGAACGAAGAGCGTTCGGCTGTTCGACCGTTCGGCGGTTCGAGCGCTCCTGACCTGCCGGAACCCACGGCACCGCGGGGGGCGCCCACCGCGGTAGCGTGGATGCCCCGAACTGTCGAACCATCGAACGCTTTTCCGCCAGAGGAGTGTACATGTTCGCCTCACCTGGAGCTATTGCGCTGCAGATCGGGCCGCTGGCCCTCCGGTGGTACGGCCTCCTGATCGCCACCGGGGTCCTGTTGGGAACCACGCTGGCGCACCGCGAGGCTATCCGGCGGGGACTGGACCCGGACAAGCTGCTGAACACCATCGTCGCCGCGGTCCTCGTCGCCCTGGTGGGCGCGCGCCTGTATTACGTGCTGTTCAACTGGGATTACTACGGGGCCAACCCCCGCAAGATCGTGGCGGTGTGGGAGGGAGGTCTTGCCATCCACGGCGGGCTGATCGCGGGAGCGTTGGCGACCATCCTGTATTGCCGGCACGCCAAGCTGTCCCTGCCGGTCACGCTGGACATCATGGCGCCCTGTGTCGCGATCGGCCAGGCCATCGGTCGCTGGGGGAACTTCTTCAACCAGGAAGCCTTCGGGGTCCCGACGAACCTGCCGTGGAAGCTGTACATCGACCCCGCCCACCGGCCGCCTCACCTGGCCGGTTACGAATACTTCCACCCGACGTTCCTGTACGAGTCGCTGTGGAACTTCGTAGTCTTCGCCATCCTGTGGTTCGGGCTACGCAAGCGGCTGCAGGGGAGGCCGGGCGGCCTGACGCTGTGCTACCTGGGTCTGTACTCGATTGGTCGCTTCTTCGTGGAAGGGCTGCGCATCGATAGCCTGATGCTGGGCAGCTTCCGCGCGGCCCAAATCGTGAGTCTCCTCCTGGTCGTTGCCTCGGGACTGGGCCTTGTGCAGATGGCCCGGCGGAAGTGAGTGGGCGATGGCGCGGGAGTTGGGGAACGCCCTTCCGGATCTTCTCTGCGAACTCCTCGGCGGCCGGGATCTGTCGGCGCGGATGGGCCAGGCCATCCTGATCAGCACGACAGATGCGGAGGGGTGGCCCCATCCCGCCCTGCTGTCCTATGGGGAAATGGTGGCGGTGGATGCGCGCCGCCTGCGGCTGGCCCTCTACCGGACGAGCCGGACCTCTGGCAATCTGCGCCGCAACGGGAAGCTGACGGTCTGTCTCATCGGGCCGAACATGGCCTATTACATCAAGGCGGCGGCGGGAGCGCCGCAGGATCCCATGGAGGGATTCGTGCATCTCGCCCGCTTCGAGGCGAGGATCGAATCGGTGCTGGCGGACCAGGCGCGGGAGGATCTCGAACCCGGGACCCGCATCACCGGGGGGATTCTGTTTGATCCGGGGCGACCGATCGAAGAGGCGCTACAGGGCTGGCAGGCCCTGGTGGATGGTCTGCGGAGGGAGGCATGAGGCTGGTCGTCGGCATCTCCGGCTCCAGCGGGTCCATCTACGGGATCCGGTTGCTGGAAGTGCTGCGGGGTGTGCCTGACCTGGAAACTCATCTCATCATCAGCGCTGCGGCCAAGCGCACCATCCTGGAGGAGACCGACTACACCATTAAGGACGTGGAGGCGCTGGCGACCCACGTGTATGACAACCGGGACATCGGCGCGGCGCTGGCCAGCGGATCATTTCGGACGAGCGGGATGGTCATCGCCCCGTGCAGCATCAAGACGGCCTCAGCCCTGGCCAACTGCTATGCGGACACGCTGATGTGCCGCGCAGGCGACGTCACGTTGAAAGAGGGGCGCCCCCTGATCGTGGCGGTCCGCGAGACGCCGCTCCACGCCGGACACCTCCGGCAGCTGCTGGCCCTGGCCGAACTGGGGGCCGTGATCCTCCCTCCCGTGCCGGCCTTCTACAACCGCCCCAAGACGGTGGAGGACATCGTGAACCACACCGTGGGCCGCGTGCTGGATCGCCTCGGGATTCCGCATGAGTTGACCACCGAGTGGACGGGGACGCGTCTCCCGCGAGGTCAGGCGTCATGAGGCCCGGGGTCTCCTCTCGGCGGGCGAGTCGAGGCGCGGAGGCAACGCCCCCGGCACCCCTGCACTTTGATTTCGACGCCGGCACGGGGCGCCATCGGATCTGGGGCACGGCCTTCCTCTCGCACGAGGGATTGGCCGTGAACCTCGTGGGCGGGGAGGTCCCCCATATCGGGGCGGTGGCGGTCAGCATCCCGCGCTCCAGCCTGGCGAACGCGAGACAGCGGAGCGCCACCACGTCGGTCTTCACCCTGGTGGGTCACAAGGAGGATGACCTGGCCCGGCCGTTCGCGGCCGAGCTGGCGCGGACGTTGGATCGCACGACGGTGGTCGTGGCCGGGGTGCACCTCCGTCGCGCCAGTGCGACGGATCTTGCCAGGGTCTTTGAGAATGCCGGCCGCGCCGTGGAAGTGATCGTCGCCAAGGTGAAGGCGGCTGCCCGCAGATCCCGAGTGGCAGATCGCTGATCGCCGATCGTTCGTGGCTCTTGGTCCATAGCTCATGGCGAGAACCATGAGCCATCACCCATGAGCCCTCAGCCAAGGGAGAGGGGCATGAGATACGAAGGAATGGTCCGGGTCGTGATGGCTGGCGTGCTGACGGTTTTGGTCGGCGTTGTCGGCGCGGGGACCGCGTGGGCGCAGCAGATGGCTCCGCCGGCCCCACCGGGCGAGGCGACACCGGTCCCCGCAACCGACTCGCCTGGGCTCACAGCCGTGGCTGCCGTGGCCGGGGCCATCGGAAGCCTCTTCTACATCCCGTTCAAGGTGGGGGCGATGTGTCCGGGGATGGCGCTGGCATCAGGCGCCAGCCTGGCGGTGACAGGGGGCGACAAGGACACGGCGGCCTACCTGCTGCGGGTCGGCTGCACCGGGACCTACTTCATCACGCCAGCAATGGTCCGGGGGCAGGAGGAATTCAAGGAAGCCGGGGCGCGGTAGCCGGAGAGCCCCAGGAGGGTGCAGAGGATGCGACCTCAGTACATCCGGGGAGTGGTCGGGCTGCTTCTGGGCGTCCTGCTCCTCTGGACGGCCGGGTGTGCAACGATGCGGGGGATGGGAGAGGACATCCAGTCGCTCGGGCGCGGCATCAAGAAGGTCTTCTCTGAATAGCCTTCAGCGATCAGCGATCAATCGACGGGAATCGGCTCCGGGCTGATGGCTGACGGCCGAGAGCTGACGGCTTCCAGTTCTCACAGGGCGCTGATCGAGTAGCGCACCTCCTGCACCTTGCCGTCTCGAAAGCGAATCGTCAGGACCTTCTCGATCCCCGCCCGCAGGAGAGACGGCGGAACGTGATAGCGGTAGGCCCATTCCTCGTCGTTCTGCGTGAAGACCTTTGTCTGGGGATACCCGAAGAGGTTCACCACGTCTTCCTGGGTGTGGGTGCCGGATTGGATCAGGGGGATGCGTTGCTCGTCAAAGTCCAGACCCTCGGTGCTGGCCATTCGCTGAGGCTCGCCGCTGACGGCGGCGGCCCCGCCCGCCGCGGTCACCAGCAAGAGGGCTGCTGGCCCGCAACCGAGGCCCGGTGAGAGGATCACCAGGGCCAGCCCGAATCCGGCAAGGCCATGCCTCCACCCCATCCCCGACGGCCTCATCCTCTCCCTCCCGAGGCGCGGCGCTGCTGTCCCACGTAGTCTTCGACCAGCCGGGTCAGCAGCTCCTTCACAGTCGTGTCCTGTTGCAGCGCCAGGATGCGGAGCGCCTTCACCAGGCGCGCTGGCAGCTTGGCCTGGAGCAGCCGCTCGGCCTCCACTTCCCCCGTCCTCTTCCGGGTCCTGCGCGCAGGCATGAATCGAGACCCTCCTAGTATGCGGCAATACTAATATGTTGAAATGGAATCATTGTCAACCGAAGAGTATACGAGAATGATTGCCGGCTGGTACCCATCGCCGTCCTCTGGCGCACACGCCTCATCCCAACGAGCCCGCATCACGAAGCCATGGGGGCCCGAGACGCATCGCGCCTCTCGACCTGCCAACGCGCCACGTCCGAAGACGCAAGGAAAACCCTCCGCCCGACCGGGAAATCGTATTGACGCCTGAACTCGCGCGTGCTAAGAGTCTCGCGGTCCTGCGGGAAGGAGCCGAAGAGCGTCCCGGGCACGCGCGCGACGGCGGTGAGTATCCACCGTGATGCCGTGGGCGCCGGCTGTTCCTTTGGCCCCGGGCCGCCGACTCCGTCAAAGACGGAAACTCCTCGACGCTTTCGCCAGGAGCGATTGGACACGGACTCCTCCCCTGCCGAACGAGACGATGGCCACGAACATGCGGGGCAAGGGTGCCGGATTCCTCGGCCGACCGCCGGGCTGGTTCCGAGGCTCGGCGGATGGCGGAAAGCCCCGCTATCTCATCGTTCCGCTCGCCGCAATCGTCGTGATGGCGCTCCTGTTCTACTTCAACCTGACTTTCTTCAGAGTCTTGGACCTGAAAATCCTTGATGAACAATTTCGCCTTCGCGGGCGGCGTGTTCCCTCGGTGCCGGTGCGCGTCGTGGCAATTGACGATGCCAGCATAGAGAAGCTTGGGCGATGGCCCTGGCCACGGACGACGCTCGCACGCCTGATCTCGACGGTGTCGAACGGCGGCGCACGCGTGATCGGGCTGGACGTCATCCTGTCGGAGCCAGAGCAATCGCCCGAGCGGCGAATGGCGGACGACCTCCTCCGGCGATACCAGGACCTCGGGGTTGGGAAGAGCGGCGGGCCCGCTCAGCGCTTCGAGAGGGAGCTTCGAGATCTGCGCGAACGAGCGGAGCCCGACCGCAGGCTGGCGGCCGCGATCGAGTCGGCCCCGCTGGTGATAGCCGCCTTCTTCACCCTCGAGCCTGGGGCCACGGGGCCGGATCCCTCGACGCCCCTGCCGAAGTTCGGCTTCATCCGCCTGAAGGGTCGGGAACAGAGGGCCCTGCTCTTACCGGCCGCCTCCAAAGTGACGGAGCCCCTGCCGATCCTGACGGCCGCGGCCAAGAAGCTCGGCCACGTGAACATCCTTCCCGACCCGGACGGCACCGTCCGCCGTGAGACGCTGGCGATTGCCTACCGGAACAAGTTCTACCCCTCCCTGGCCCTTCAGACGGCCAGGGTTGCCCTCGGGGTCCCCGATGATCAACTGGTGCTCGACCTCACCGGCGCCGTCCAGGTGGGGCCGGTGAGCATCCCGACGGACGTGGAAGGGCGCATGCTCCTGAATTTCGCCGGCCCGGAGAGAAGCTTCCCGCGATACTCGGCGGCGGAAGTCCTGAGCGGTGCGATCCCGGCCGGGATATTCAAGGATGCCATCGTGTTCATCGGCGCGACCGCCACCGGGATCTTCGACCTGCGGGTCACTCCATTCTCGGCCGTCTTTCCGGGGGTGGAGATCCATGCCAATACGGTGGAGAACATCCTGGCTCAGACCCTCCTGCAACGTCCGGCCTGGATCGAGGTCCTCGTCTTCGTTCTCATCCTGGTGCTTCCCCTCGGCCTCGGGAGGCTCCTGGTCAGAATGCGGCCGCTATCCGGCGGTGTCCTGGCTGCCGCTATCCTGGTGGGGCTCTTCGCCCTGGCCCAGGGCCTGTTCGTCTTCGCTGGCGTGTGGCTCCCGGTCTTCTACCCCATGGTGGCCGTCGCGGGGACCTACGTGCCCATCACCGTCCACCGGGCCCTGACCGAGGAGCGGCAGCGCCTCTTCATCAAGCGGGCCTTCCAGCAGTACGTGCCCGAGGGCGTGGTGACCCGGATCCTGGCCGATCCCTCCATGCTTCGGTTCGGGGGCGAGCGGAAGGAAATGACCGTCCTCTTCTCCGACGTGCGGTCCTTCACCACCTACTCGGAGCGGCACGACGCCGAGCGGGTGGTGGAGATTCTGCACGAGTATCTGACCCGGATGGTGGATGCGGTCTTCCAGAACGAGGGGACGCTGGACAAGTTCGTCGGCGACGCCGTCATGGCCATCTTCGGCGCCCCGGTGCCGCAACCGGATCACGCCGTCCGCGCTTGCCGGACGGGCCTGGCCATGAGGGCGGAACTCCGGGACCTGGAGAAGAAGTGGCGCCAGGAGGGGAAGGAACCCTTCCACATGGGCATCGGCATCAACACCGGGGAAGTGATCGTGGGGAACCTGGGCTCGGACCAGCGGTTCGATTACACGGTGATCGGGGATCCGGTGAACCTGGCAGCCCGTCTGGAGGGCCTGAACAAGGACTACCCCGACGCCAGCGGCGTCATCATCAGCGAGTCCACGTACGAACTGGCCAAGGATCAGATCGAGGCGCGCCCCCTGGGCGAGGTGAAGGTGAAAGGGAAGGCCAAGGCGGTGACGATCTACGAGCTCACCGGCGTGAAGGCCTCCTGAGGGCCCGGCGGCCCCCCTCCGCCCAGAGTGGCCGGCGGCTTCATCCCGCCGGAGTGTCAGCGGCGTGGGCACCCCCCGGCTTCAGGCCGGGGGAGAGCGCGCAGAGGTGGCACGATGTCTTCCCACTGGTACGCGCTCCGTACCCGTTCCCGTCACGAGAAGCGCGTGCGGGAGCAGCTCGAGGCCCGGGGGATCGAGCCGTTCCTTCCCCTGGTGGATCGGTTGCGGCAGTGGAAAGACCGCCGCAAGCGAGTGGCCTTCCCGCTGTTTCCCGGCTACTGTTTTGCCCGTTTCCCGTTGCCCCTGCGGGTCGCCGTCCTTTCGACCCAGGGAGTGGTCCAGATCCTGGGGAACCAGGACGGCCCGGTCCCCGTTCCCGATGGAGAGATCGAGGCCGTTCGCCGCCTTGTCGAGAGCACCCTCCCCTATGATCCACACCCCTACCTCACGGAGGGAATGCAGGTGGAGGTGGTTCGCGGTCCGCTGGCGGGACTGCGCGGTCTGCTGTTGCGCAAGGGCGCCCACGCGCGGCTGGTCATCGGCGTCAGGTTGATTCACCAGGGCGCCTCCGTAGAGCTCGACGCGCTCGATGTCGTTCCTGCCTCGTGAAGGACCTGCCGGGGTGCAGGGATGCGTGAGAGCAGGGGCGAGGCGCTTCCCGGGCGCGAAACCAGCCGGATCACCCGGGGCTGAGCCGACGCCCATGCGGAGGAACATGACTGCGTACTACTCGCCGCAACGACGCGCCGAACGCCTGATCGCTTCGGGGCGGGTCGGCGTGGTGGCGATCACGCTGCTGGCGATCTGGGTCGAGCCGTCCGACCTCGCGCTCTCCACGCGGACGGCCGTCGCCTTGCTCGCCGCCTATCTGGTCTATGCCCTGGTGATCGTTCTCCGGGTCTGGCGCTCGCCCGCGCCCTTGGGCCGCCTGCCGCTGATCAGCCACGCCTTCGATCTGGCGGCGTTTTGCCTCGTCGTGGTCTTCGCCCGGAGCGCGACCGGCCCCGTGTTCGTGTACGCGGCGTTCCCCCTGGCATCCGCCACGCTGCGCTGGTTGTGGCGCGGGACGCTGTGGACCGCGGTGGCGGTCCTGGCGGCCCATATCGGGCTCGCCGCGGTTGCGGTGCACGTCCTGGGCGGCCCGGCCGTCGAGCCTGCCCGCTTCATCCTCCGCAGTTTGTACCTCGCCATGATTGCGACCCTGCTGGGCTGCCTGGGCGCCTACGAAGAATGGGTGCGCGAGGAGATCTGCCGATTGGCGTCGTGGCCGCGTACCCTGCCGCGGGAAGCGCCCGCGCTGGTGCGCGACCTGTTGGGGCACACGGCCGAACTCCTCGGCTCCCCGCGCGTGCTCATGGGCTGGGAGGAACCGGAAGAACCCTGGTTCCATCTGGCCTCATGGTCCCGCGAGGAGTTCCAGTGGAACCGTCAGCCGCCCGGTACCTACGAACCGCTGGTCGCGGAGCCGCTGGCCGCTGCCGACTTCCTCTGCCCGGATGCCCGCGCGGCCGCTCCCACGTGCCTGCACACGTCCCCCGCGGGACTGCGACGCGCTCAGGTGCCACCCCTGCATCCCGAGTTCCAGGCACGGTTTGGCATCGGCCCCGTCCTGTCCCTGCGACTGCAGGGGGAAGTCACGAAGGGACGCCTGTTCTGCCTCGACAAGTCTGGCCTGACGGCGGATGACCTGGTGCTGGGCGAGATCGTGGCCCGCCAGGTGGCGGCCCTCATGGACCACTTCTACCTGCTGCAGCGGCTGCAGCAGGCAGCCGCCACGGAGGAGCGCATCCGCCTGGCGCGCCAGCTGCACGACGGCGTGCTCCAATCCTTGACGGGGGCCGCCCTGCAACTGCAGACGGTGGGGCCCCTGCTGGAAACGGACCGGGCGGCCGCGCAAGACCGGTTGCTTCTGATCCAGCGCCTGTTGGCCGAGGAGCAGAGCGGCCTTCGGTTCTTCATCCAGGAGCTGAAACCGGCGCCGCTCGGTCTGCCCGGCACGGAGTCCGACCTGGCCGCCCGGCTGAACGAACTGGGCGAGCGGATCGAGCGTCACTGGGGGCTGCGCGTGGACCTCCGCGTGGAGCAGGCCGATGCGCCGATCTCCGAGGCCCTGCTCCGGGAAATCTATCTGATCGTGCACGAGGCACTGGTCAACGCCGCGCGGCACGCCCAGGCTTCGGCCGCGCGCGTGGGAGTGGGCGTGCGGGACAAGCAGGTGCGGATCGTCGTGGCCGACAACGGCCGCGGCTTCCGCTTCCGCGGTCACTATGACCACGCTGCACTGGCCCACAAGAAGCTGGGGCCGGTGACCCTGAAGGAACGGATCGGCGCGCTCCACGGGTCCATCGCCATCGACTCGGACGAGTCGGGCGCGCGCCTGGAAATCACCCTGCCGGTCGCGCCGCCTGGGGAGTGAGATGGCCATTCGCGTGGTGCTGGCTGATGACCATCCCATCATCCTGGATGGGCTGGAGGTCCTCTTCCGCATGGAGCAGGATATCCAGGTCGTGGCCCGCTGCGTGAACGGCGAGGAGGCCCTGCAAGCGGTCCGCCAGCACCGACCGGACATACTGATCCTGGACATCCGGATGCCCGGCAAGGACGGTCTGGCGGTGTTACGGGAGATGAAGGCCGACGATCTGCCTACGCAGGTCGTGCTCCTGACGGTCGCGCTGGACGAGGAGGATGCGCTGGAGGCTCTGCGCCTCGGCGTGCGGGGGGTTGTGCTGAAGGAGATGGCACCGCAAATGCTCGTGCAGTGCGTCCGCAAGGTGCACGCGGGCGAGCAATGGCTGGAACGACGCTCCGTGGGCCGCGCCCTGGAGAAACTGCTGTGGCGGGAAGCCGGCACGCGCGAGGTGGCGGGGGTCCTAACACCGCGCGAGATCGAGATCGTGCGCATGGTGGCTACCGGCCTCCGCAACAAAGAGATCGCCGACAAGTTGTCCATCAGCGAGGGCACGGTCAAGATTCACCTGCACCACATCTACGAAAAGCTCCGCCTGGACGGCCGCCTGGAGCTGGCCCTCTACGCCCAGGACCGCGGGCTGGCCTGAGGCACGCCCACGGGGTCCCGTCCAGCGGCCCTCGCGGCCTCCTACGTCCCGATTCTTCTCGGTTTCGAGTGTCGCCCGGCTTGGCACTCATCGCAGGTTCCGGAATAGCTGACGAGGATATATATCGAAAGGTATAGAAAAATGTATCCATGGCAGAATTGTGCGGGCCGACTCGGTAGCTTACACTTTAGTTGTGAAACCGGGATGCGGTCCTGATAGTTTTGAAAGGCGCAGGTCGGCACGTTTCCGGATAGCCATCCCCGTGGAACTGGAAGAGGGGACGGGCATCACCCGGGATGTCAGCCTCTCTGGAGTTTTCTTCGAGACGGACCGCTCCTTTGCTCCCGGCGAGCAGATCAATTTAGTCATGGTGCTGGAACGTGTGTCTCCCGGCCGCCCGGTTCGCCTCCAGTGCGAGGGGCGGGTTGTGCGCGTGACCCACTTCGACAGGAGAATGGGCGTGGCCGTCGCGATTTCCGCATACAAGTTCGGCCCGTCAGGGCGACTCGTAGGGGAAGCCTGACAACCTGGCTTGGCCGACGTGTGCCCCCATAGCCAGACGTGAGGTCCTATGGTATAGACTTTGCATGATATTCTGTCGGACCACGGGCGCTGCCCAGGGAAGATTCAGGCCCGTTGTCTTGTCCTGCTTTGGACGAATGGCCATCTGTTGAGTCCCCCACCTGTAGGTGAGAAAGCGCAAGCCTGCGCGACCCCTAGATAAGGGAAGGATGCAAGGGGGCTCGGGGGTAGAGGTGTATGAGTTCTCCGTTGCTGCGGAACGTCTGATGCGTCCGCTTTCTGCGTATCTTCCGTTCAATCGGGAGAGTCTTGCAGGGCAGTTCGTCCCGGCAAAGAATGGCGACCCACCGGAGGATCGCCGGGGCACCTGGCTGCTCGTGCAGGACAACGCCCTGCTGATCCACGAGGTGGGTGGAGAGCCCGGCTGGCGTCTGCCTCAGGCCCCGCTGCCAGAGGCATTCGCCCGCACGCTGGACCCAATTGTCCACCTGGGAACCTACAGAGGCGTCCCGTGCTGGGCCGCGGCCGTCCCCGCAGGTGCCGAAGCGCCGGCCGGCTTTCAGCGGGAAAGCGTCTTGCCCGCGCAAACCAGACTGACCGACGATGTGCTCTCCCTGGGCGGCCTGGCCCTCCAGGCCATCCATTGGGAATCGTCGAGCCTGCACTGCCCGCGATGCGGGGCCAGGACCTCTCACATGCGGGGGGAGTGGGGGAAGCGTTGCACAGGCTGCGGCTACGAGCATTATCCGCATCTGCATCCGGCGGTCATCGTGCTGGTGCGGGATGGGGACCGCGTGCTTCTGACCCGGAAGGCCGTCTGGCCCAAGGGGCGCTACGGCCTGGTCGCGGGGTTCGTGGACGTGGGGGAGTCCCTGGAGGGCGCCGCCGCTCGTGAGGTGCACGAGGAGGTGGGGGTCGACATCTGCGACCTCCGCTACGCCGCCAGCCAGTACTGGCCGTTTCCCAGCCAACTCATGGTGGGATTCACGGCCGCCTATTCGGGCGGCGACCTCACCGTCAATCGGCAGGAACTCGAGGACGCGCGATGGTTCTCCGTCCACGATCTGCCGGATCTTCCGCCGAAGCTGAGCATCGCCCGCTTGCTCCTCGACCACTTTGCCCGTCCCGAGAAGGGGACCGGCGGCAGTCCCGGAGATCGGACTTGACAATCTTATCGCGTTTGTTAGGGTGTCAGAGCTTCCTTCTCCAATGAAATCCGCTCAATGCTCGTCTCTACGCTGAATCACAGATGCTTTCTCGCCGGGTGACCAGAACGAGTCGTAAAGTAGGGATGACAGTGAATCCGTCCAGTCCGGGGAAGGCAGCGGGTGAGACAGTCAATCTTCGCCCGCGGGAGGACGTGATGAGCACAAGACGCACGGTGACGCTCCAGATCGGCCTATGGGTCTTCCTGGCTATGGGCTTTCTGCTGACTCTGGCCGCATGGCCAACACCCGTCGAGGCCCAGCAGCAGGCCTCCGCGGCCATCTCGGCGGTGGCGGGCCGGGTCGAGGTCCTTTCCAAGGGGCAGACCGCCTGGCAGCCGGCCCGCCTCGGGATGCAGGTCTTCGAGGGAGACGAGGTCCGTTCTTTCCCGGGCGGCAATGCAGAGTTGCGCTTGCCGGACACGAGCACCGTCTTCGTGGCGGAGAACTCCCGCTTTGCAGTCACCAAACTGGATTTCACCCCGCAGAACCAGATGCGGGCCGCCTTCTTCCACCTGGCCGTCGGCAAAATCCGGGGCATCATCGCCCAGGCGGCGGTTGCACTCGTCCAGGCCCGCCAAAACAATTTCGCCATCACCACACCGACGGCCGTGGCGGCGGTCAGAGGGACCACCCTCTACGCCGCGTTTGATCCCGTAACGAATTTGACCACCTTCTTCGTGGCCGATGGTGTAGCCGTCATCCGAGACTTGGCCACGGGCCAGACCGTCACCCTGACCAGAGGGCAGATCATCACCCAGACCCCGGGTCAGCCTATGTCCGCACCGGCCCCGGCAACGCCCGCCCAGCAGGCCCTGATCACCGCGGCCGCCCAGCCTGCTCCGCCGGGGGCTGCGGCCGTCCTGAGCGCGCCGACCGTGGTCGTCGTGCCGGCTGACGTGGTCCTCGTCCAGGTGGCACCGCCGACGGCGCCTGCCGCGGCACCCACGATCACGGTGGCCCCGCCACCGTCACCGCCACTGGGGCAGGATGTGAGCCCTTTCCGATGATGGCGGGCAAACCGTCCACGGGATGAGGAACTCGGTGGCGAGAGATGAGCTGTCTTTCGGCAGCAAAGGCAGGGCCTCGGTGAGCAAGCAGCCAATGTTCTGGTTGCTCGTTGCGTGCATTGGGACGGGAGTGTTTTTCCTCACGGGATGGCCTGGACCTGCCCGAGCCATTGACTTGGACGGGATCAAGGTGACTCCATCTGTTGCCTACCAGGGCGAGTACGACGACAACCTCTTCCGCACCCCAGCCGGCAAGAAGAGCGATTACATAAACCACTTCATCCCGGCCATTACGGTAGAGGCCACACCGGGCAAAGACGAAATCAAAGCCGGCCTCACGGCGGACATCCTTCGCTTCTCGAAGTTTACCAACCAGGATACCGAGCGGTACTTCGCGAATTTTTCCGGGATCTTCAAGTTCAACCGGTTGGAGCTACGCGGGAAAGAAGATTTCGCCCATACCGACGACTTCCCCAGCAGCGAGCTGACGACGCGGATCAAGCGGAATGAGAACTACCTTGGGGGCGGTTTTGACTTCGACGTGTACGGGCAATGGGGCATCGGGTTTGACACCACCTGGGGAGACATTTACTACCTGGACCACAGCTACGACTACCTTTCCCGGGACACCTATGTCTATGCGACGAATGTCTACTACCGCATCACCCCCAAGACGCGTCTATTCGCCGAATACGACTACGTCCAGGAGTTCTACAAGTATGACAACACCCGCAATGACGACCGTCAGCGCGGCCTGCTGGGCGTCCGCGGCGACTTGATCGAACGCCTCAGCCTCACTGCCAAGGGCGGGTACGAGCACCTCAGTTTTCAAGACCCCACGCAAGGGAGCCAGGACCTCTTTGCCGTATGGCTGGAGGCGAATTATAGGCCGGTGGAACGGTTGCAGATCGCCCTCCTGGTCTCGCAAGACCCACAGGCCTCGGCCTTCGCGACCAACTTCACGTATACGCCCTTCAACGCGGCGCTCGCCATCACCTACGCAATCACCCCCAAGATCTCGGTCATCCCCCATGGGTTTTTCGGGGTGGACAGATATAGCCAGGCTGCTCTGAACACGGACAATAACACGATGGAGAAGCGGCAGGACACTATCTTCGGGGGGGGCCTCGGCATTCGGTACGAGATGCAGAAGTGGATTCGCTTTGAGGTCAACTACGATTATACGGGCCGGAACTCCAACTTCAGTACTTTCAACTATAACGACAACCGCGTCTGGTTCACGGTAACGTTTTCGATCTAGGGGCGGAGTGACAGCGTGAAACGATTGCTCCGACTTCACTTCAAGACCAGGTCTTATTTTCCTCTGCTGATCGTGCTGATCCTTCTTGCCTTACCGTTCTGGGAGGCCAGGGGACAGGACTACATCATCGGCCCCCGGGACGTCCTCCAGATCACGGTGTGGGGACACCCCGACCTGACCGAGAAGAAGTACAGTGTGTCGGCCGAGGGGACGATCGTCTTCCCACTGATCGGCGAGGTTCGGGCCGCCGGCCTGACCGAGGCGCAGTTACGCCAAAAGCTGGCCGGCATGCTGGAGAAAGATTACCTGGTGAATCCCCAGGTGCTCGTCTCGGTGGCGGAGTACAAAAGCAAGAGGGTGTTGGTCCTGGGCGAGGCGGAGAAGCCGGGGGCCTATCCGCTGACCGGAGAGACCACGGTCCTGGAGGTGATCTCCCAGGCTGGCGGTTTCTCCAAGAACTCCGGGAAGCAGCTCGTCCTGGTCCGCCCCCAACAGCGGGTCGCCAGCGCAGGGCAGACCCTGCCGGTGGGGACCACCATTCGCCGCCTGAACATTGACAAGATCCAGGCCGGGGACACCTCGGAGAATATCCAGGTCGAGGACGGGGACACGATCTTCATCCCCAAGGTCAACTCGTTCTTCGCCCTGGGCGAGGTGACGAAACCCGGCGCGTACGCTCTGGAGAAGGAGACGACGATTCTCGAAGGGGTAACCATCGCGGGCGGCTTCACCAACAAGGCGGCCGCGGCCGGCACCAAGGTGATCCGGAAGCTCCCCGACGGGCGCCAAGACACGCTGGCGGTGGATCTGTCTGGCGCCGACCCGGCCAACCGGGAATTCAAGATCCAGGACGGAGACACCATTCTGGTGCCGCGAGGCAACACGTTCTTCGTCTTCGGCGAGGTCAAGAAGCCCGGCGACTACCAACTGGAAAAGGATACGACCGTCCTCGAGGGCATCAGCGTGGCCGGCGGATTCACCGACAAGGCGGCCCCGGGCCGGACCAGGATCATCCGGAGCACGCCAAAAGGTCAGGAAACCATCGAGGTGGACGTGAACGACATCATCAAGCGCGGTCGCCGCGAGAAGTCCATCCCGCTCAAAGACAACGATGTGATCGTCGTTCCCGAGTCCTATTTCTGATGGCTCGTGGCTCATGGTTCTTGCCGTCAGCCATGAGCCATGAGCCAGGGGTCAGGTGACATGGCATTACCGACGTCGGGCGAAGAGATCCACCTGCGCGATTACCTGCGGGTGCTGTACAGGCGCCGCTGGCTGGCGGTGACGACCTTTGCCCTCGTGGTCGTGCTCGTCACCATCGGGACGCTGCTCCAGACGCCCATCTACGAGGGGAGCGTCAGGATCCTGATCGACCGCGAACCGCCCCGCGTGGTCAACATTCAGGAGGTGCAGCCCCTGGACACCACGACCCAGGACTACTACCAGACCCAGTACGAAATCATCAAGAGTCGCCCGGTCATCGAGCGGGCCATCGACACCATGGGCCTGACCCGCCGGTTGCCCCGGCTGGCGAATGCCGCCGACCCGGTGCGCACCCTGCTGCGGGCGGTCCAGGTCGAGCCGAAGCGGAACACCCGCCTGGTGGATGTCAAGGTGCAGGACCCGAATCCCGAGCTGGCGGCGGAGGTGGCCAACGGTATCGCCAAGGCCTATGCCCGGTTCAATCTGGAGAGCAAGCTCAACAGCGCCCGCGACGCCCTGGTCTGGCTCTCGGAGCAGATGAACGATCTGAAGGCCAAAGTGCAGGACTCCGAGGTCGCCCTGCAGAAGTACCGGGAGAAAGCCGGGATCGTCGGAATCGAGCCGCAGCGGAACATCACCGCCCAGAAGATGATGGACCTCAACAGGGCCTACCTTGAGGCCCAGACCCAGCGCCTGGGCGTTGAATCCCGCCTGAAAGAACTCAGCGCCCTGGCCAAGGGGAGCGTGCAGTCCGGCCTGCTGCTGACGTACCGGGACAACCCTCTTCTCCAGAAGCTCATGGCGGATTCCTCCGACCTCGAGGTGCAGCTCTCCAAGGCGCTGAAGATCTACAAGGAGAAACATCCGGAGGTCCTCAAGCTCCGCTCCCAGTTGGACCAGGTGCAGGAGCAGATGCGACAGGAGATCCAGACTGCCTTGAGGTCGGTGGAGGCCGAATACAAGGTGGCCAAGGGGCGTGAGGACGCCCTGGCCGGCCGCCTGGACGCGGTGAAGCGCGAGGCCCTGGACCTGAATGAGAAGGAGATCCAGTACTCCGCCCTCCAGCGCGAGACGAGTTCCAACCAGGAACTTTACGACGTGGTGCTGAAGCGCGTGAAGGAGACAGGGCTGTCAGGCGGCCTTGAGACCAACAACATCCGGATCGTGGAGGAGGCCCGGGTTCCGAGCAACCCCGTGCGCCCCCGCCTCTGGTTGAACATCTCGTTGGCCCTGGTGGTGGGTCTGATGCTGGCCTGCGGCCTGGCCTTCTTCGTCGAGTATTTCGACAACACGATCAAGACGCCGGACGAGGCGGAACGGTACCTGGGGCTGCCGACGCTGGGGATGATCCCCCTGTTCAGGCCTCAGACGAAGTAACTCCGTCTCGGCTCATTGCTGATGGTGCGCCGGCCAGGATCCGACGGCTGGCCGGCATTCAAAGGAAGAACGATGACCCTCTTCGGCAAGAAGCCCGCACAGAAGAAGGCGACGGCGCCGGTGGAACCGGGGGATCCGCTTGTGACCCTGGCGGAGCCCAAGTCGGTCATGGCCGAGGCCTACCGGACCGTCCGAACCAACCTCCAGTTCGTCAGCCTGGACCAGGCCAGGAAGAGCATCCTGGTCACCAGCGCGGGACCCGGAGAGGGGAAGTCCACCACCGTCGCCAACTTGGGGGTGACGATGGCCGCGGCGGGCACCCGGACCCTCCTGGTGGACTCGGACCTGCGCCGGCCGATCTTGCACAAGCTGTTCGACCTGCCGAACACGAGCGGCCTGACGACGGTGCTGGCCGACACGGTTGCCGCCCAGGACAGCATCGCATCCACGCGGCTCCCCGGCCTCTTCGTCCTTCCCAGCGGGCCGCTTCCACCGAATCCTGCGGAGGTCCTGGCCTCTCGCCGGATGGCGGAGTTCGTCGAGGTGGCGAAGGCCCAATACGACCTCGTCTTGTTCGACTCGCCCCCCGTCATCTCGCTGTCGGATTCCCTGATCCTCACCTCCTACGCGGAGGCGGTGCTCCTGGTCGTGAGGTGCGGGCAGTATCCCTACGAGTTGATCCGCCAGGCCAAGGCCCAACTGGAAGGCGTGAAGGCCACCATCCTGGGCGTCCTCCTGAACAGCGTGGACTTCAGACAGGATGGCTACCGCTACCGCTACCGTTACTACTACTACAACAACTATTACGACACCTACGAATCCCAGAGCGGGGCGAAGTGAGGGACATGGGCCCCCGCGGCGACTGCAATCCGGTGTCTGATCATCCCTCCGGTCTTCCGCTGTCAATCCCGCCTGACCCATGTTCACCCGCGGCCACGCGTCGCTCATGGCGGCGCGTGATGGCGGCGACCCTCGCGGGTGAGCAGCGACCGATCTGCGCAGGGACACCCATTCCCTGCCGTCATCCTGTGGATACACATGGTCAGGGATGAGCGTGTCGAGGTTCTGGACAGACTGATCCAGGGCGGCGTGATCCTCCTTCTCGCCGTGAGTCTCCTCGCCTTCGGGGCCGTCTCTGGCTGGGGCCGCGCCGCGGTGATCCTGCTGGCGGCCTGCCTGCTGTTCTGCTGGGCCTGCCGGCTGGCTGCGAGCGGAGAGGTCCGCTGGGTGTTCACGCCGCTCGACAAGGCCATCGCCGCCTTCGCCATCCTCTACCTGATCCAGATGGCCATTGGATTCCCCCGGGGATGGAGCGGCGTCAGCCCCGAGGGGGTGATGTCCGGGGCGTTGAAGGCGCCAGGGCGGCTGCCCTTCCTGCCGGGGACTCTGGATTATCATGCCACCCGGGATGCCCTGGTCCTGCTCCTGGTGTACGTCGGCGTGTTCTATCTCGTCGTGCAAAGCGTCCGGTCCCGGCCTGAGATGGATCGCCTCGTCGGTAGCGTGAGCGGCCTGGCCGCGCTGGTTGCATTTTACGGGCTGGTGGAGTTCCTGAGCGGCAATCACGGGATCTTCGGATGGAAAGAATACGCCCCGACCAGGCTCCGCGGGACGCTGGTCAATCCGGATCACTTCGCCTCTTATCTCGGGATGGTGATCCCCCTCATGATGGCATACCTGATCGCATCCGGCGCTGGCCGTCGTGGGCGCCGGCGCGCCCGTTCCGACAAGGACTCCTCGCGCGCGGGCGCTCCTGCGCCACATGCGGACCCGGGGCCTGGGCGCCCGACATTCTCCTTGTTCGAGCGCGAGCGAAGCAAGGGGCCGTGGGAGCGCGAGTCGCGCCAACTGATCTTCGGGTTCGGCTGTGCGCTATGCATCGTCGCCCTGGTGTTCACCTTCTCGCGTGGTGGCATCGTGAGCTTCCTGCTGGGCGGCCTATTCTTCGTCGCCCTCCTTTGGATTCGTGAGCCCGGACATCGGCGTCGACTGGCGGCGATCGGGATCGCCCTGGCCGCCCTGGCAATCATTACGTGGATCGGGGCCGAGCCGGTGCTGGAGCGCTTTGGCGCCCTGGAGAGGGAGACGGTCGTTCGGACACGCCTGTACCGCGATACCCTGGCCATGGCGCGGGACTTTCCGATTCTTGGCAGTGGCATGGGGACGTTTGATCGCGTCTTCCCTCGATATGCCTCGCCCGAATTCACCTTCACGACCCGGGTGAGCCACGCCCACAGCGAGCCGCTTCAGCTCGCCGCGGAGGGAGGGGTGGTCGCGGTCCTGATCGTTGCCATTGCTCTTGTAACCCTCTTCCGCGACCTCTTGCTCCGCGGCCTCCTGGGCCTCCTCCCCTCCCGTGCGGAAAGCGGAAAGCGGAATGCGGACGTGCCCGCATCTTCCGGCAACCCCGAGGGTCTTTCAATTCGGCATTCGGACACCCCTGGGGTATCCTCCACTCCGCATTTCGGAAGCGTTCGTCACGATCCCTACAACATCGCGCTCGCCTTTGGCTGTCTCAGCAGCCTGGTCGTGATTTCGGTCCACAGTTTCTTCGACTTTCCCCTGCGGATCCCGGCGAACGGGATCCTGCTCTCTGCCCTCCTGGGCATCGCCGTGGTCGCGGTGGGGATGCGGTTTCGCGCCGACGGGACGGAGCCCCTCCTGCCGACTCGCGTGGTGCACTTGTCCCGTAGAGGCCGGCTCGCCCTTGTCCTGGGCGCCGGGGCTCTGTCCCTGTTCATGGGGTGGACCGCCGTCACGGGCGCCCTTGCGGAGGAGCTAGGCAACCGCGGCTACGAGATCATCGCGGGAACGCCCGGGTCTGCGGGGGGAAGCGATAGACCGTGGGTCGTCGAGACCGAGAGGAACCGCGAGGCCTTGGACAAGCTGCGCCTGGCCGTGCGGCTGGATCCTCTGAGCGCTGACGGACAGTACCGATTGGGCCGATTGCACGAGCAACTGGCCCTGCGGGCCTGGAACGCCGGCCTGTCGGCTGAAGGGAAGTTCATCGCCGACATGCCCGGCCGGGCCCGCGTGGCCCTGGAGATCCTGGACGAGTCCATGCGCCGGTACGCCATGGCTGTCCGGCTTGCCCCGCCGTATGCAGAAGCGTGGGGACGGCTGGGCTGGGCCTATGGCATTCGGGCCCAGATCGGCCCCTTTGCTTCGACTGAGTCATCGCCTGCCCATGCCGACAGGGATCTGGCTCTGGCCGGGATTCACCAGGCCATCGCCATGAATCCGAACAACCGGTATTACCACGAGGTCCTCGCCGCCTTCGGGTTCGACAGGCTGGAGGCGGTACGCCGTGCCGGTGGGGCCGGTCAGCCGTTCGAGGATCCCATCGTCCGGGAGGGCATCCGGGCCCAGCAGCGGGCGGTAGAACTGGATCCGGACTATCTTCCCGAAGCGCTGACCCGCATGCTGCGCTACACGCTGGATCCAGTGAGGCTGATCCTGACCATCCCTGCGCAAGCGCCCGATATGCTGTTCGCGGCGCGGCTCCTGGAGGAGCAGGAACTCTGGCCACAGGCCAAGGTCATGTTCCGGCAGGCGATCGAGTTGGCACCGGACGACGGTAAGCCGCTGTATTACCGGGAGTATGCCGAGGCGCTCACCCGGCGAGGCGAGGACGCGGAGGCCCAGGACGTCCTGAGAATCGTCCTGCGCTTCGATCCACGGAACCTCGACCTCCGACTGGCGCTGGCCGGCAGTCTCCACCGCCTCAAGCAGGATGGCGACGCGCTCGAGGCCTACCTGGGCGCCCTGGAACTGGCCAAGGCCATGGGGGGGGACAGCCGCCCAGTGTTGGTTCCTCCAGCCAGGGAATCGGCGACCCAGGTCTGGCTTTCACGAGAGCAGTCCGTCTTCGCGGCCATAAGGAAGCGTTTCCCGGTTCTCCAGCGAACCGCCGATCCCCGGACCAAGGCTCTGGGGGCGCTGGCCGCCTTTTATCACGACCAGAAGCGGGACGACATGGCGGTTCCGCTGTGGGAGAGGGCGATTGCCGCGACGCCGGACGATGCCGCCACTGCCTTTGGCTTGGCACAAAGTTACGATGCCGTGGGGGCATGGGTGTCGGCGGTTGACTATTACAAGCGGGCGATCGAGCTGAACCGGGGCAACCTGGAATACCGCCTGACGCTGGCAGACCGCTACTACGAGAACGACATGACCTTCCAGGCTATCAATCTCTGGCGAGAGGTAGAGGCGGTTCGTCCCACCCTCGTGCAGGCCAGGATCAAGCTGGCCCGGGCGTACGTCCGGCTGGAGCAATATTCCGATGCCCTCCGGGAGTACGAACGAGTCCTCCAGCTCGAACCGGGAAACCCGGCCGCCAAGGAAGGCCTGATGCGTCTGCGCGGTCGATCTCCTGTTCCCAGTATCTCTGCCTCGTGATATCTCCAGAATCCGCCTAGTCCGCGGATGCTTGAGTCTTTTGTGTGACCCGACCCCGAGCTGTTTCACAGTTCCGGGGACAATTCGCCATCCGAAATTCGAAATTGGAAATGCCGAATGAGTCATTCCGTATTAGGCAATTTGTTAACCCGAGCTATTCACCAATTCCCGAGACACCCTCACCGGGTACCCTCTGGGTGCCCTCTCCCGCACCCAGAGGGTACCCGGGAGAGGGGCTAATTCTCGATGCCCTCTCCCCAAGGCGCTGATCGTTACCCATATCCTGAGGGGC
>JBIOJT010000024.1:0-23328 GCA_044451055.1 Methylomirabilales bacterium (SeqCode)
GGAACGACGTGTACGCCGCGGCGAGCAGCATCCCGCATCTGCCGGTCGTCCCGCCCCCTGCGATGCCAACAAGATGCGGTGGGCGTGGGCACGGGCTGGCGCCTGAGGATGAGCGCGGTTCGCCGTCCGTGCGAGCACCCACACCAAGGATCCGCGCTGTTGCCCAACGAAGACGAGCCTGGGCCCTGCGGACCGGCCGGGGCCGATCGCCTGGCGACCGATGTCGGCGGGTAGCACGCGCCGGAGGCGAACGCCGCACCCACGCCCGGGCGGACCGGCCTCGTGCATGCCATCATGGGGAGCGTGGCAGAGAATGTGATCCGCCGCGCGCCCTGCCCGGTTCTCACGGTCCGTCCGCCGCGGTTCCGGCGTGGCTTGTAGGGAGACTCCGGACTTCCCTTAGGGTGTGCGGCGCGGGGTGAGTCGGGGGCTCGTATTCTCATCCGGACAGAGAGTGTCCTGCGGCACCAGGGCGGCGCACTTTCTGGCCTTCGTTCTTTCGGAAGAAGGTCCTATACTGGCTAAAGAGCCCGCTATTCCCGGCAGCCCGGCATCCGGATGGCGGGTCGGATCTTGCAGGGTCGGTAGGAAGTCGGCCAGCGGACGGGCAAATTGGGGGCGGCCTTCCGTGTGCACCTCTGAGCGCGGGGGTCATCCTGGCCGGGATCGTGAGCTTCGCCGTGACTCAGGATACGGGATACACCAAGGTCCTGCCCCATCATCTGCCAGCCCTCCTGGCCTTTCATCAGGCCAGCGGACCCGGCTTCTTCCCGACCTCGCTTCCGGCTGTGGCGCGCGGCGCGCTGAGCGGGAAGCCATATGCGATCATCCTCCTGGGGATCCTCTTGCTCATCGCCACACCAGTCGTGCGCGTGGCCCTGTCCGTCTTTTTCTTCCTGGGCCAGCGGGACTGGCTGTATGTGGGATCACGCTGTTCGTGCTGGGCGTCCTGGTCATGAGCCTCTTCAGCGGCATCGGGTAGGGCTGAGAGCCAGACGACGCTCCGGAGGCACCCTGCGGTCCCACGACCTGGCCGTCCCGCGGGGGGGAGCACGAAACCCACGCCGGCAGCTCCCGCGGTGAATCAGAGGGAGCCACGCGGATCCCTCGGCGTACGAGGACCGACCGCATGCCCAACCTCGGAGAATTCATCGGCCACTGGGGCTATCTGGCCATCTTTGGTTCCATCCTCCTCGGGAACCTGGGGGTGCCCGTTCCCGAGGAGTCGATCCTTGTCCTAGCCGGATACCTGGTGTGGCAGGGGGAGCTTCAACTCCCGTTGGTTCTAGTCGTCGGAATTCTCAGCGCCATCGCGGGCGATAATCTCGGCTACTGGATCGGGCGGCGGTACGGGCAGAAGGTCATCGCGCGCTACGGACGGTGGGTTCTGCTGACACCCGCACGGCTCGAAGCGACGCGGCGCTTCGTGACCCGGTACGGGGGCGTCGGCGTCTTCGCGGCACGGTTCGTCGCCGGGCTTCGCTTCATAGCCAGCCCTTTGGCGGGAAGCGTGGGCCTTCGGCCGCTGACTTTCTTTGCGCCGAACGCCCTCGGCGCCGTGATCTACGTGCCGACGATGGTCGCAACTGGCTATGGCCTTGGCTATGGACTGGGCGAGTATCTGAAACGGCTTGAGCGCGTTGCGGGGCGGGTCGAATACGTTGTCCTGATCGGCGGCGCGATCATCGGCACCATCACTTTCCTGGGATGGCGAGCGTGGGGAGCTGCCCAGACCCGGCGCGACTCCTGACTCCCGGTGGTGACTAACGGGCAAGTGTTAGGGAAGCTGAGTCGCAATGACATCATCTTTCTGCCCACGCGCCGGGACCTTGGCGTGGAAGCCGTTGGATGGGGCCATGACATCTCCATCGAACAGTGCGGGGAAGGATCAGCGGTTGTATTCCTGGCAGCAGTGGGTGGAACCCTGGTATTCGGCCTACGCCTTGCTGGGTGCCACCGTGGGTGGCTTGGTCCCCATCTTGTTACCTCTGACGGTGAGCCGTGCCCGCGGTGCCGCCCAGGTGGGGCTCGTGATGGCGGCCCTCAGCCTGGGCGGGCTGACGGCGCCCCTGTGGGGTGCCCTGGCAGACCGCTATCGCCTGCACCGGTGGCTGCTGGCAGGAGGGCTCCTCATCACCACCCTTGGGTTGGCCACTTTTGCCTTCACCACAGCATTGGTGGTGTGGCTCGGACTGGCCTTACTCCAAGGTGTTGGCGCCGCGGCGGCCGCGACGGTCGCCAACCTCTTCGTGGTGGAGGCTCATCCTCAAGTCGAATGGGATGAGCGCATCGGCTGGTTGCAGACCTTCTACGGGGGTGGCCAGGTGGGCGGGCTGCTCCTGGCGGGAGTGTTGGGCCAAATTCATCCGCGGATCGGCTTGCTGGTAGCAGCCGGACTGACCGCTCTGGCCGTCTTGCCGGGCTGGTTCAGAACGCACACGCCTCCCGGGCCTTTGACCCCAAAGCCAGTCCTGCTGCACGCGGCGCGACACGGCGAGTGGGCGATCGGTTCTCCCCAGCGCCTGTTTCACCATCTGAACTGGAAGACGCTGCGGCAACTGCGCTCGCCCCTGCACTCGCCCTTCGGGCTCTTTTTGGGGGCGTGGCTGTTGAGCTTTACTGGATCGGCGGCGGTGTTTTCTCTGTATCCAGTGCTGATGAAGCAGGTGTACGGGGTCTCCCCCGGGCTCTCATCGGTGGGCTATGGTGTGGTGGCTAGCCTGGGTCTCGCCCTCTACTCGCCGGCCGGCCGGTGGTCCGATCGCCGTGGCCCGGCGCGAGTGCTGCAGATCGCGCTCGGGGTGCGCTTGCTGGCTCTCGTGAGCTTACTGGCACTGGGGCCCACTCACCCTGGCGGCCAGGGTTGGCTGGCCCTCCTGGCCTTTCTCTTCGTCGTGCTTGCGTGGTCGTTACTCAGCGTGAGCGGGACGGCTCTGACGGCAGAACTTTCGCCCGTGGGAGAAGGCCAGGCGATGGGCCTCTTCAACGCCACGACCGCCGTGGCCGGTGTCATCGGGGCAGCACTGGGGGGTTGGATTGCGGGACGATGGGGTTATGCCGCAGCCTTGGGGCCGGCGGCGGTGGGCGTCGGGTGCGGACTGATCCTAGCCCTGGCGATCCGGCCGGCTCGTCCGAACGCGAAACACGCCGATCCTTAGGAGCGGACATCCATGATGACCAGCGTCGATTCCAGCACACGCCAAGAGGAAGGGAAGGTCCAGCCCGGCCGAGCGGAGCAGTTGGCGGAGGTCTCGGTCTACCTGTTCCTCCTCGTGCCGTCCATGGTCCTGTCCTTCTTCGTGGTGAGACGAGGTGGCCTGGGCTTCACCTTCGTGGCGAGCTCGACCATCCTCCGCGACCTCGGCCTCATGGGCCTGGTCCTCTTCTTTGCCTGGCGCAACGGCGAGCCTCTCGACCGGATTGGCTGGACGTTCACAGGTAGCCAGCGAGAGGTCGCCCTGGGGCTCGGGCTGTTTCTCCCGTTCTTCTTCGGTGTCGGCCTCCTGGGACGCGCGCTGGAGGTGGCCGGCCTCTCCGCGCCGTCCACGCCGTTGCCCTCGTTCCTCGCCGCCAAGGGGATGACCGAGTTCGTGGTGGCCTCGGTGCTGGCCGCGGTCGTTGCCTTGACCGAGGAGACCATCTTCCGTGGATACCTGATACTGCGCTTCCGGTCCATCACGCGAAGTTCGGCGGCGGCCGTGCTGCTGTCGTCGCTGATTTTTTCCCTGGGACACGGCTACGAGGGCTCGGCCGGCGTGGTGACCGTCGGCGTCATGGGGCTGGTGCTGGCCTTGATCTACCTCTGGCGCCGGAGTCTCCTGGCCCCGATGGTGATGCACTTCCTCCAGGACTTCCTGGGGATCGTCGTGCTCCCCCTCCTCGGGGCGAGGTAACTCATCGGGCAGCGATGAGGTGAATCCTCTTCGGTAAGCAGGAGGAGAACCTGATGAAGGCAATCGCCCTCGTTCCCGGTACCACGACGTTACACCTCGTGGATCGTGCTGTCCCGTCCGTCGCTGCCCCCGACGAGGTGAAGGTGCGGGTGCTCTCCGTGGGGATCTGCGGCACCGACCGGGAAGAGGTGGCCGGCGGCCGGGCCGCGGGGCCCGAAGGCCTGCCTGACCTAGTCATCGGTCACGAGATGTTCGGCCGGGTCGTGGAAGTGGGCCGGTCCGTGACCCGCGTGCAGGCCGGCGACTACGCGGTATTCACCGTGCGCCGTGGATGCGGGAAATGCCTGTCCTGCGCCATGAACCGCCACGATATGTGCCGCACCGGCGACTATCGTGAGCGGGGCATCTGGGGATTGGACGGCTATCAGGCGGAGTACGTCGTGGATCGGGAGCAATACATAGTGCGGGTGCCGCCGGAATTGAAGTCGGTGGGTGTGCTGAGCGAACCGCTGTCCGTCGCCGAAAAGGCCATTGATGAGGCGGTGCGCCTGCAATCGGCTCGCCTGCCAGATGCGCCGGCCACCCCCGATTGGCTCCACGGCCGCCGCTGCCTGGTCGCCGGATTGGGTCCGATTGGTCTGCTGGCGGCCGTCGCCCTGCGACTTCGGGGGGCCGAGGTCTACGGACTGGACGTCGTGGACGCCGACACGGCACGGCCGCAGTGGCTTGCCGGAATCGGCGGGCACTATGTGGACGGCCGCAAGGTGCCGATGGATCGGATGGACGCCGTCTTGGGGCCGGTGGAGCTGATCCTTGAGGCCACCGGCGTCGCTGCGCTGGAATTCAACCTCCTCGACGCCCTCGCCCCTGACGGGATCTACGTCCTTACCGGCATCCCGGGCGGCGACCGGCCCCTGGAAGTTCCCGGGGCCGAACTCCTCCGCCGGGTGGTGCTGGGCAACCAGGTGATGGTGGGGAGCGTGAACGCCGCCCGCGATCACTTTCAGATGGCCGTGAACGACTTGGCCCACGCACACTTGCGGTGGGCCGATCGCGTCGAGCAACTGATCACCCACCGCCATCCCTACACCGACTTCGACGTCGCTTTGCGGCAGCATCCGACGGATGAAATCAAGAGCGTGATCGAATGGGCAGCCGACTGAGGATTGCGAGGGGGAACCCATGAATGGAAGCCAAGAGCAGGCCCCCAGCTGGCCGGGGATCCCGCCCCGCTGGACCTCCAGTGCCAAGAGCGGGGTCGGAACGGCCGCCGGCAGCGAAAGCCGGATCTGGTTCACGATTTCCCACGGCATCGTGAACGAGGTGTACAACCCGCGCATGGATCAGGCCAACACCCGCGACTTCGGCCTGCTGGTGGCCGACGGGGCCGACTTCTTCTCTGAGGAGAAGCGGCACACGGCGCAGGAGATCCGCCCCCTGGCCCAGGGCGTCCCCGGCTACCGCGTCACCAACACCTGTCTGCAGGGACGGTACCGGGTCGTGAAGACCATCCTCGCCCACCCGCGCCTGGACGTCCTGTTGCAGCAGATCCGCTTTGAGGCCCTGCGAGGGCGGCTGGAGGAGTACGGCCTCTACACCCTCCTCGCCCCGCACATCGGCAATCGGGGCTGGGGCAACACCGGCTGGACCGGCGAGTACAAGGGGATCCCCATGCTGTTTGCCGAGCGCGACGGGACCGCCCTGGCCCTGGCCAGCTCTCCCTCGTTTCTGGCGATGAGCTGCGGCTACGTCGGCGTGAGCGATGGCTGGCAGGATATCAGCGCGCACAAGCGTATGACTTGGCATCACGCGCGCGCCGAGAACGGAAACATTGCCCTGACCGGGGAACTCGACCTGCGTTCCGGCGGCGGGTGCATCCTGGCGCTGGCCTTTGGTCGCAATGCGGCCGAGGCGGGGATGCGGGCGCGGGCGGCCCTGTTGGAGGAATTCGACCCCCTCGTCGAGGAATACGTGAGCGGGTGGGAGACGGTCCAGGCAGAATGCCTCGAACTGGGAGAGGTGGGGGAGACGGGATTCGACCTCTATCGCGTGAGCACCGCTGTTCTCAAGACGCACGAGGCCAAGCGCTTTTCCGGGGGCATGATTGCCAGCCTGTCCATTCCCTGGGGGTCGGCGAAGGGAGATGACGACCTGGGCGGCTACCACCTGGTGTGGCCGCGGGACCTGGTGGAGAGTGCGGGGGGACTGCTGGCGGCCGGAGACGGGCAGAGCGCCCGGGATACCCTCTTCTACCTCATGTGCACGCAGGAGGCGGATGGGCACTGGCCGCAGAACATGTGGATGGACGGCACGCCATACTGGAGCGGTGTCCAGATGGACGAGGCCGGCTTCCCGATCCTGCTGGCGGATGCCCTGCGGCGGATGAAAGCGTTGGACGGATTGGATCCCTGGCCGATGGTCCGACGGGCCGCCGGCTTCCTCGTGTGCAACGGCCCGGTCACGCAGCAGGACCGCTGGGAGGAGGACGGCGGGTACTCGCCCTTCACCCTGGCCGTGGAGATCGTGGCGCTGCTCGCGGCGGTGGACTTCGCCGAGGAGGCCGGGGAACCGGCCGCGGCCGCCTATCTTCGGGAGACGGCCGATGCGTGGAATGCCAACGTCGAGCGCTGGATCTACGTGACCGCCACCGAATTGTCCCGGCAGATCGGCGTCGAGGGATACTACGTCCGGATCGCTCCGCCGGAAGTCGCCGATGCCGCCTCACCCGTGGGCGGGTTTGTCCCCATCAAGAACCGGCCGCCGGGAGAAAGCAGTGCACCCTCGGCCTATATCGTCAGCCCGGACGCGTTGGCCCTGGTGCGTTTCGGGCTCCGCGCGGCCGATGACCCGCGAATCCTCAACACGGTCAGGATCATTGACGCGACCCTCAAGACCGAGACGGCCACGGGACCGGTCTGGCACCGATACAATGAGGACGGTTACGGCGAGCATGAAGAGGGCAGCGCCTTTGATGGGACGGGCATCGGGCGGGGCTGGCCGCTCCTGGCGGGCGAGCGGGCGCATTACGAGCTGGCCAAAGGCGATCGTGCTGAAGCAGCGCGGCTTCTGCGAGTGATGGCGGGGCAGACCAGTCCCGGCGGATTGATTCCCGAGCAAGTGTGGGCCGCCCCCGACATTCCAGGGCGAGAGCTGTTCAACGGACATCCCTCCGGGTCGGCCATGCCTTTGGTGTGGGCGCATGCGGAGTACGTCAAGCTCCTCCGGTCGCTCCAGGACGGGCGCGTGTTCGACATGCCGCCTCAGGCGGTCCAGCGTTACCAGGTGGAGAAGGTCGCCTCGGCCTTCGGCATCTGGCGGTACAATCACAAGTGCATCCGGGTTCCCGCGGGGAAGCGCCTGCGAGTCGAAGTGCTGGCGCCAGCCCTCGTTCACTGGAGCGCGGACGACTGGCACACGGTCCAGGACGTGAGGACCGTGGACTCGCGGCTCGGCGTTCACTTCGCCGACCTGCCCACCGATCGGCTGCCCGCCGGGCGCACGGTCACCTTCACATTCCTGTGGCTCGAAGTCGGGCGGTGGGAGGGGGTGAACTTCGAAGTCACACTGAGCGGGGAGATGTACCGATAGCGGGCTCCGTCTCCCGGATGGTCAGGTGGCCCATGAGTCCACGGCCTGTCGAGGCGAAGCGATCGAGCGCAATGAAGCGCAAGGCAAGGAGATCCGCCTTGATTCTTACGATCGGGCATTCCACTCGAACACTTCAGGATTTTGTCGAACTGTTGCAGGGGCACGCGGTCAAGAAGCTCGTGGACGTACGGACCGTGCCGCGATCGCGGCACAACCCGCAGTTCAATCGCGACACGCTGCCGGATGGTCTGAACGCCGCGGGAATCACCTATGTCCACATGCCGGACCTTGGCGGGCTGCGACACCCTCGGGCCGACTCTCCGAACACCGCCTGGCGCAATGCCTCCTTTCGCGGCTTCGCGGACTACATGCAGACGCCGGAATTCACGGTCAGCCTGGACGCGTTGATTGGTCTGGCTCGGGAAGAGCAGATCGCCCTCATGTGCGCCGAGGCGGTGCCGTGGCGCTGCCATCGTTCCCTGATCGCCGACGCCTTGATCGTGCATGGCGTGTCGGTCGAACACATCCTCAGCGCTACCCACAGGCAACCCCACTCGCTGACGGCCTGGGCGCGGGTCGGGGGCGACCAGGTGACCTATCCGACCGAGGCGGAGCCAGGCGAGCAGGCGAGCGGGATCCGTCGGTCCCGAGGGAAAGGCCGTGGTGGGATCGGATAGGGAGCCACCGATCCGAACCGCTCGGAAGAGCCAGGCCGGAGGAGCGTCGCCCCGCACCGCCGCGCGGCGGAAGAGCAGTCAGGCTCTGGGTTGTGCACAGGGTGGTGAGAACGGGCAGCGGAGGGTCAAGTCGAAAAGTCTATTAAGTCTACTACGTCCCCTTGGGCGACAAGTCGCACCCAACTCGATGCGGCCTTTGGGTCCGCCGGGGCGCCGTCGTGCGTGCTGGCCGGCTCGAAGCAAGTGCCCGCCCCGCCCCCCTCATCTCGCAAGTTGTTTCTGCACCTTCGTCCCTCTATACACAAGGGCGTGCCAGGGAAGCCCGCTTACGGCACAACGGCAAGGGAAAAGGGCACAACCTGCTGGATGAGCCGAAAATCGCGCTCGTTTCTGGTGACGACCGTCGCACCGATCTGGCGGCTGGAGAGGGCAATCAGGCAGTCGTTCACCAGCCGGAAGCGGGCACGAAGGTCAAATCCATGGCGCCGCTGTAGGACCCGGAGCACAGAGCCCGCGCGCCAGAAGGCATCGGCGGAGGGGGAAAGCAGCCGGCCCGTCCGAGTGAAAGTTCTGTACAGCTCGCCCACGGCCTTGGCTGCAGCTGGTTCCAATGCTCCCGCCTGCAATTCCAGGAGGACCACTGTGCTCATGTAACGGACGAACCATCGGGCTAGAAAAAGCTCCTCGCGCGAGCCGGCATTGATCCAATCTATGTAGAGGTCCGAATCGAAAACGACTCGCTCCATCAATCAAAGAGCCTCTTGATCCGAGCCTTTCCCTTCACGCGGCGCAGGGCCTTGAGGATTTCAGTTTCCGTTAAAACGATATCCATGGCCCCCTCCAACGCTTCGGTTTCAGTGGCGGTACCCAGTACGGATTTCACCCGATCCAGCTTTGCCTGATTCAGACGCAAATGCTTATGTCGGACAGGAAGGGAAGCCATACCCGAAGCCCTCCTCATCGGATGTACATGGATACCACTATCATGTTCATAGTCTCAAGTCAAGCAGGCGCCTGCCGGCTGTTTCTCAGCGGCCGTCAGCAGGACCAGAAGAGATACTTGGTCCGGTGTCCAGGCCGAGAGGAGGGAGATGGGGCGGAGTGGCAGGGGAATAACCTGCGCCAAATAGAGAGCGCGGGAGCCCGGGGTCAGCCGGCCCTCGGGGTCCCGCGCTTTTTTCGGTCGTATCGGAGGATGAGGAGGCTACTCAGCGGCTCCGTTTGGCTGCGGAGGCGGGGACACCTCGACGGAGGTCCGCTTCCACCAATCCCACAGGACACAGAATGCAGGCAGGGCGATGAGCAGGCCCAGGATCAGGAGGGAAGTGGTTCTGTGCGTGAAGATCTCGACGACCACTTCCAGGAAGGGTGAGCTGGGGATGATCCCGACCTCCAAGAATTCGTGCAGGCCCCCCGCGATGAGCTTGGCCACCAGGATCAGGAGAACGATGCCGGTCACGTTGAAGAAGCGCCGCAGATTGATGTGCAGGCTTCCCCGCACGAGGAGGATCCCGAAGAGGGTGGCGAGGAGCAGTCCGAGGCTGCCGCCCACGGCGTTGTATAACGGGCTGCCACCGACGGTGCCGGAGAGCGCCGCGAGGAAGAGGACCGTCTCTACGCCCTCGCGAAAGACCATGAAGAACGCGAAGGCGAAGACCCCGAGCGCGGCCCGGTGCTGGATCGTGGTCGTTCCTGCCTGGCCCACCAGGGTGTCCAGGCGATGCTCCAGCCGCCGCCGAACGCTTCTGCCCGTCCGCCACATCCAGACGAGGAGGGATGTGACCAGGCCGGCAGCCACGAACATCACGCTTCCCTCGACGACCGGATTGTCCGGATCCATACCGTAGCGCTGGATGATGACAGCGCCGAGCAAGCTAGCCAGGATGGCCGCGCCTAGCCCGATGAGGACGTATCTCGTGTAGGTCCCGCGACCAGTCCGGCGAAGATAGGTCAAGAGGACTCCGATCACCAGCGCCACTTCGACTCCCTCGCGCAAAGTGATAACGACGCTCTCAAACATCCGGCTGAGAATATCCATCAAGGCCCCTCCTCTGCCTGCTTGTCTATTCGGACAGCCTCTCCCCGTCCTGATGGTGATCCGCTTCGAGGATCCTGAGGGCAAGGCTCGGTTGGATGTGGCGGATTCCTCACCAGGGGAAGATTGCGAACAGGCCCCGGGCGGCCCCGCCGACCGCAAGCGCCAGGACCACGGTGAAGCCAGAGATCAGCAGCGCGCGCCGCCATCCCAGTTCCTGGCCGAGGATCGCGATGGTGGCGACGCAGGGGACATAGAGCGTATTGACCAGGGCATACACCACGATCTGGTCGGGCCGCATGAAGCTCAGCAGGTTGCGGGCCTGCGGGCCGTACTGGACCATGGCCAGGGTAATCAGGAGTTGCAGGGCCAGCTCCTTCCGTAGAACCGCCACGATCAAGGTGATGCCGGCCACGGCGGGGATCCCCAGCCAGCCCTCCATGACGGGGCGCAGAGGGATGGCCAGCTTCCAGAGGAGGCCCGTCTCGTACAACCCGCCCAGAATGATGCTGCCCCCCAGGATGATGGGCGTCGCGACGACGACGAAGGCATGGAACCGGTACCAGGTCTTCTTGAGGATGGGCAAGAGTCCGGGCCGGCGGAAGGGGAACATCTCCATCACGAGCCCCGTGCCCCGCCCCGGGAGCATGTGGTGCATGCCGATCCCCGTAAGCAGCGCCACGGCGAAGGTGACAGCGTAGATCGCCAGCGCCGGCTTCCAGCCGGCGGTCAGGGACACCGCGCCCAGGATCACCGCGGTCCGTGCGCTGCACGGGGTGAGGACGACGAGAGTGCTGGCGATGATGCGCTCCCGCATGCTGCCCAGGACCCGCGTGCCCATGATGGCGGGCACGTTACAGCCCGCGCCCGCCACCAGGGGGATGACCGCCCGCCCGTGCAACCCCATCTTGTGCATGACCTGGTCGGTGAGGAAGGCCATGGCATTCAGGTACCCGGTATCCTCTAGGACGGCCAGGAGGACGTAGAAGGTGAGGACATACGGGATGCCGACCGCGAGGGCGGCATTCACCCCAGCGTCGAAGCCCCAGAGCAGCGTCCTCGACAGGACCCCGTCGCCGAGGATGGCGTGGAATGGCCATTGGATCACCGGCGAGGCGAAGGTTGTCCAGAGAGCGCTGAAGGCCGTGGAGAGCCAGTCACCGACGTAAAAGAGAAATCCGAAGATACCGGCCAGGACCAGCGCGAGCAGGGGCAGGCCGGTCGCCGGCGCGGTCGTGAGACGCCAGAGGCGCTCGGCGAGCAGGGACCGGCGGGCGTCCCGCTGCTCCACTTCGGCGGCGATCAAGCCGGCCAGACCGTGTCGCTCTCGCGCCAGGAGGAGCGAGGGATCCTCCCCGCGCATGTCTTGCAGGACAGCAGTCATCTCGTCCCGCAGACGGACCAGTTCGTCTGCACCCTCCGCGGCGGCCAGCCAGGCGCCCAGTTCGGGATCGCCCTCTAGGAGCAGGATGGCGGTAGCCCGGGGCGAAAGCCCGTGCGGGCGGTCCTCCCGCGATGCCAGCGGCCTTTCCAGCTTGGCGATTGCCGCCTCCACGTCAGTGCTGTAGCGAAGCCTGGGCCGGAGCGGCACCGGATGCGTCGCGCGGTCAACTGCTTGAGACATCAACGTGTGCAGTCCCGTCCCTCGCGTCGCGACTGTGGGGACGACCGGACTCCCGAGGATCTCGCCCAGGCGCTCGACATCCACCTGGATGCCCCGGGCCTCGGCCTGATCCACGACGTTTAGGGCCACCACCATGGGCAGGCCCATGTCCAGGATCTGGAGCCCGAGATAAAGATTCCGCGCCAGGTTGGTGGCATCCAGAACCAGGATGACGGCGTCCGGGGTACCGTCCAGCAGGGCCTGGCGGGCGACCCACTGATCCTCCGAGATGCCGCCCAGCGCATAGGTGCCGGGCAGGTCAATGATCCCGATCGTGCGATCGCCGAAGCGGGTCTCGGCGAGTTGCACTTCGACCGTCTTGCCGGGGTAGTTGGCCGTGACGACTCCCATCCCCGTCAACCGGTTGAACAGGCTGGACTTGCCGACGTTGGGGTTCCCGGCGAGTGCGATGGAGAGCTGGACGTCCTCACGCAACTCCTGCAGGGCCCCGTGACAGCTCATTGGCATGGATCAGTTTCCCCTCACCGATTGTCCCGCACCAGGATTTTGGCGGCCACGTCGCGCCCCAGGGCGTAGCGGGCGTCGCCCACCTGCACCAAAAGGGGACCTCCGAAGGGCGCCACCTCCTGGACGCAGAGCTCCGCTCCGGGAAGGAGGCCCAGGCTAGCCAGGTGGCGCAGGAACGTGGCCTCCTCCTCGATGATCTGCTGGATCCACACCCGGGCGCCGGCCGGGACACGGTCCAGGGCCCGGGTCGCGGGCGGGGTCAGGCTGCCGTCGGCGGCCGGAATCGGCCCGCCGTGCGGGCACGTCTCCGGATGGTTCAGGAGGGTAACCAGCCGTGCCTCGGCCTCGGGCGTGAGCGCGTGCTCCAGGCGCATGGCCTCGTCGTGGACGCGGTCCCAGGGCAGGCCAAGGATGTCGGCAAACAGACGTTCGGACAGCCGGTGGCGGCGCAGGACCCCCGCGGCCTGTCGCCGGCCCTCGTCCGTGAGACTCAGATTGTCGGGTGTCCCGTTCGCCACCAGCCCGCGCGCCTCCAGTTCGTCCAGGGCCCGGCTCGCGGAGGACGGCGTGATGCGCGCGAAGGCTGCTACCTCCTGCAGGTTGGCGGCGCGACGCTGTCCTTCCAGCCGGTGGACGGCCTGCAGGCAGTCTTCCAGGATCTCATCCGTCGGAGCAGGGGACTGGGCGGGATGCATTCAGCGTCTCCTTCGGGCTCAGGCGGCACGGGAGGCCCGGACGCTCCGGGTGGCCCGACCCCTGTTCAGGCGCGCGCAGTCGCGGCAGAAGCCGTAGAGCTCCAGCCGGTGTTCGGTCACGGTGAAGCCACGGCCGCGCGCCACCTTCTCCCACAGGGCGTGGAGGTTGGCGTCCGCGAATTCCTGGATCTTGCCGCAGCGGGTGCAGATCAGGTGATCGTGGGGGCGGTCGGCCGGGTTCGGATCGAAGCGTGTGTAGGCATCGCCGAACTGCCGTCCCGTGGCCAGCCCGGCCTCCTGGAGAAGCTTCAGGGTCCGGTACACCGTGACCAGGCCGATGCTGGCGTCCTCCGTGCGGATCCGGTGGTAGAGCTCCTCCGCGCTCACGTGGCGCCCGGCGTCGAAGAAGGCGCGGACGATGTGGTCGCGCTGGCGGGTAGTCTTGAGGCCCGACTGGGCGAGGAAGTCGGCGAAGCGCTGGATGCGATCGTCGGAATCGGTCATGGCGGCCCCTCATTGAAAATGACTTTCAATTTCGTAATGCACTATACCCAGAGCCGCCCGGGGCTGTCAAGCCGGAAAAGGAGCAGGTGCGGATCGCCGGAAGAGTTTGTCCGCTCGAGCGGACCTTCGGGGTCGCAGTCCCGTCCTAGCTGCCCTCGGGACAGGTCTTGGGTGACGCGTGCCCGGCCAGGAGTCGGGTCAGGAGGCCACGCGGGGTCAGCACTTGGGCTGGCATCAGGTCCCCGACGGCGGCCATGAGGAAGGCGGTGAGGTCCGGCCGGCGGCTCAGGAAGGACACGAGCCACTCCGCGACGATGGGGCGCCGGATGGCGTGCTGGAGCGCGCTGCAGAGCCGCCACTTCGTCCTGGTTTCGAGCTGCCAGGCCACGGCATAACCGTGAAGCTCGGGCGGCCGGGCGTGCCCGCCGCAGAGCACCGGCAAGGCGGACTCCACCGCCAGCTCCGCGCTGCGCAGGGCGGCATGGATGCCTTCCCCCGTGAAGGGGTCCAGAAACCCGGCCGCGTCTCCGACGAGCAGCGCGCCCGGGGCAGCCACGCGGGTCGCGTGGTGGGCCAGGGGGCCGAGACAGCGCGTGGGTGCGACGAGCCGAGCGCGTGTCAGGCGATCCCCCAGGCCGGGCAGGGTCGCACCGGCTTCTCGCAGGAAGCCTGCCGGATCGGTCGGGCGATGGAATTCACGTCGGTTGATGACAAGGCCGATGTTCGTGAGATCCTGGCCGATGGGGTTCAGGATGCAGTACCGGTCGGAGCCGAGGAATATCTCGCCGACGTCCTCGGCACGTCTCACGCCAGCGGCGTACCCTACCAGGGCGACCTTGTCCAGCCAGGGGTGTCGCCTCACGGTCCCGAGGCGTCGTGCCACCACGGAGTTGCGCCCATCTGCACCGATGATCAGGCGGCCGCGAAGAGCGGAGGCCCTCCCCCGGTGTCGCCCGCGGACGCCTACGATCCGTTCGCTCTCTCGGAGGAGATCGCACACCTGGAAGTGTGGCACGTACTCGATGCCGGTCTTGAGAGCCAGGTCCAGGAGGATGGGGTCCAGCCGGTCCCGCCGGATGGCCAACGCGTGGGTACCGGGAAAGCCCAAGGCTTTTCCGCCAGGATATGTCGCCCGCAGCGACCGCCCGGCGGCCGTGTGAATCACCATCCCGGACAGTGGCCGTGCCCCCGCCTCCCGGACCGGTTGCAGAGCGCCGATCCGGTTCAGGATGCGCAGGCATCCAGGGCTCAGATACTCACCGCAGACCTTCGAGGGCGGCGCCGCCGACTTGTCCAGGAGGACCACCCGAAGACCTTCGCGGGCGAGGAGAACCGCCGCCGTGCAGCCCGCGGGTCCCGCGCCGGCTACAATCGCGTCCCACATCATCCACACCGGATTTTGGATTGCAGGCTTCGGATTTTTTCCCTGAAGCACATCACTTGGCGGGCCTTGCGGTCACATCAAAGCTGACCACGACTTGATCCTCGACGGTGAGGAAGAGGAATCCGGGGATCCGAATGCGATAGTCGGTCATCTTCAAGGGGAGCTGTCCCGTCAGCAGGACGGCGTCTCCCTCCTCGCGTGCCCGCACGGGGAATTGGATCTCCCGGCTCACACCATGCAAGGAAAGTGTCCCTCTGGCCGTGAACTCCCAGTTCCCGGCCTGGTGCGTCACGCCGTCCACCATCTTCAGCAGGAAGTCAATGGTTGGAAACCTCGCGGTCTCCAGGTGGTCGTCCCGCATGATGCCATCGCGGGTGCTGTTGCCCGTGTCCAGGCTGGCGGCGTCGATTCGGATGCAGGCCTCCACATCGGAAAGCCGGTCCGGGTCACCGACGCGAATGGTCCCTTCAACCTGCGAAGTCTTGCCCGCAAAATCGTGCAGGAACGCCTTGGCGTCGAAACGCACCCGGCTTGGCCCGGTCAGCGCGCGGTAAAGCGCTCCGGGCTTCGCGGGGTCCCGAGGGGGTGGGAGCTCGCAGGCTGCGCCGGCTTGGACGAAAGATTGGACGAAAGAGAGGATGGCCAGGAGGCCGAGCGCCGTCACAGCCGATCTCATTCCGCGTCCCATGCCGGAGCCCTCAGGCCTTCTCCACGACGAGGGCCAGTCGGAAGAAGGCGTGGCGCGAGACCCTCGCCCGCACCCAGCCCGCCCTGCGTGCCAGCGCCAACAATTCCGTGGGCAGGAAGCCCCGACGCACCGACAGCGGGCCGTCATGATGTGTCAGGCGGCTCCGCGAGACGACGTGAAGGGCGGCCCAGGTGACCACGAATGGCCAGTACCCCCGGCGGAGATCGTTCACCAGGACGGCGCGACGTGCCACCCGGTACAGTTCACGCAACAGCCAGACCTGTTCCTCTCCCTCCATGTGATGGAGGACGAGGGAGGCGAGGACAATATCGAAGCTTCCCCCGGGATAGGGGAGAGCCATCGCATCGCCCTGGCGGATGCGGATCTCCGGATAGGTGGCGCTGGCGTGTCGGGCCAATGCGAGGATCCCGTCGTGGTGATCAACGCCTTCAATCTCGACGGGAAGCCCTATTCGTCGCCCCCACCGGGCAATCGCTCGTGGGACATCCGCGTAGCCCGTACCCACATCCAGGATGCGAATCGGCCCGGCGTGGTCGTCGAGGAACGAAGCGAGGTGAGCGTGAATCAGTCGCATGCCTCCCAGCCGGCGATTGATCCAGGCGAGATCGTCGAGGGTTTGGGCCAGCTCGCCGGGGTCGGCGTCGGGCAGCTCCATCAGCTCGAGCGCGCCGATCAGGCGGCCCGGTGTCATCACCATCGGAGGAGCGCTCCCTCTGCGGCAAATCCCGGTCCCAGTGCGATCATCACGCCCCAGTCGCCCGTCCGCGGGTTCGCCGTCTCGAGGAGGTGCTGGAGAACGAAGAGCACGGTGGCCGAGGACATGTTCCCATAGTCGCGCAGGACGGTCCGGGCGTGCGCGAGGGCGTCGTCCGACAAGCCGAGTTGACGCTGGGCCCGCTCGATGACGCGACGCCCGGCCGAGTGCAGGACCCAGTGATCCACGTCCGCCCGGGTGAGTCCGTGGGCGGCCAGGAGCTGATCGGCCAGCTCTGCCACCATATCGGCGGCGACGTGCCGCACGTCCTTGGACAGCAGAATGCGCTGGTAACCGGCCGGGAACGTGAAGCCCATGAGGTCCAGGAACTCGGACCGGACCAGCGTCCGGTGTGCGACCACCTCGGGCCCCTCGCCCCCGCCGATCGTCCCGGCGCCGGCGAGGATCGCGGCGCCCGCGCCGTCGGCAAAGATGGCGTTGGCCACGGCCGTCTCCAGATCGTCGTCCATGTAGTAGCTGGTGGAGGAGACCTCCACGGCAACGACAGCCGCCAGATGATCGGGAAACGCCTGCACGTGGTTCCACGCCTGTTGCAGCGCCACGATGGCCGAGGCGCAGCCGGTATCGCCCACGTGGACTCGCTGGAGGTCGCTGCGCAGTCCCAGCTCCCGGCTCAGGATGGCATCCAGGCTGGGGCAGAGGCGTCCGGTGCAGGTCGTGGTGGCAAGAAAGTCGAGGTCCTGAGGGCGGCGACCGGCCCGGGACAGGGCGGCCAGTAGGGCCCGGCACCCCAGATCCACGCTGGTCTTGCGGAAGCGCGCTTGCAGGTCATCCAGGCTCTCGGTGGGGCGAAAGCCATTCCGCTCGATGGCCAGGTATCGCCCTTGGATGCCGCTGTTCAGGAAGAAGCCTCGTCGGCGCTCGTCGGTGTAGCCCGCCAGCGCTAACGCCTCGTCCTGGGTGAAACGGTTCGGGGGATTGGCTGTTCCCACCGCCAGGATCCTGGGCATGGTCATATGTGTTCTCCTCTGGGTGTCACGAGCGCGTGTTGGAGAAAGAGCGGTGTCCTCCTGTCAGTTCTAACGCCGGCGGTGATGGAAAGGTTCCCGTCGCGGAAAGTGGGGCGCTCCTCATCCCGGCGATTCAACCGTCAGACGATGCACCGGCCCGAAGGTGCGCATAGCGGACTCGAAATTCGCCGGATCCCCGATGATGAAAATTGTGGTGGCGTCGGGATGGAGGTATTGTCTGGCGACCCGCTGGACCTCGGCCACCGTGATGCCGCGATAGCGGTCGAGCAGGGTGTCGAGGTGGTCGGCGGGATACCCGTCGAATTCCAGCGTCATGAGCTGCACCACGATCCCGAAGCGGGAGGTGAACCGGAAGACGAAGGAGTTGACGATGGCCTCCTTCGCACGGTCCAGTTCGTCCTGCGAGACTGGTTGCTGTTGGATCCGGCGCATCTCTTCCAGGATGGCGGCCACCGCGCGGGGGACGTTCTCGTTCTTGGTCTGGGCCGTCGCCCGGAAGAGGCTGATGTTCCGCGTGCCGGTGGGGAACGCCGTTCCCACGGAATAGGCCAATCCCTCCTCGGTTCGGACCCGCTCCGTGATCCGGCTGGTGAAGCCGCTCCCTCCGAGGATGGCATCCGTCAACTCGATGGCATACCGGTCGGGATTGAACCGGTTGATCCCGAAGCCGGCGTGGCCTCAATTGGTCTCCCAGGGCTGCAGCGCGGGGCGGTCTCGTCTGACCAGGGGAGGGAAGGCGGGTGTCTGTCCTCGGACCAACCAGGCCACGGTTCGGTATCGGGGCAGGAGGTAGCGCTTTGCCGCTGTGATGACTTCTTCCGCCGTGATGGCCTGGATCATCTTCCGTTCCTCGAAGGCGAAACGCCAGTCGCCCGGGAACTCGACCCGGATGCGGCGCTCCCCCGGCTGGGGTGGCTCCTCCAGAGGGAGGGGTGGTGGGATTGGCTGCGCCGGGATGCTTCCGAAATACCGTTCTACCATCCGGATCACCGCGGCCGGATCGAGATCCCCGACGAGAACGGCCAAGACGTTGTTGGGCGCGTAGTAGGTGCGGAAGAACTCGCGGGCCTGGGGACGGGTGAGATTCTCCAGTTCGTTCGGCCAGCCGATGACGGGATGGCGGTAGGGGAGGGCGACAAAGGCCGTGGCCAGCGCCGCCTCCAACAGCTGTCCCCGCGGGTTCGTATCCACGCGCTGGCGCCGCTCCTCCTGCACGACCTCCCGCTCGGCGTGGAACTCGCGGAACACGGGGTTCCGCATCCGGTCCGATTCCAACAGGGCCCAGAGTTCCAGCCGATTGCTGGGAAGGCTCATGAAGTACTGCGTGCCTTCGCGGGACGTTGAGGCATTCAGCCGAACGCCTCCGTTCCGCCGGTAGATCTCCCACAACTCGTTGGGCACGATGCACTGCCTGGCTTCGGCTTCGAGGGCTGCGGTCTCCTTTTCCAGGGCTGCCACTGCCGCGGCATCCGCCGTCCCACCGGGCAGGTTCCCCTTGGCCTTCTCGGCCTGGAGGACCCGATACCGTGCGTCGATCTTGTCCAGGATGGGGAGTTCCCGCTCCGGATCCAGCGTGCCAAACAGCGTTGTACCCTTGAACATCATGTGTTCGGGCAGGTGCGCCATCCCGGTGAGCCCAGGCGTCTCGTTGACGCTTCCCACTTGGACGCGGAGGTAGGCCGCGAAGGTCGGCGAATCATGCCTTTCCACGATGAGAAAACGCATTCCATTCTTGAGCGTGTGTTCGGTGATGGGGAGGCGGATGTCTTCCGGAGCCGACGCTGGCGAGGCGGCGTGGCTGGGGCCAATCAGCACCGCCAGCAGGATGACCAGGAGGAGGAAACGACGCGGAGATCCCACGTGAACCTCCAGAGAGGCTAAAGGTCTGCTTGTCCGGGCAATCTAGCACAGCAACGCTCCAGAATCAAAAAGCAGTCAACGATGCACGTACTCTTCCCTTCACGTCAGAGAAACGGGTGCGCACAGAATGCGGAAGAAGGAGATGACGGTCGGTGAGCGTTTTGGCACAGACGCGGGTGCCTCTTGGCACAATCACGTCCCATCGTTTGCCCGGAGGCCCGGTTGTCTGTCCAATGCAACAAATACCCATCCCCTAAACTTCTTGAGAAATAAGGTCCTTCCGCGTTCATCGTTTGAAGGCATCCATCAGAGGTTCGTGGCACCCCCTTTGCTCATTCCTCTGAGAGTTCACCCGTCGGCGTGAGACGCAGTGCTCTGCTGCGCAGCGCGATGCTGTCGGTGACCGGCGGGGTTCTGGAGGACACATTGGAGTCGATGGTTCCACAGAGCGAGACTGATATTCTCCTGTTAGCTATAGCGAAGGAGAAGGTGTCCTTCGCACGACTGGCGGCCGCGGCACGGGCCTGTACCGATCCGAAGGCCAGGCGTCTCTACAATCAACTGGCTCTGGACGGGTTGAAACACCTTTTGACGCTGGTCAGCCTCATGGACGGTCTGGCCGACGACTGGCTCGCGCAATTGGACCTCACGCTGCCACTCGCAGACCTTCCCGACCCCCTGTCCCAAACGCAAGAGGCCATCCTTCGATTCACCACGGAGAAAGAACGAACGCAGAGCTTCTTCAGCCGCCTGGCCAAGGGGGCGGACCGCGAGGAACTCTTGAGCTTGATGGAACATCTGCGCGACGACGAGGAGGATCATCGCACGCGCCTCCTCTCCCGGCTCCACGGGATGGAGGCGGGTCGACCGGTCGCGGCCAGGCGCCCACCCGCGTGGCTGTGATCCATTCGCCGCATGACTCCTGCGGTGCGTTCTCACTGAGAGGCGGATCCGGTGAGACAGAGGCGGCGTAAACCGAACGGTGATGCTGGATTCACCATTCATCAGAGACACCTGGACGTCTACGTGCTGAACCAGCCCCTGTCGGTTCGGCACAGTCGTTGAGACTAGCGCGGGCTTGCGCCCTGCTCGATCCCAATACCGTCGTGGCAAGGAGGTAGGGTGATGTTCAAGGAAACGGATGTGTGGTCACCGGATCAGGAGTTGCAGCTCTTGGAAGAGTTGGCGGAGGCCGAGGCACAGGCATTCGACGTGGAGATGGAACTGCCCCTTCGTGTGAGCGCTGCGGAGTCCGAGCGACCGTGGGTGGCCTACTGGCGCCTGCCGCCGGACGGGCTGGGATCGAAGCCGCACAGCCATTCCCGCTTTGCACGTGGACGATAGGAGTGGCAGAAATGCGCGCTGAGCTGATCCGCTCGGAGTACGTCCTTCTCCTGCTGGCAGCACTCCTGAGCCTGGCCTGGGGGTTGATGGTGGCTCTGTAATTTGCCGAGGAACACCCAAGAACTCGTGCTTCCTCCCGAACCCCGGCGGGTTTTCTCCCGCCGGGGATTCTTTTCCCTCTCCCACCGATGGTGCCTTTTGAAAATAAGGTCCCGGTCGCTAATCTCTCAGCAGATGTCTTCATCCGATACCCGACTCGCATCATCTCGCCATTACGCTCGGGCCCGTGTTGTTTCACCGAGATGGAGGAGATTGGGGCGTCCCAGGAGGACAGTCGCTGGGTCTTTCAGTACAGGCGATGCAAGAACTGCGGGTTTGCCGTACGGGTCATCGTGCGGGAACTTCCCAATGAGGCCCTGATTAAGGACCTCAAGAATATCCTGGCCACCGCCTTCGTGCGGAACGTGCCCGGGTACTGACGCAGATCCCCTCTGACCATCCTCTTGCTCTTGGCCGACACCATAACCATCCAGAGATTGCATCCGGTCCCACCCACTTCCTCTCCTGCTACGTGTGCTCTCTTCGGTGCGCAGACCGCACGCGGACTTGACGCCGGGAACGTGATCTGTTATATACCATACCAGGGTATAGTACAGGAGGGTACCGAGACATGATGGATTCAGAGACGAAGCGGCGGGCGCTCAACCGCCTGCGGCGCATCGAGGGCCAGGTGCAGGGGATTCAGCGGATGATCGGGGAGGACAAGTACTGCGTGGACATCATGCTCCAGCTCTCAGCCGTGCAAGGCGCCCTGGAGCAGGTGTCGAAGATCCTCATGCACCGCCACATCGAGAGCTGCGTCATGGACAGCATGAAGGCGGGCACCGAGCGGGAGCGGGCCCGGAAGATCGAGGAACTGATCGGGGTGTTCTCGCGCTATCGTGGGTTCACGGCGCGCTAACCCGGATGACGCGATCAATGACCATTGACCAATTCCCAAACCCCAATTGGGCCGAGATCCGAGGGCAAGGAGGTGGTTTGTGCCCCGCCTGGAGCCTGTTCGGTGCGGGCGTCGTAAGCGGAAGATGAGTGGGGGGTAGTCAAGATGGTTCGTGATCCTGTGTGCGGGATGAGCATAGAGGAGGCCGAGGCGGCGACGACCAGCCGCCACAACGGCCAGACGATTTACTTCTGCGCGGTCGGTTGTAAGGAGAAATTCGACGCCAATCCCGATAAGTACTCGAATGGCGAGGGCGGGAAAACGCCGACCGTGGTTCAGATCGGTCAGATCGGGGTCGCCGCATCTCGCGAAACCTCCGCAGGGTCGTCCCTGCCATCCGGGGATTCCCCCGCCCGGGTAAACATCGGCATCCATGGGATGAGTTGCGCTTCGTGCGTCTCGACCGTCGAGGCGGCGCTGACGGTTGTCCCCGGGGTGCGGAAAGCCGTGGTGAACCTGGCGGCGGAGCGCGGCACCGTCCACTACGATCCGAACCGGGTCGGGCCGTCGGCCCTGGTGAAGGCGATCGCGGAGACCGGATACACACCGCTGGTGGAGAAGGTGACGATCCCGATCAGTGGGATTTCCTGCGCATCCTGCGTGGCCACCATCGAGCGGGCCCTGAATCTGGCCCCCGGTGTCGTGTCGGCGAACGTGAACCTGGCGACCAATGCCGCCACGGTGGAGTTCCTCCCCGCGACCACCAGCCTCCAGGATCTGCGGCGCGCCATCCGTGAGGTCGGCTACGAGGCCCTGGAGGTGGCCGAGGGAGCCCATCCGGGCGATCACGAGAAGGCGGCGCGCGAGCGAGAGATCCGCAGGTTGAAAACGAAATTGACCGTGGGCATCATCCTCACGGTTCCCGTGGTCTTGGGCAGTCTCCCTGGGTGGTTCTCCTGGGTTCCCACGTTCCTCCAGAACTTCTGGGTCCTCCTTGCACTCACCACCCCGGTGCAGTTCTGGGTGGGGTCCCAGTATTACCGGGGGTTCTGGGCCGCCCTGCGCCACAAGACCTCGGACATGAACACCCTGATCGCCGTGGGCACATCATCCGCGTACCTGTACAGCTTGGCCATGACCGTGGCGCCGGGTTTCTTCCAGGCGCGGGGGATCGCGCCAGCGGTGTACTTTGACACGGCAGCGGTCATCATCACCCTGATCCTCCTGGGCCACCTGCTGGAGGCGATCGCCAAGGGCCGGACGAGCGAGGCGATCAAGCGCCTGATGGGGCTCCAGGCGAAGACGGCGCGGGTCGTCCGGAACGGGGAGGAGACGGACATCCCCGTGGAGGAGGTCCGGATCGGCGACCTGGTCATCGTGCGTCCCGGCGAAAAGGTGCCGGTGGATGGCGTGGTGCGTGAGGGCGCCTCGGCCGTGGATGAGTCCATGCTGACCGGCGAGAGCCTGCCGGTGGAGAAGCGACCGGGCGAGCAGGTGATCGGCGCCACGCTGAACAAGACTGGGACGTTCAGGTTCGAGGCCACCAAGGTGGGGAAGGACACCGTGCTGGCCCAGATCATCCGGCTGGTGGAGGAGGCCCAGGGCTCCAAGGCGCCTATCCAGCGCATGGCCGACTATGTGGCCAGCATCTTCGTCCCGACCGTCATCGGGATCGCGGTCGTGACGTTCATCATCTGGTGGGCCTTCGGGCCCAGCCCGGCGTTCCTCTTTGGCCTGCTGAACTTCGTCTCCGTCCTGATCATCGCCTGCCCCTGCTCTCTGGGCCTGGCCACGCCCACGGCCATCATGGTGGGCACGGGCA
>JBIOJT010000025.1:0-23267 GCA_044451055.1 Methylomirabilales bacterium (SeqCode)
GTTGATAACCTTGCCGTCCGGGAAGAGCTGGGTCACACCTGGCGCAAAGATCCCGAAGTGGGTGCGGCTGTCGTCGGCGGTCTCCGGACCGGAGTGGCCGGCGACCCAGATCACCTTGCCGATCTTGAGCTGGCAGTCCTGAGCCAGTTGGCTCAGGAGGCGAAACAAGCCGTACTTGAGGTAGGAGAACGATCCGTACGTGGAGCACGCCCCCCAGAAGCCGTCGAACTCCTTTTCGGGGTCTGGAGCCATGTTGACCGTCACCATGCCGGCCATCATCCCCGCGTTGGTGAATTCCGTGATCTCCGTGGGCAGGAGGGTGCCCTCGGGGCCGCCGAACCGCTCGTACCTGCCGTAGCCGGGGAAATCCCCGTAGCCCTTGGCGAAGCCACTGAGGTTGGTCGACTCGGCCAGGTCCGCCGAGGCGGCGATGAAGAGCGGGCGGCCGTACTCCTTGGCGCCGAAGGCGTTGATCCACGCTGCCCACTTGGCCAGCGCGGCGCGGTTGGGGGCCGAGCTACCGGGCTTGGCGAACAGGTCCGCCGGATAGTTCCGGTAGTCGAGCGCGCGCGGATCCTGGAAGGGGATCCCTCGCTTGCCCAGGCGGAAGCTCGGAATTTCCTGCGGCACGCTCTCGCCCAGGGCGACGAGGGTTTCGGCGAGGTAATCCACCAGCGTCTGGTCGCGGTGCTGGACTTCGACCACGGCCTTGAGGTTGGCCTCGAACTCGGCCTTGAGCGCCGCGGGATCGCTGGGCGCCTTGCCGCCGAAGTTCGTGAAGGTCGCGCCGTATTTTTCGGCGAAGGGGCGCTTGGTGTTCCAGAACAGCTCGGAGTTCATCGCGTGCGGGCTGCCGTGCGAGTGGTTGTCATACTTCAGGTAGCCCCGTCCCTTGCGCGTCTTGACCCACGTCACGGCGGGGGTGTGGTTGGGGTTCTCATCCATGATCATGGTGAGCAGGGCCTGCGTCACCGGTCCCCACTCGCTGCCGAGCTCGGTGCCATAGACGCGCCAGCCGTGGGAGCCGAACCAGTCCACGGGCTTCCCGTACACGACGCTGCTGAGAGGATTGTCGTCGATCCCGTAGTCGTTCCAATCCAAGACGTAGTGCAGGTTGTGCAGGGCCAGCCCCCAGGCCGAGTTCATCGTCTCGTGGGCGGCGCCGGGCGTGAGGCCGCCCTCGCCCTCGAAGGCGAAGACTTTCACCCCGTCGGCGCCGGCCCGCTTGAGCGCGAGGGCTTCTCCCGCCGCAGGCGGGGAGCCGTGGCCGGAGGGGCCGGTGTTGAATTTGAGGAACAGTGTCTTGCCCTCGAATTCGGCATGACCGGCCAGGCCGCCCCGGCGGCGGAACTTGAGGAGATCCTCCCAGTACAGCGCCCGCTCCGCCTCGTGGGGAATCGCGTAGCGCTTGTCCCCGGTCTGCCGGTATTTGACCCGTAGAGCCTCGTTGAGGACAGCCAGGGTGCAGTAGATGAGCGGCACCGTGTGGCCGGCGACGAGGACGAACCGGTCTCCGAACCGCTTCTCCGGATGCCGGATGTCCCAGCGCATGACGCCGCCGAGGAGGGTCACGACGAGCGCGTGAACCTTCGAGCGGGACCCGCCGGGGTGGCCGCTCTGGCGGTAGTTGAGGATGATGTCGATGAACTGGTCGATCAGATCCTTGACCTTCTCCCAGTGATCGAAGTGCGCCGAAAGCTCCCGGTACCGCTTTGCGAGCTGCTCTTGCGTCTTGTGGTCCATGGCGACTCTTTCTCCTGTCTGCGATTGGGGAGAGGACGGTCACCGCCGGGTGAACCCCGGCGGTGCGATCAGGCTTTTCCGACCTTCACGTTCGCCAGTTCCTCGATGAGCGTCACGATGCCCGAATGGTCCAGTTGCCCTCGACCCTTGACCCGGAGGGTCGAGAAGAGTTCCCGGACGAGGGCAGTGGTGGGGAGGGGGACGCCCAGGCTCTGCCCCGCCTCCATGATCAGGTTCAGGTCCTTGTAATGGAGGTCCACCTTGAACCCCGGCTGGTATGCGTGCTGGAGGTAGTTGTTCCGTTTCTGGTCCAGGCACTTGCTGCCGGCCAGACCGCCGCTCAACGCGTTGATCATGAGTTCCAGGTCGATCCCGGCCTTCGTGCCCAGGACCAGGGCCTCGGCGATGGCGGTGAGGTTGATGGCCACGATGATCTGGTTGGCCAGCTTGACGAAGCCGCCGGAGCCGATGGGGCCGATGTATGTGATGGTCTTGCCCATGGCCTGGAAGATGGGGAGGACGCGATCGAAGACGGCCCGTTCGCCCCCCACCATGATGGAGAGCGTCCCCTCGATGGCTCCCTTCTCGCCGCCGGATACCGGCGCGTCCAGCATCTTGACACCGCGCTTGGCCACCTCGGCGGCCACCTTCTGGGAGACGATGGGCGAGATGGTGCTCATCTCCAGCAGGAGGAGGCCGGACCGCGCGCCCTCCAGAACGCCGGCCTGCCCCAGGACCGCCTGCTCGACGTGGGGAGAGTTGGGGAGCATCGTGATGACCACCTCGGACTTCTCCGCGACCTCCCGGTTGGAGGACGCCACGCTCGCGCCCGCCGAGGCCAGGTCCTTGAGGGGCTCGGGGACGATGTCGTAGCAGAGGACGGGATAGCCCACCTTGAGCAGATTCTTCACCATGGGCTTGCCCATGATACCGGTGCCGACGAAACCGATCTTCTCTTTCATGGGAGCCTGCCTCCTTGCGTGCGATGACCGGTGATCGGAGGAAAAAATGGGGCGGAACCGCGGTTCCGCCCCGGGTCTCACGACGATCGGGGAGCGGGGCTAGCGCCCCAGAACCTCTGGGTTCAGCAGATTCGGCGGGCGCTGCCCGGTGAGGCCGGCGATACAGTTCTGGACCGCCATCGTGGCCATCTTCATGCGGGTTTCATACGACGAGCTGGCGATGTGTGGGGCGAGGACCACATTCTTCAATCCGATGAGTCCCCGTTCGACCTTGGGTTCTTTCTCGTACACGTCGAGTCCGGCCCCTGCGATCTTCCCCTCCTTCAATGCCTTGACCAGGGCCTTCTCGTCCACCACGGGACCTCGAGAGGCGTTGATGAGGATGGCAGTTTTCTTCATCAGGGCGAACTCGCCGTGCGAGATGTAATGGGTGGTCTCGGGATTGAGCGGGACGTGCAGACTCACGAAGTCCGACTCGCGGAGCAGTGTCCGCTTGTCGACGTACATGACCCCCAGCTCCCGCTCGGTGGCCTCGTCCACGCGGGTCGGATCGTGGTAGATCACTCGCATGTCGAAGCCCTTGGCCCGTCTGGCTACGCCCTTGCCGATCCGTCCGAGGCCCAAGACGCCTAAGGTCTTCCTGTGGACATCGTGCCCCATGAAGTACGTGAACACCCAGCCCTTCCATTTGCCGGCACGAAGGAAATTGTCCCCGTCTACGATGCGGCGTGCAGCCGCGAGCAGAAGGCACCACGTGAAATCAGCCGTCGTGTCGTCCAGCACGCCCGGGGTGTTGGTGACCATGACCCCACGGCGGGTGCAGGCCTTGAGATCAATGTTATTGAATCCCACGGCCAGGTTACAGACAATCTTCAGGTCGGGGGACTGGGCGAGCACTCGCTCGTCAATGATGTCGGTGAGGAGGGTGATGCCGCCGGCCTTCCCCTGGAGCCTCTTCACCAGTTGTGCCGGGGTGAAGGGGACGTCTCGCTGGTTCGACTCGATGTCAAAGTGCTTGCTGAGCAGGATCAGCGTCTCATCAAACACCTTGCGAGTCACCAAGACCTTGGGTCGCACCCGGGCCTCCTTTCGCGAGAATCATCCGTCGCCAGTCCGGCAAAAACGAGTGAGACTCTATGGACGCACCCAGAACCTGTCAAACAATTTCTGGGGCGCAGGCCTCGAAACGGCGCACACTTACAGGCCCTGGCCAGGCAGAATGTACCACGTTAACGGCGAAAGATGCAACCTGTGCCTGATTGCTGTCTCTCCCGCTTTGCGTTCCAGAGTGGGCCACGGTCCGAATCGCCTGCCCCTCCCCGTTGCGGCAGAGCCCTCTCTTCCAATTGGCATCCGCCTTGACACCCGCCAAAGCTCGGTGATAGAAGGGGCTCACTTGGATCGGCGGGAGCGGTCGCAGGGTCAGGGCGGGAGACGGACCGGCGAGTCCTCCGTGACCTCGGGCGTGACCTCGGGCCTCACGATGAGAAGGATGAAGATGCCCGAGGGCGAGCACGAACGGTTCATCGTAAACATGGCCAGGTTCTCGGAGAAGGTGACGCAGAAGGGGAGCTTGTCACGCTGAGGAGGCCGGCCAGAGAAGCCGCCGCACACGAGATGGAAACGGGCGTGGCCACTTGGAAGATTGATGGAGGGCAGGGAGAAGGGGGCGGACAGGTCCTGCGCACCGCGCTGGCCCTGTCGGCGATCCGCGGCGTGCCGGTCGAGATCCACGCGATCCGCGCTCGGCGGAGGAATCCCGGCCTGCAGGCCCAGCATCTCACGGCCGTGAGCGCGCTGGCCCAGATCTGCGGGGCGCAGGTGGAGGGTGCGGCTCTCGGCTCGCAACGGGTGCATTTTGTGCCGAACGCAATCCGAGCCGGCGAGTATCATCTCGACGTGGGGACGGCCGGCTCCACGGCGCTGGTCCTCCAGGCCATCCTGCTTCCCCTGGCGCTCGCGCGTGGTCCGTCGCGGGTCGTCCTGACGGGGGGAACCCACGTCCCGTGGAGCCCTCCGGTCCACTACGTGCGCGAGGTGTGGTTCCCGGTCTTGGCCGAGATGGGAGTGTCGGCCACGCTCGAGCTGCTGCGGTGGGGATTCTATCCCAAGGGAGGTGGACGGGTTCACGTCGCGATCGAAGGGGGGGCGGACCTGCGCCCGGTGAGCCTGGTATCCCGGCGAGGCGCCGCGCGCCTGCGCGGGCTGTCGGCTGTGGCGAACCTCCCGCGCGGCATTGCGGAGCGGCAGCGGGATCAGGCGCTCCGGCGCCTCGAGGCCGAGGGACAACAGGCCGACATCGCATTGGCCGAGGCGGAGGCGTCCGGGGCGGGAAGCGTCCTGATGCTGGTGGCCGATGCGGGGGGCCTTCCCGCCGGCTTCTCCACCCTGGGAGAGCGGGGGAAGCCGGCTGAACGCGTGGCAGACGAGGTCGTGAGTGCCCTCCTCGATTTCCTCAAGACCGAAGCCGCGTGCGACCCGCACCTGGCCGATCAATTAATCCTTCCTATGGCGCTGGCCGGCGGGACGTCGCGCCTCACCACCTCACGGGTCACGCCGCACCTGCTGACCACGGTGCGCATCGTGCAGCAGGCTTTAGGGTCTCCCGTGCAAATCGGCGGGGAGGAGGGGAATCCCGGCCAGGTGACCATCGAGGGGGTGGGGTCGAGCGGTGAGCCCCGAGCGGTGAGCGCCGAGCGGCGCCAAGCCGAGAATTCCGCATTCCGGGTACCCTCTGGGCGTCTGGACCCTGCAACTGGATCGGGGACCAGCGTTCGGAAGGCGCGGGCCACTGACGTGCCCGCGATGCAAACCTTGGTCGCGCACTTCGCCGCACGTGGGGAACTGCTGCCGCGCACCCTCAACGAGCTGTACCAGCACCTGCGCGACTTCTTCGTCTGCGAGGTGGACGGGGAGATCCTCGGGCTCTGCGCCCTCTCGCTCTACTGGGAGGACCTGGCGGAGATCCGCACGCTGGCCGTGCATGAGGCGCACGGCGGCAAGGGCCTGGGCGCCGCGCTGGTGACCGCCTGTCTCGAAGAGGCAGCCGCGCTGGACGTGCGGCGTGTCTTCGCGCTGACCTACCGTCCGGGCTACTTCGAACGGTTCGGGTTCCGCAGGATCGACAAGCGAGAGCTGCCGCAGAAGATCTGGAAGGATTGCATCAAGTGCGCGAAGTTCGATTGCTGCGACGAGACTGCCCTCATATGTGATACGGGACCCGTGACGGCCGAACCCGGATCCGAAGAGAGGAGCGAGCCTCCTGGCTCGGGCATCCGACCATGAGCAAGACCTGCGAGAAGTGCGGCAGGGAGATGCCGGACGGCAGCCTGGCCTACGAGCTCAAGATCCAGGTCTTTGCCGATTTCGACGGCGTGCTCCCCGAGGTGAAGACGGCCGAAGAGCTGGAAACCCGACTGCGCGAGCTGGTGGAGACCATGGAGAGGGCGGACCCGAACGAGCTGATGCGCGACGTCTACCACGAGGAGCAGCACCTCTTGTGCCCGGGGTGCCGGGACCGTTACCTGGCCAACCCTCTGAATCTGCCCCTGCCGGAGACCCGGCCATGAACCACGACATCGGCTGCATGACCATGCTCGAGTTCGCCGAGGCCATGGCCCGGAAGGCCTGGCTCCTCCTGCCCATCGGGAGCACCGAGGAGCACGGTCCGCACCTGCCGCTCGCATCGGACATGATCCAGGCCGAGTATGTCTGCCGCGCCGTGGCGCGCGAGGTGAACGGGGTCGTGGCGCCGGGTGTGGCGTACGGGGTCTGCCGTTCCACGCGGAATTTCCCCGGGACGATCTCCCTCTCCTCGGGTACGTTGGAGGGACTGGTGCGGGAGATCCTGGCGGGGTATGTCGAGAAGGGGGCGCGCCGGATTGGCGTGATCTCGGGCCACGCGGGGGGCGCCCACATGGAGGCGCTGCGCCAGGCGGCCCTGCCCCTGGTGGAGCGGGACGAGGGCCTGACCATCCTGGTGATCGGCCCGTATGACATTTCGCTGCCGTCTTTGGCTGAGGCGGGGCCGCCCGCCGAGGACGGGCATGCCGCATCCATCGAGACGTCGGTCATGCTGGCGATTGATCCGCGCCTCGTGCGGAGCGATCGCATCCCCGACGCCGCGCGACCGTGCTTTCCTCGCTTCCAGATCCTGTCCCATCCCGAGCGGTTGTTTCCCTCGGGTGTGCTGGGGGACGCCTCGAAGGCGTCCCCGGCGCTGGGAGATGGGGTGCTGCAGCACGTCATCGGTGAGATCGTCCGGATCCTGATGGACGCGGCCTCAGCCATCCCTGTGCCGAGGGAGGAGAACCATGGATGAGCTGGAGCAGGAGCTGCGCCTTTTCCTGAAGGAGGTGGGGGCGAAGACGGGCGCCGGGCAGCGAGGGGCGGCCCTGGGGGCGCTGGCCTCCGCGGTCTCCAGGGCGCTGGACCTCCGGCAGGACGAGCTGGCCATCCTGATCCCGAACCGGGATCGGACTCTCCTGGAGTTCGTCTATCCACCTGAGCTGGCCGAAGGCGGGATCAACAAGTTTCCCCTCTCGGTCCCCAGCCTGGCCAGCCGCGTGGTCCAGACGGGACGAAGCGTCCTGATCAATGCGGCTCGCGATGTGCCCCACCTGGATTTTTACGAGCGGATCCGCATCAAGGGAGAGACCCCGCGACAGATCCAGAAGCTCCTCGCGGTCGGCCTCAAGAATTCGGACGGGAAGGTTCAGGCGGTGATTGAGGCCAGCCGCCGCGGGGATACCCATGGGGAGGCTGGCCCCGACTTTCGTCCCGAGGACCAACGCCGACTGGAGGAGCTGGCGGCCGCCGCGGCCCCGGCTCTTGCCGTGACCTTCGAATGGAAGGCGTGACGCGGGATCGGCCGCTTGGAGGCGTGACCGGCATCTTCTACCATCCCTCGTTCAGCCGCCGGAGCTATCTGACGGCGGGCCGGCGCCTCGCAGACTTTCCCGGTGCCCTGGGTCCACTGATCGAGTCGCCCCACGTCAGGCTCTTCGAGTGCGCACCCGTCACGGACGAGTTGATCCTCCTGGCGCACGATCCTCACATGATCCCGGAGGTGGAAGCCGATCCGTTCTGATCCACGGCGCGCGCCTCCGTGGGGGGCGTGGTGGAGGGAATGGACCGCGTCGCCGCGGGGGAGCTCCACAATGTCTTCTGCTTCATCGGCGCAGGCGGCCACCACGCCGGGCGGAACTTCTTCGGGGGCTATTGCTGCTTCAACGATGTGGTCATCGCCATCCGCCAGGCCCGACGTGCCCGGCGCCTTCGCCGGGTCGCCATCCTGGACACGGACGCCCATCACGGGGATGGGACACGGGATCTCGTGGTGGATGATCCGGACGTGTTGCACGTGTGCATATGCAACGTGGACTACATCTCCGCAGACGGGACGAAGGTGGACGCGGCGGCGCCGGAGCCCTGGGCTCTCGACGCCTCCCCCGATCGGGCGTACCTGGACTTGGTCCGCAAAACCTTCCAGGCGCGGACGAGATTCTTCCATCCGGACCTGATGGTGTGGTACTTCGGGTTCGATACCCACCAGGGAGACTACGGGGACCGAGGGCTCACGTCGGAGGCATTCCGTGGTCTCGCAGGATTGGTGCAGGAGACCGCGCGAGAGGTGTGCCAGGGAAAACTCCTGGTCGTCCTGGGCGGAGGCTCTCGAACCGACCTCGCAACCGCCCTCATCCCGCCAATCATCGCTCGCCTCGCTGGCGTCTCCGCCTGACGTCACGGCCTGTCGGGCCGAACGTGGCCCGCATGCTCGGATCCAAACGAGCCGCAAGCGACGTTCCTTCGCGGTCAATTTCTTGACACCCGACGGACACCTGTGTTACACAGGACGCGATTTCAAACATTTGGCGGCCAAGAGTTCAGCTAATTCTTTCAGGTTGAAGGCATGCCCAGAGATCCCATCAAGGCAGCCCTTGTGAGGGATTTCCAATGGGTCGGGCGGGAGCTGACGGCTCGGGGACTTCTCACGCTGCATGCAGGGAACCTCAGCGTCCGCCGGAATGGCCGCGTGTTCATAACGCGGACGGGATCGACCCTGGGACGTCTGGGGCCAGGGGAGGTGGTGGAGACGCCGTTAGACCCGACGAAGCCACCTCACCCCCGCGCTTCCATGGAGCTGCCCGCGCACCTGGCCATCTATGAGGGCACTGGGGCCGGGGCCATCGTGCACGCCCATCCCGCGTCCGCCATCGCTCTCTCGTTCGTGACGGATCGCATCGTGCCGGTGGACTCGGAAGGGGCCATCATCCTCCGCGAGGTCCCGGTGATCCGCGCCAGGCAGCTCGTCGGGTCCTCCGAGGTTGCGCGGAAGGCGGCCGCGTCTTTGTCGGATCATCGGATCGTGGTCGTGGCCACGCACGGAAGCTTCGCCGTTGGGCGCACCCTGGAGGAGGCGCTCTCGGTCACGACCACCCTGGAGATGTCGGCGAAGATCGCCCTCATGGTCCGTGCCCTGGGAGGCCCGGTGGGACGGCGGAGGGCGGTGGGGATCCGACAGCGATGACGAACTTGATGCTCATCACGCTCTTCGGGGGCATGGCCCTGCTGCTCTACGGAATGCAGCTCGTGGGCGAGGGCCTGCAACTGGCCGCCGGCGGGCGGATGCGGCAGATCCTCGGCTCCATCACCAACAGCCGCTTCAAGGGAATGATGGTCGGGGCGTTCATCACGGCCGTCATCCAGTCCAGCAGTGCCACCACGGTCATGCTGGTGGGCTTCGCCAGCTCCGGCCTCATGGATCTGACGCAGACCATCGGGGTGATCCTGGGGGCCGACATCGGGACCACGGTCACCGTTCAGCTCATCGCGTTCCAGATCTTCGACTATGCACTGCTGCTGGTAGGGATCGGGTTCCTCCTGATCTTCGCCTCCAGGCGGAAAATCTTCAAGTACGTCGGCCAGGCGATCCTGGGCTTCGGCTTCATCTTCTTCGCGATGAAGGTCATGTCGGATGCGATGGTGCCACTGCGGCAGAGTCCGATCGTCAAGACGCTACTGGTGTCTCTGGGTGATCAGCCCCTCCTCGGGATCATCGTGGCGGCAATTTTCTCGGCCCTCGTGCACAGCTCCGCGGCCACCATCGGCTTGGCCATCACCCTGTCCCTGCAGGGGTTGATCCCCTTGCATGCGGCGATCCCAGTCATCTTCGGGGCCAATATCGGCACCTGTGCCACGGCGCTGGCCAGCTCCATCGGCACGAAGCCCGAGGCCAAGCGGGTGGCCATGGCTCACATCTTCTTCAAGGTGGTCGGGGTGCTGGTGTTCCTGCCGTTCATCCACCCTTTCGCCCACCTGGTGGAACTCACCACAGCAGACGTACCACGCCAGATCGCCAACGCCCACACCCTGTTCAACGTGGGAATCACGGCCCTGTTCCTTCCCTTCTCGGCCGTCCTGGCCCGGTTCATCTCCAGCTTGGTCTCCGAGGACAAGGAGGGCGGGGGGCTCTTCGGCCCCAAGTACCTGGACGAGCGCATGCTGGAGACCCCTGCGCTGGCCCTGGGACAAGCCACCCGGGAGGCGCTGCGGATGGCCGACATCGTCTCCGAGATGTTCACCAAGACCATCGGAACGTTTTCCGGTGAGGATCTCGACCTGATCGAGTTCATCCAGGAGAAGGACGACCAGGTGGACACCCTGGATCGCGAGATCAAGCACTACCTCACCAAGCTGTCGCAGCAGAGCCTGACCCATGAGCAGAGCAAGCGGGAGTTCGGGATCCTCGCCTTCGTGAACAACATGGAGAACATCGGAGACATCGTGGACAAGAACCTGATGGACCTGGCCAAGAAGAAGCTCAGCAAGGGGCTGCACTTCTCCGAACCGGGCATGAAGGAAATTGTCCTGCTCCACAAGAAGGTGCTCCAGAACCTGGAGCTGGCCATCTCGGCCTTCGCCAGCGGCGACCCCGCCCTGGCGCAGCAGGTCCTGGAGCAGAAGCTGGAGATCAGCCAGACGGAACGGAGATTCCGCCAGGCCCACATCCAGCGGCTTCACGACGGGTACCGCGAATCCATCGACACCAGCGAGATCCACCTGGACGTCCTCACGAACGTGAAGCGGATCAATTCCCATGTCACCGCGGTCGCCTATCCCATCCTCGAGAGTGCCTGATGTCGGTCTCATCGAACGGCCCCGCGGAACCAGGACCCAACGCATGGCGTTGAGTGTCCCAGGGTTCAGCCCGGGCGCGAGCGACCAAGTTCCGATGCCCACGGATCGATCGGCCGTGAACTTGCCGACTTCATCCCGGCGGCGGATCACCCCGCAGGGCGGTGACCGCCGGGTTCGTCCCGGGGGACGGTCGCCGTCTCGCGCGGCCCATCCTATCCTGCGGCGGGTCGTCATCGTGTCGGATGCCACAGGGCGCACGGCGGAGATGGTGGTGCGGGCCGCGCTCGTGCAATTCCAGGGAGCGGACGTCCAACTTCACGTTCGGCCCCACGTCCGGACCGCCGTCGGTGTTCGCGCCGCCGCCGAGGAGGCCAGCAAGCTGCAAGGACTCATTGTCCACACCCTCGTCTCGCCCGAGTTGCGCAACCTGATGCTCACCGAGGGACGGGCCCGGGGTGTTCCGACCATTGACCTCCTCGGCCCGCTCCTGCTTCGCCTGGAGGACCTGCTGCGACTGCAGCCGATGGCCAAGCCGGGACTGTTTCGGGAAATGGACGAGGAGTATCGCCGCCGGTTCGTGGTGGTCGAGTTCGCCGTCAAGCACGACGACGGCCAGGATCCGCGGGGCTTGCAACAGGCGGATGTGGTCCTCGTGGGCGTCTCGCGGACCTCCAAGACGCCGCTCTCCATGTTTCTGGCAGGGCGAGGGCTGCGCGTGGCCAATGTCCCCATCGTGCACAACTTGCCGCTGCCGGAGGAGCTGGCCCGCGTGGACCCTCGGAGGGTGGTGGGCCTGACGATCAAGGCGGAACGCCTGCTGGAGCTGCGACGCGCGCGCCTGCAACAGATGAAGACCCCGCCGAAATTCCCGTACGCGGATCCGCGGCAAATCTGGGGTGAGCTGGACTATGCGCACGCGCAGTTCAACCGGGCAGGATGGCCGGTGGTGGATGTGACCGACAAGTCTATCGAAGAGGCGGCCGCAGAGATTCTGATCCTCACGGGGATCGAGCAGCCGGCCTCCTCGCCCGCAGCCGACCGGGGTCACCGGACCCCCGCTTGGCGCCGGACCTCGGAGTGAGGAAAGGAGGGGGGTCATGCCCGTCCGCGCCTACGTGTTCATCGAGACCACTCCGGGCAAACCCAGCCAGGTCGCCGATGCCGTCGCGAAGCTGCCTGGCGTGAAGGTGGCCCATCCCGTCACCGGCTCCTACGATGTCATCGCCTTCGTCGAGGCCAAGGATGTGGCTGCCCTGGGCGAGTTCATCAGCGCGCGGGTGCATCGCCTGCCCGGGGTGCTGAAGACCACCACCAACGTCGTGGTGGACTAGGCGTGTCGGACTCCCATCTGACCGGCGGTCGCATGTCCCCCGATCCGTCCCGTCCTCGGCCTTCGCCCGGCCCGGCTCAGCCCGGGACGGCGGCGGTGCGCCTGGGTCGCGGGCGGGGAACCACGTACTGATGCGATACGAGGTGTCCATGAACGGCTCCCGTCTCCACAAGGATCCGGTGACCCAGCGTTGGGTAGTCATCTCTCCTGACCGCGACGAGCTCCCACGTCCAGAGCTGTCAATGGTTCCGCCGGGTCTGCTCGCCGAGGCGTGCCCATTCTGCCCGGGCAACGAGGGGAAGACCGGCCCGGAGATCTACGTCGAGCGCCAGCCTGGCAGTGCCAAGAACGGACCGGGCTGGTGGGTCCGGGTCGTGCCGGACAAACATCCCATCCTCCACATCGAGGGCGGCCTGGAGAAGAGCGCCGAAGGCATGTACGACAGCATGAATGCCATCGGGGCCCATGAGATCCTGATCGAGACGCCGGCTCACGACAGGCACTGGGCCGACCTGGAGGTGCTTCAGATCGAGCGGGTGCTGCGCGCCTGCCAGCAGCGCATCCTCGACCTGCGGAACGATGTGCGCTTCCGCCACGTGATCTGGGTCAAGAATCAGGGGGTCTCCGCGAGCCTGCTGCACCACCCGCACTCCCATATCGTGGCCAGCCCCTTCATCCCCCGGGCCATCGAGGAGGAGCTGAAAGGGTTCGGCGACCATGTCCGCTGGAAGGAGCGGTGCGTCCTGTGCGACATGGTGAGGCAGGAGACCGCCGTCGGCCGCCGGATTGTCCTGCGGGAGGGCGGGATTCTGGTCTTCGAGCCTTTCGCCCCCCGGTTTCCCTATGAGAGTTGGATCGTCCCGACCGAACACGGCCATGATTTCGGGGCCACGCGCGCGCCGGTGCTGCGCGATCTGGCCCGGGCCATCCAGGGGGCCCTGAGCCGGCTCCGGCGCCTGATGAAGGATCCTCCCTACTCGCTCGTCCTCCATTCGTCCCCCCTCGGTGAGTTCACCCGCGAGGAGTATCACTGGCATTTCGAGCTCGTCCCGGGCCCACCCCAGGCTCTGGGTCTGGAATGGGGGACTGGCATCTACATCAATCCCATACCGCCCGAAGTGGCGGCCGAACGTCTCCGCCAAGTCGTGGAGTAGCGCTACCCTCCGGCGTGGGTTGAACAAGTTGGGTCCGTGCGGGCGGCGGCCGGTGCCGCCAGAGCTCGCCGCCGAGCGCCTGCGCGCAGCCCTCGAATAAGCTGCGCTGCCGGCTCTCCGCCCTGGAGGAGCCTCCTCCATTCGCTGGGCCATTCTGCCTCGCGTGGACCCGGAATGTGACGGTCACGGAGACGGCACGACGGCACGGACGGGAGTTGACGCCCGCAGGCTCGTGCTGTAGGCTCCCTTCAGCGGTAGTATTTTCATATGGCGATCCAGCCTGCCCTGAAATCCGAGCACTCCCGTTCCCTCGAGGCCAGCCTCGGTGCGCTGTCCCCCGTCCTGGCGGAGTACTCCGAAGCTCTGGGGGTGCCGGTGCGTCTCGAGATCGCCCGCCGACGGATCGCGCGACCACGGGGGCGACGGGGGTGGACGCTTCACCCATTCACGATGCCGGGACGCGTGGGTTGGCTGGGCCTCGGGCCAGACGCGTCTCGCATGACGCTCGCAACCGTTTGCGGCCATGCGCTGCCGGCGGGACGACAGGTCGCCTGGGCTGTCCCGGGCCGGAGGAGGTGGGGCAGACCCCTCCAGGACGGTGAGGGGCAAGTGGTTGCCCTGCTGTTCGGGACGGACGTCTACGTGCTCTTTGACCTCCTGGGGCAGGAACCCCCCCTCGCTCGTCTTCTCGGGCGTGCGGTGCTGGACCTGAGCCTGGAGGCCGGATATAGCCTCCTGCTCACGGTCACCGGGCTCGGCCCTGCCACGTTGCGCGCGCGGCTGCGCCAGTTGCGCCAGGCGACCGAGATCGAGGGGCTGGAAGTCTCGGCGCTCTGGCGGGTTCTCGACGCGGAGCAGGGCCAGGAATCCGGCATCCATGGGGAGGCGCTGGAGGCCGAGCTGCACCGGTTGGAGGTGACCCTGCGCACCTCCGGTCGTCAGATGCGCGAAATGGAGCGGCGGCTGTTTCAGGCCCAACGACGGCTGTCGGAACTCACACAACAGCGGGCGCCGGTCGAGGTCTTGGCGCGGGAATTCGATCGGATCGCGACGCTGCCAGGCGTGGTCGAGGTGGGGGTTCGCGAGGGGGTCTTGCAGGTGTTCACCGAGCCCATCATCGTCGAATACGGCTTCCGGCGCTACCGCTTGGGACGATTCCGCATGGACCTCCACTTCGACGGTCGGCTCTTCCTCCGGAATCTGACGAATCGGTACGAGACCTACGATCATCCTCACATCGAGAGCGGGCGACCGTGCCTCGGCAACATCCAGGAATGGATCCATCGCCTCCTCGCCCAAGGCGAGTTCGCTGCGGCCACGGAGCTGCTGCTCCAGTATCTCAAGACCGTGAACCCGGCCGACTGGCGGAAGGCCGTGACGCACTGGGCCGAGGACGCGGAGTGAGCGTGCCGCTGCCCCCCCGGGAGATCCGGATCCGCCGCCATGCGCTGGACAAGCTGCTCCTGTACGCGGAGCAGTGCCCGGTGGAGATCGGGGGGCTCGGCACCGTGACGGAGGACGCCGAGGGGCTCCTCATCACCGACGTGGTCCTGCTGGCGCAGAAGGTCTCGGCCTGGGACACCGAACTGGACGCGGAGGCCCTCTTCGATTTTCTTGGCCGCCTCGTGGCCGGCGGGGGCGATGCGGCCGGGGTGCGGCTGTGGTGGCACAGCCACGCCGACATGGATCTGATCTGGAGCGACACGGATTGCGCCACCATCGCGAACCTGCCCGGCGATTTTTGGGTGGCGCTGCTGGTGAACCGCCGGGGTGAGGTCGCGTGTCGGCTGGACGCCTTCAGCCCCCGGCGGCAGACCTGGGACCTGCCGCTCACCCAAGTGCTCGACGGAGACGTCCCCGATCCGGAGGCCCTGCGGGTTTTCATCGATCGCGAGATCCTGGAGAAGGTCCGGGCCTACACGGTGGTGGAGGATGTGGTCGGCAGCGAGAGCGTTGCGGGATTGACCGTCGAATATCCGATTCCCCTGACGCTCGATCCCGCGAGCGCCCCGCTCAGGCGGGGCGATGCGACGCGGCGAAAGTGAGGTAAGCATGCGAGGGCGGGTGCTGATGGGAGCGATCCTTCTGGTCGGGGTGACCGGCGGTCTCTGCGCTGGGGCTGACGACCCGGCCCCAGGAGACGCGGACGCGAAGCGGGTCGTGGCCAGGGTGAATCAGGTCGAGATCAGCTATGCCGAGTTCAAGCAGCGCTTGGAGAACCTTCAGCCGCAGCGCGGTCCGATCCGGCCAGAGCAGTTCAACGACGTCGTCCACGGCATGATCCAGGAAGAGATTCTGCTCCAAGACGCCACGGCCGAGGGGGTGGAGCAGGATGCCGCGGTCAAGGCCAAGCTGGAGCAGGCGCGGCGGCAGGTGCTGATCGAGGAGTTGCTGCGACGGAAGGTCATCGCGCAGTCCCAAGTCACCGATGAAGAGGCCCGGAAGATGTACGAGGACAACAAACCCCTCTTCAGCACGGAGACGGTGCGAGTCAGCCACATCATGGTGAAGACCGAGGCGGAGGCCGAGGCCATCCTCAAGGACTTGCAGGCGGGAAAGGACTTCGCCGAACTCGCCAAGACCACGTCGCAGGATACCGGCAGCGCGGAGAAGGGGGGAGACCTGGGCGAGTTGCGGCACGGGCAGACGGTGCAGGAATTCGAAGAGGAAGCCTTCCGTCTCAAGGAGGGGGAACTTTCGCCGGTGATCAAGACGCAGTACGGCTACCACATCCTGAAGGGCGGCGCCCACGCCAGCGTCGCCGAGCCCTTCGATGAGGTGAAAGGCAAGATCCGGCAGTCGCTCCTCCAGCAGAAGCAGCAGGAGAGCTTCCTGGCTTTCATGGCGGACCTGGAGAAGAAGGCGAAGACGGAGATCTTCGAGGACCAACTGAGGTGATGGCATGGGCCGATGGCGGGTGGCCGCGCTGATCCTGGCAGTCGTGGCCTTCGGGCTGGCGGGGCTCGGGTCGCCGACATGGCTTCCGGGCGGCCTCCCGCTCCACGCGGGGCGCACGGCGTTCTTCTGGCTGGGGGTCGTGTGCTTCCTGGCAGCGGCGTGGGGTCGGCCCGGGACATGAAGCCGGGGCGGTCGGCCGTGCGCCGGCCCCGATTCAAACAGACGCGCGGACGGGTAGCGGGCGAGGGAGGTTGCCCTGGAGGCGTCCGCCGTGTTGCCGGCGGCGCCGAAGACGGGTATGCTCTTCCCGCAAGCGCCCTCAGCGTCCCGAAAAAACAAGAAGCCGTGGCAGAGGCCACGGCTCTCGGCGATGACACGCTGGTGCCGAAGGGGGGACTCGATTGGGGCCGGTTTGGCAAGGAGGCGAATTTGACGGGTTTCCCCTTTTATCGCACGGGGTTAGGTCCCATCGGCAAGTGATCGTGAGTGACCGGAAATGAGCCCATTGTAGACGTGGCGTACTCCCGATTTACTCCCGAGATTGTGAAAATTTCACAAGCCTCATTTCCCTAATGGTCCCAGCTCGCGCGGCTTCGCCACCTGCATCTGGTCGCGCCTCTCATCTGCCCCCGCGCGGTCCACCCTCGGGGTCAGGGTGATGTTTGTCTCGCTGGTCGGCCGACCCTCCCCTATGTCTCCGACTTCACTCTCATTCGGCGCCCGTGTTTCTGTTTCTTGCGTGAGCGGCTCCCACCCAATCGCCGTCGCCGATCCCGGTTCCACCATCGGTTGTTGCATCGCGCTCCACACCACCGAGCATTTTTATTCCGCCCACGATCCACGAACCAGACCTGGCACTGTTGGCACTGCTTGAGGCGTTCCCACCCCCGGTCTTCGAAGAAATACTTCCAGACCTGCCAGAGGAGGTTCGTCAGAAATCCCGAGATGCCTGGACGTGCGTGCACACGGCCTTCGAGGTACGAAGGCACTTCGAGGGCCCAGGCGATCGCAAGGTGGACAGGCAGGGTTTCAGCGAGGCGGTTGAAACGGTCCACCGCCGCCCCCATCGAAGGGGTTTCTATGGGATCCATCCTTCTCGCATCCCTGTGTCTGTTCTCGATGGAGCGACCGCTCTGGCTCGCGAGGGACATCGCATCCTGGAGGGCCCGAAGCGCCTGACAGATTTTTTTCTCGTCGACGGAGGCCCGATGGCTCGGCACCTTCTCCGCCCAGACGGTCAGACCATTCAACTCGACGGCCAAGGATTGGAGGTGCGAGAAGCGATCCGGCCTCCTCCGCTTGCGAAATTGCTGGAGCTCAATTTCCCGCATCTGTCGATAGACTTCGGCCTCCTCCGGGGACGCCTCCCCCCTGTGTACCCTCAGGGCGAAGTCGCCAGGCGAATCCAGGTACTCGGCTAGAGGCGACCTCTCGACTTTCGCTCGCCCGTACTCAATTCGGCCTGTCATTTTCTACCCTTGCTCGAAGACCGTGCAGAAGGGACCCGTTTCGAGGCATTGCCTACCGTACGTACCCACTTTGATTGACACTGTCCAACGAGCAGCAATATACTCCCTTGTGCGAAGAAGTCAAGCCGTATGAAAGGAGGGAGCTGGAAGATGAAGACTGAGGCGGGGGCAACGGTTATGACCGACGAAAAGCTGTCTTTGTTGGAGTCTGCTCCGCTGCTAGGCGTGAGCCCCTATACTTTGCGCGCCTGGGTCCGTGAGCGCAGAATCCCGTTTTACCGGTGCGGGCGGCGTTTGGTGTTCTCTCGGAAGGAATTGGAAGCTTGGCTTGCGGCTCACCGGGTGGATCCGGTGTAAGAATCACGGCCGGCCATTGAGGCGGGCAGGCGATGTCTAGCCACCACAGAAAAGCTGAGGGCGCGACCCGTTCCCCGCGAGCCGCGCCCGAGCACCCAAGGGAGGTCCGTGACATGTCGCAGGGTGTTACTCCTTCTAAACCACCCCAGCCTACAAGTCAAGTGCCTGAAAGTTTAACCGAGTGGCGGCGTGTACTCGATGATCTCGAGCAAGCCTTGCTTGATCGAATCCGGCGCCGTGCCTCTCAGCGAAAGTGTCACTGCCATCTGCTTAAGCACTTCGCCCGCGTACGGGATGAAAAGGCTCGACTCAACTAGGTCGGACCACCGCCTCTTGGGAGGAGCAGGCCGTCCACGAACGCCTCGGACTCACCGAGAGCAAGACCCTGGCGACGGTGGATGACTCCCTACGCCAAGTAGGCGGGGCGCCTTCACGTTGGGAGGCTGCCATGCAGGACCCGCGGAACTCAAATAGGCCCGTGATCCTCTGGCTGGATGCGTCGCGCCCGGGCCCGGGGCTGACAGTCGAGGTGTCGGGCCCCCGTGAGGGACGCGAGGCGGTGAAGCCACTGGCCGCGTGGCTACGCCGGGCTCGCAAGTGGCGAGGCGGCGGCCAGGTGCAGCTTGGCGTGGCCCAACCTGCGGTGGTTTTTCGCGCCTTCGCAATTCCGGGCGCCGTCACCAGCTATCGCCAGCTCGAGGAGGAGGCCGGGTTCCATTGGTTCCTGCCGTGGGAGTGGCGGCACGGGATCCTTCAACTGCAGGAGTGGGTGGCCACGACCGACACGGCGCTCGATCGCCACCTGCGAGGGCGGGCCCGGGTTGCACAGCGGCATCTCTTCGCCTCGAACCCGCCGGAGGCATGTGGAGCTGGCGGCCGATGATCCTCGCCCCTCCTGAGTACTCTAAAGATCTTCAAGAGAACTTCCACCATGATCACCTGCACGACCTCGCCTCGAGCGGACTCACAGAGGACACCATCCGCGCTCTCGGAATCTACACCGTGCGTCCCCATGATATCCCGAAGCTCGTTGGCTGGGATCCTCCCCCCGAGGTCACCTCCGCTCTGTGCTTCCCCTATCCGGGCGAGGGCGGGTTCTGCCGGATCAAGCTTTTCCCCGGCTTCCTCGATCGCCATGGGCATCGCGTGAAATACCTCCAGCGCCCACGGAGCGGTACCCGCCTATACCTCCCGGACCCCGTGCGCGCGGTCCTCCGGGATCCTGACATTCCGCTTAAGTTCACCGAGGGGGAGAAAAAAACTTTGGCCATGTGGCAGGCGGGGTACCAGGTCGCCGGACTCGGCGGCGTTTGGAACTGGCTCGAGGATGGCCAGCCCATCATCGGCCTGGACCTCATCGCCTGGATCAACCGAGAGATAGAGATCGTCTTTGACTCCAACATCTGGTACCGGCCGAAGCTCCTCCAGTGCACGTACGCCTTCATGCGCGAGTGTGAGGAGCGCGGAGCCAAGCCCGTTCTCCGCCGTGTCCCGCTGGTGCAAGACCGGGATGCCGGCATTGATGATTACCTGGTGGCCCACGGGAGAGAGGCCTACGCGGCCCTGGAGACCATCCCGCCAGATCATAAGGCGCTTCTCCACTGCAAGGACTGGTACAAGAGCTGGCGGACTCGCAAGACATCGTCATTGGTGGTGAGCCTAGACCCTCGGGGGTTGCTCGATGAGCTCCAGGAACGGAAAGTTCTCCGTTTCGCCCAGGACGTCGTGGGGGACCATCTCGTCTATGGAATCCCCATTGGTGAGAGTCGTCTTCTGCTCAGCTCCGCCAGGCACCTGGTCTCTGCGAAGGACATGGGGAAGGATGTGACCATTCTCGATGGGGGCTTGGCTGGGACCTGCTTCACGAAGGACGCCGCCAAAAAATTCCTCGACGGGCACACCGAACCGACGCCCGCCCTGCTCGGGGATCTCGTGAAGTTTCTTCGCCGCTTCCTGTTCCTCCGCCCGGAGGGGCTCTATGAGGTCGTCGCCTCCTGGATCCTGGGGACGTACACCGTACAAGCCTTCCGCGTGTTTCCCTACCTCATCGCCACCTCTCCCGCCAAGCGGTGCGGGAAAACCCGACTCCTCGAAATCCTCCACCTGCTCGCCTTCAACGCCTCGCCCGTGGAGACGAACCCTACCGAGGCCGTGCTCCTCCGGGAGCCCGAAGTCAGCGGCGGCGCGATCCTCCTGGACGAAATGGAGCGGCTGGCCAAGACCGACAGTGAGCGGTACAGCCTGCTGCTCTCAATTCTCAACGTTGGTTTCACCAAAGGCGCGACGGTCCCCCGCATGGAGATGGTCCCTGGCCAGCCCCCCCGTTTGCGCTATTTCGGAGTCTACGCTCCGCGGGCAATTGCCACCATCGCCCGGATGGCCGCCACCCTGGAGGATCGCAGCATCATCCTCCAGATCCCGCGCAAGCGACGAGAGGAGCCACTCGACCGATTCAGCCCGAGGGTCCTGGGAGGGGAGGCTCAAGAGCTCCGCAACCGGGCCGCCTCATGGGCCCTGAGCCATGCGTCGGAGTTGATTTCCACGTATGAGACCACCGGCACGGTCGGGGGCTTCTCCGACCTCGACGACCGCCAGCAGGATCTCTGGGAGCCTCTCTACGCGATCGCGGAACTGGCAGCCGGCGAGGGGGTCAGCTCTTACCGGGACACGATCATCGCGCAGGCGAAGGCGTTGGCACTCGGCCGCCAGGGACGTGAAACAGAAGAGAGCGTTCCCCAGCTCGTCAAAGCCCTTCTTGCCCTCTTGCGCCTCGGCGATGATGAAGTTCGGCCCGAACCAACCGATCTCCTGCAGCACCTGCAAGCAGAGCTCGGCCAGGCTGCCCCCCAGACCTTCCCTGAGATGGCGGATGCCCTCCAGTCCCTGGACATCCACAAAGGGCACGCTCGGGGGGAGGACGGCAAGTCGCACCGCGCCTGGATTCTCAAGCGCAAACACCTCGAGGATCTGGAGAGCCGGTACTGTCCCCCCGATCCTGATGCAAACAACAGCACCTCCGTCGAAGAACCCGGCGAGCCCGAACTAGATTTCGATGGGTCGGGCTCATGACCAAGGCTGGGGATCCACCGGATGAGGCCGGGGTGGTCCGGCTGGGATTAACCCTCTTGCCGCTTCGCTGCCCCAAATGCGGGCGATGTCTCATCGCGCTTGAGGACCAGGAGGTTGTCTGCCACATTCGCCTTCTTCGCTTCCAGGCCGCCGGCAATAGTGCCTACGCCAGGTGTCCTCAGTGCCGCCGGGAAGTCGCCGTTCCCATTAGACTGCTCAGGTAACCGGCCACACGCCAAGCCTCTCCTTCTGATTTCGGTACCAAAGCCCACCCGATCAGGATCAACAACATGACGGTGGTGTAGGCCATCGTGGTCGTCGAAGGGGGCGAGCGGGCCGCGCTCTTGTCGCTACCGCCTCCCTCGGCCAGTGGTCACATGAAAAAAGGCGAAGCTGCTCGCCGGCTACGACGGGGTGAAGGTCCGCTTTCTGCTCCAGACCACCGCTTGATGCTAATGCACTGCGCCACATGGCGTGGGATGGGTATTGGCACCCCGAGACATCGTCGAGAGCCGGCTGACCCTTCCCTCGCGCAATGTTCTCGCGACTGACGACCGAGCCGAGAACGAGGACCCTCCGTTTCACCCCCTCCGGCTACTGCTGGGCAAAGGCGGCCGCCCTTGAGCCATCGTTGCCGGCCATCTTCTGGCCCCCGCCGGTGGAAAGGGTGGTCACGAATCCCAGCAAGCCGATGAGCGACACGGCTATGAAAAGCCACATCTCGATCCGGCTCCGTCCTCGAGGTTCTGATATGGAATTCTCCGGTTCCATGCTCACGCCCGGTTTCCCCTTGATCTGGATACCCAGAAAGCCGATTCCTCTTCGAACGCGTGCCTCATGCTTCGACGGCAGAATCATCCTCGGTTCGAGGCTAGAACACCTCCCGCCAGTACAGCATCTTGCGCATGAAGTTCGGGGGCGGCGCCGGGTTGCTGGGCAGTTGCTGGCTGGTCGTGGCCGCGACGACGGATGTGCTGAGGGTGGCCCCGGACGCGGTGATCACGATGACCGGCTTGGAAGGGATCCCGGTCCCGATAGTCATCGACCGGGTCACACTGGCGTTGGTGGTCGTCAGTGGCGTGGCACTGTTGCTCCAATCGAGGGCGGCGTAGCCCGTCACTTCCTGGACGGCGTAGAGGTTGGCCGTCCCTCCGCCGGAGCCACAGGTCGTGGTGCTCGTCGGCGTGAAGGTGGTGAAATACACGATGGTGTTGAAGACGTTGGCGGTCGAGAGCACCCTTTCCTGCGCCCCGAGGGTCATGTACCAGCCCTGGATGGGCGTCCCATTGTTGGAGGTGACGTTCACCAGGTTCGCTTCGGTTATGGCCCCCCCGTTGGTCATGGTGGTATTGTCCTTGATGCCGTAGAACCGGTTGGGGACGGTATTGGTGTTGTCGGGGTGGTCCCGGTCCCCTGTCCCGAAGTAAATCCAGACGTTCTTATTCTGGTCATAGGCCGGGATAATGGCGTCCCAGATGGGCTGCGTGGGGTAGTACTCTCCGGCGGCGGGGGGATTGGCCTCGGAGCTGTCCGCCTGGAACAGGCGCTTCCCCGTCCAGTTACTGACCTGACCGGAGGTGAGGGTGGCCGGGGCCGAGAGGTCGAACTTCCAGACCTGCCCGCCCACGTCGCCGATGTAGAGCCGATCGATGAACCCGTCGTTGTTGAGGTCAACGGCGGTCATATCCGCGGGGAAGCTGAAGTTCATGTACTTCCGGTCGTCGGTGGCGCCGCTGGCGTTCTTGTACTCCCAGAGCTTGCTGCCCGTGGCGATGTCGATGGCAAAGACGGCCTTGCCGAGGGTGTTGTCATGCCCCTCTTCGTAGCCGCCCCCCATGAAGGCCACGTACTTCGTGCTCCCATCGGCCATCTTGATGGTGCCGATGATCGGCGTGGAATACGTCTCTCCCAGATCGGGGTCGGTGAAGCTCCAGAGCAGCGTGGGGGCACTCCCGGTATTCGTGATGTCCAGGGCGTAGTAGGTGTTCCCGCCCCGGCGCTCCCCGACGATCACGATGGTTCGCCATTGGGCCACGGAATCCGTGACGTAGGCGCTCTGCATCTGGACCTTGACATCGGCGACGACGGGGCTTCCGTCCACGAACCACTGGTGCCCCCCGCCCACGACGGTCAGCTCGTTCAAGTA
>JBIOJT010000026.1:0-23229 GCA_044451055.1 Methylomirabilales bacterium (SeqCode)
ACTTCACTGGGATTCCCCTGATCGGCGTCGATCCGGACAGCGGCTTCAATTACGGGGCGAGTATTCAATGGTTCGAAGACGGCCCCAAGGACAGCCCCTTTTTCTATTACGCGCCGTATCGCAAGCAAGTCGTTGCGACTGTCCTTCGCACGACCGAAGGCACCCAGGAATACTCCATCGAATACGACCAACCGTACATCGCGGACTCGCCCTGGCGGGTCCGCGCTTTCGGAGGGTATCTCGAGAACAAATTCGAAGATTACTTTGGCGTCGGCGAGAGAACGCTGGGGCGGCTGAGCTTTCCCGGGAACCCGGGGACGACGTACAGCCGAGCCAGCGATTATCTCGACGCCCTGAAGGAGAACCCGGACGGCAAGACCTGGGCTCGGTTCAATTCTTACGACAAGCGGCAGGTTCTGTTTATGGCCAACCTGGAGCGGGATTACCTGGGCGGCCTGCTGCGCCCGTTGGTGGGCCTCCAGATATCGCATCTGGAGGCCGTTGACTATACCGGGGTCGAAGTGAATGGGGCCGTTAACCAGGAAACGTTACTCCACCAGGACTATCGGGAAGGGAGGATCCGGGGCTTTGGCGGGGGATGGCTCAATTTTCTTCGCCTGGGACTCACGTATGACTCGCGCGATTACGAGCCTAATCCCACTTCGGGCGTTCTCGGCCAACTCCTGCTCGAAGGGACGACGCGATGGGTCGGTGCGAGTTCCGACTATGGGCACGTGACGGTCGGATGGCAGGGCTACCACCGTCTCCTCCCGGAGCCGGCCCGACTCGTCCTGGCTGCAAATGCCGTCTATTCCGCTCACTTTGGCGTTGTGCCCTTCTATGCCTTCCCGAGCATGAGTCTTCCCACCGACGAGCGAAAGGAGGGGCTGGGCGGCTGGCAAAGCCTCCGTGGGTACCATTTCGACCGGTTTGTGGGCAAAGTGCAAATGCAGGGGAATGTCGAGTTACGATGGACCCTGGCGGATTTCACGGTCTGGAGTCAGAATTTCAGGCCCATGCTCGTGCCGTTCGTGGACGTGGGCCGGGTCTTTGACAAGGTCGGGCGATTCAGCGTGAACGATTGGAAGGTCACCGGCGGATTGAGTATCCGCTTCGCATGGAATCTGGCCACCATCATCAGCTTCGATTACGGCTTCGGCAGCGAGGGGAACTTGTTTTACATGGAACTCGGGCATCCGTTCTGACCCGCGATCCCGAGGGCCTGCCTCTCTCATCTCGCGTGACCCCGTCCAGACAGCCCGGGCGCAAGCCTGGCGTTGCGCTGCTCACTCTATCGCTCCTGCGATGTCCCGGCGGCCGTGGGACGTGAGAAATTCCGCTACCTCGGGAAGGCGCGGGATGCCGCGGCGACCGCCGAGGGAGCGGCACTTCATGGCGGCCACGGCGCCGGCGAAGGTCAGGACCCACTCGAACGGCCAGCCGCGCAGCTCCCCGAAGGCACAGGCCCCGTGGAAGACATCTCCGGCGCCGTTGGTGTCGACGGGCGTGACGCGAAAACCCGGGACGCGGATCCACCGGCCCTTCTCGTACCCCAGCGCTCCTTCCGCGGCCAGCGTGATGGCGACGCGGGACGGGCCGCGATCCGCCAGCGCCCGCAGGCCTTCCTTCGGTTTCTCCCGCCCGCCGACCTTGGCCAGGAAGCGCGGGTTGCAGACCAAGACGTCCACCCGGGGCCAGAGCTCATCGATCCCCGGGACGATGCGCTCCCCGTCCATGGTCACCCGCATTCCCGCCTCGCGGGCCCACGTGACGGCCTGAAGGGCCGCCGCCGCGTCAATCCCATCCACGTGGAGGAGCCGCCCGGCCGTCAGCGCCTCCCGGTTCAATTCCTCCGGACGAATCGCATAGGTGGGCGGCCGTCGGAAGAAGAGGGTGCGCGCCCCCGTGGCGCGGTCTGCCAGGACCAAGCTCACGTGGCCCGGGCTTCCCTTCACCCGGATGACGTGGCGGACGTCGATGCCCTCTTTGGAGAGTGTGCGCAGCGAGACTCGCGACCAGAAGTCACTTCCGACCTTCCCGATGTAGCGGGTGTGGAGGCCCAGGCGGGCGCAGGCGGCCATGGCGGTGGCCACGACCCCGCCCCCCTGCACGTCGAATTCCTGGAATTGCACCTTGGTGTCCGGCTCGGGGTAGCCGTCGATGATGGCGATGAGATCCAGGGCGTTGGTACCCAGGCCGATGACGTCGTAGTGCGGCCTTTCCTGACTGGTCAGCAATTCCCCCCTCCCCTTCGTTACCCCTTCACCGCTCCCGCCGTCAGCCCAGCGATCAGTTGCCGTGGACCCGCATGAAGAAGAATACGATCGGGAGGGCGGTGATCACCCCGCCGGTCGTGAGAAGGTCCCAGCGGATGATAAACTCGCCCATGAAAGTCTGTCGACCGGCAGGCAACGTCCAGGCCCGGAGGCCCGCGGTGAGGATCACACGGTCTTGACGAGTGTCAACGGGGAATCCGTGGAAACTCGCGGAGCGAAGAGAGCCGGTGCGTTACCGTGCCAATTCCGCCGCCAGCGCCGGCGGGACCGAAACCGGGATCACCGGCGCCTGGGTGAACCGGGCTACGAGGTCGCGCGTGCCCCCGACGTTGAGTCGCTCGAACATCTGGCCGAACATCTCCTCCAGGGAGGCCCCGATGGCATCCTGGACGTCGGCGGGCAAGTCCCAGAACCTGGCCTTCATGCCCGCCCAGGCCTTCTTCCGGGTCGTGTAGACGAATTGGGCGTCGGTCTGGTCCGGCTTGCGCTCGCCGCCGTGATGGGTGAAGACATACGACCGGATCTCCTGCTTGACCGCCTCGGGCAGGCGTGGATGGTCGAAGATGAGGTTGTTGAACCCAAGTGCCAGGTGAATCTCGACCGTCTCGCTCTCCGGGAACCGGGAGAAGACATCCATGGGGAGCGTGGAGGCGCCGTGCTGCACCGCGCCGGAAAGCCCGAACTCCTTTCGGGCCACGCGGGAGATCTCCGCCAAGGTATCGAATGCGACGTTGACCCGCGCCAGGCTGCCATCCGCGAGCACCACCCCCCCGTGATGCGTGCCGGAGTTGACGCTGATCTTGCTGACGCCTACGCCGCCCCCCGCGGCATCCAGCGCGGGCCGGTAGGTCGCCATGAAGGCCCGCAACTCGTCCGGGGTCGTGTTGTGAGCCCCGACCTCGCCGATCTCCGCCCCGACGGAGATCGTGACCCCGGCCGGCTCCATCTCGCGCACGATCCGGGTGAACCGCGCGGTGAGCTCGGCGTTCAGACGCTGTTGCTCCACCAGGGTCGGGCGCGACAGGTCCACCACGGTGGAGGCATCCATGTCGATGTTGTAGTAGTCTGCCGCGATCTGCTTGCGGATGAGATCGGTGAGCCGCCGGATCTCGGCCGCCGGATCCTTGGCGTAGGTGCCGGCACTGACCTGGACGTGGTCGCCCTGGAGGAAAATGGGCCCACGGTGTCCCTCCCGGAGGGCCGCGGCCAGGACGCCCGCCGCGTATTCCGCCGGCCGCTGGTTCGCGTAGACCATCTCCAGGGGTGCCTGCTCGAAAATCAAGAGGTCGGCCTGGAGCTTTCGCGCGGCGCGGAAGGCCGCCCGACAGGTCTGGTACGTCCACCCACGCAGGTTCATGGCCGGCACCGTCCGGCCGCCCCACTCGCCCCGCCCACGCGCCGCATACAACCCCTGGATCGAAGCCGGGACCAGTCCATTGACTCGCGCGACCTCGCGGATCGCCCAGATCGCTGCTTGACGAAGTGAAGGCTCGCCGAGCGCGGCTGCGCGGGCCCATCGGTCCAAAGCGTCCGCCGGTGGCCGGGTGCCATCAGGCAAGACGGGGGTGGAGCCGGTGGGAAGGCCCATGGTGCGGAGGTCGGCAACCAGTTCCGAGACAGACATCGTTTCCATCAGGGGTATCCTCCGAGGGTTGGAAGGAAAGAGCAGACGCGTGTGGCGAGCCAAGAGTCTAGCATGCCGTGGGAACGTTGCATAGAATGGTGCGAGTCAAAGCCAGTCTCCTGGTGAGGATACCGGACATATTCGGATCCTGTCGTAGGCGGCAACGCGGTTGGGCCGTGAGCGTAGTGCAGCAGTTTCTCCCGAGGGTTCGGAGCCGGACATATGGGGCATTGTGCCCGCTCTGGGACACCCCTGCCGTCTCCATTGCGGGCATGGGGCATTTCAGGTATAGTGGATTGAGGAAGGGGGATCGACGTGTTGTTTCATTCGCCCACGCCGCTTTTTGGTCGGCAGGCCGAGGCAGGGAAGTCCGTCTGCGTCATCGGTGATCTCCAAGAAGCGAGGGCGGGATTTCCTCAGAATGTGGAGTGGCAACCCTCTGGTGTGATGGGGTCGCACATTCCTAGTTCCTCGCGAGCGGGAGGAATCGGATGAGGCTGGGCGCCAAGCTCACCCTGTGGGTGCTGATCCCGCTCCTCCTCGTGTTAATAACCTTTACGCTCGTGACCCTTCGGCGGGAACGCGAGGTGCACCAACGGGAGGTATGGGAAGAGGCCGAGCGCATTGCCAACACCCTGGGCATCGCGGTGACTGAAGCCCTCCGGCGCCAGAGCCCGGGCGACATCAATCGCGTTGCCGAGGAATCGGCACTGGACAAGAGTCGCTTCGGCCTGGCGGTCTACGATTCGCAGGGTCGTCCGATCATGACCTGGGGGTTGGCCTGGGGAGCGGGCGCCATCGGACCTCGAGAACTGGCCAGCCTCTCCAGTATCCCGCGCGGTGTGGGCGTGATGGAGCAAGAAGGCAGCACGATGGTCCGGAGCCACCTGGTGGCGCTGTTGTCTGGAGGCGAGCTGCTTGGCGCTTTTAAGGTCTCGGTGAGCCTGCAGGAGATGCAAGAAGTCCTCGACCGCGAGCGCAATTACTTCCTGGGGGTGGTGGCGATCGTGTGCATCGTCCTCATTGCGTTGGTCTCCCTCACGATCCGGCGTACGGTGAGCCTGCCGCTCCACGGGCTCATGGGGCGGATTGCTGCCCTGGGACGCGGGGAGGCGCCGGAGGATGTCACGGTCCCGGGGAAGGACGAGGTGGCCCAACTGGCGCGGGACTTCAACCTCCTGGCGCGGCACCTGGACGAGGCGCGCCGTCGGCTCCTGCAAGAGAGCGAGTACGCGCGCAATGTGATCCGGAACATCACCGATGGGATCATCGGGGTGGACAGCGGACTTCGGATCCGGACCTGGAACCGGGCGATGGTCGAGCGCTACGGGATTGCGGAGTCCGAGGTGCTGGGCCGCCACCTGTTCGAGGCCTTTCCCTCCCTGGAGCGGGAAGGGTTGGGGGAGGAGTTGAATCGGCTGTTGAGCGGTGAGCGTCGGACGTTCGGCCTCCGGAATTTCGAGCACGAGACGCTCCGCCGCGGTCGCGTGGTACTGAACATCCGTGGCAGCGCCTTGCGGGGTTCGACCGATCAGGTGGAGGGCGCGGTTCTGGGCATCGAAGACGTGACCGACCGGGTCTCGCTGGAGCGGGAGGTGCAGCAAGCGGAGAAGCTGGCGGTGGTCGGCCAGCTCGCCGCGGGGATCGCCCACCAGATCGGCACTCCCCTTAACGTCATCTCGGGCTCGGCCGAGTACCTGATGATGGAATGGGGGGCGGACCGGTCCCGCCCCCAGGAGTTGGAGATCATCGTTGCTCAGACGGACCGCATCACCAAGCTCATCCAACAACTGCTGAACTTCGCTCGCCCGGCCCGCATGGCGCTTCAATCGGTGAAGCTGAACGATTTGCTGCGGGACGTCTTGGGCTTGACCGAGCACCAGATCGCCAAGGAGCGGATCGCCATCAAGCCAGATTTCCAGCCCGACCTCCCAGCGATTACGGGCGATGAGAACCAGCTCGAGCAGGCATTCCTCAACATCGTGGTCAATGCCTGGCACGCCATGCCGACGGGCGGAACGCTCACCATCCGGACCCGGAGCGCGCCCATGGGGGCTCGCCTGCACCGGAGCGGTCGTGCCGCGCCGGCCAATGTGGAGGTGATCATCGCCGACACCGGGATCGGGATCCCGGCCGAACACCTTCCCCGGATCTTCGACCCCTTCTTCAGCACCAAGGGGGTGGGGAAGGGAACGGGCCTCGGCTTGGCCATCACCCGCCGGATCGTAGAGGACCATCACGGGCTCATCGAGGTAGTCAGTGAGGTAGGACGCGGTACCACCTTCACCATTCGGCTGCCCGCGGAGGGGGTTGCGGCATGACGACGCAGGAGCGGATTCTGATCGTGGACGACGAGGAGCAGATGCGAGAACTCCTCGCCAAGGTCCTGGAGAAAAACGGCTACCAGGTCAGCGCCGCCGGTGACGGGGGCCAGGCTCTGGCTCTGCTGGAGAAGGAGCCGATGGACCTGGTGGTCACAGATGTCCGGATGCCGGGGCTGGATGGGATGGAGGCGTTGCGGGCCATCAAGGAGTTGAATCCCGAGATCGTGGTCATCATCATGACGGCCTTCGGCTCCATCGACCAGGCGGTTCAAGCAGTCAAGGAGGGCGCTTACGATTACATCAACAAACCGTTCAAGATCGACGAGATGCTGCTCACCATCAAGAAGGCCCTGGAGGAACGGCGCCTGCGGCACGAGGTGACCACCCTGCGGCTCGAGCTGCACACCCGCTACCATTTTGAGAACCTGATCGGGAAAAGCCGGGCCATGCAGGAGGTGTTCAGCTTGATCGAGCAGGTGGCAGGCAGCCGCAGCACTGTGATGATCTACGGCAAGAGCGGGACGGGCAAAGAGCTGGTGGCCCGGGCAATTCATTACAATAGCCTGCGGGCAAACAAGTCCTTCGTCGCAGTCAACTGCGCCGCCATCCCCTCGGAGCTCTTGGAATCGGAGCTCTTCGGCCACGAGAAGGGGTCCTTCACCGGGGCCATCGCCACCAAGGTGGGGAAGTTCGAGCTGGCCACCGGGGGGAGCCTGTTCCTGGACGAGGTGGGCTCCATGCGCCTCGACCTCCAGGCGAAGATCCTCCGCGCCCTCCAGGAGCGGGAGGTCGAGCGGGTGGGGGGCACCCGGACGATCAAGATCGACGTCCGGGTCATCGCCGCTTCCAACCGGGACCTCAAGAAGGCAGCGGAGGAGGGGACCTTCCGGGAGGATCTCTACTACCGTCTAAACGTGGTCCCCATCACGCTGCCGGACCTCAAGGACCGACAGGAGGACATCCCCCTCTTGGCGAATCACTTCGTGCAGAAGTTCGCGCAGGAGTCGAATCTCAACATCCGCGAGATCTCGAAAGAGGCCATGGGAATCCTCCTCAGCTATCCCTGGCCCGGGAACGTCCGCGAACTCGAAAACGTCATCGAGCGGGCCGTGACATTGGGTCGCGGTCCAGCCATCCTCCCCTCGGACCTGCCGCCGCATCTTGCGGGTGGCGCCGGTCCGGTGGAGCGGGCCTTGGCCCACGAGTCCAGCCTGGAGGATCTGGAGCGGGACTACATCAAGGCCACCTTGCACCGCACCAAGTGGCATCAGATCCGAGCAGCTGCCATCTTGGGTATCGATCGGCGGACCCTCTACCGCAAGATCCGGCGGTACGGGATCAAGTCGACGCAAGAGTGAAGCGTTTGGCGAATGCGGAACACCCGAGGGGTGCTCGAATGAGGTGCCACCAATAACCCGAAGTGATCAGGGTGGAACCCATGGAACACCATCTCTTCTGTGATGGTTGTGGCGTGGAGATTACCTGGGCACCAATCCTGTCCGAGGGGCGGCAGTACTGTTGTGCCTTGTGGGCCAGAGGAGGCGACTGTGGATGCGGGTACATTGTCGAGGATGAGGGGGAGGGGCCCGCGATCGTCGAGTCTTGATGTACCGGCGTTAGACTCGCGCGATGGTGGAGAAGACCCGATGCTCCAGCCGATTGCCATCGACTGTTCCTGCCTCCCGATCTGCGGAATCAGCCCCAGGCTATGACAGAGCGTCCCATCGTCAAGCGTATTCACGTGTGACCTTGCACCCCTTCCGGGACGAAGGGATCCAGGGAAACTTTGCTCTATCCGGGAAGTTGTGGAGGTTGCCCGAGGACGCGGGGAGGCTTTCCGCGGTTTCCGTGTTCGAAACGACTTGCTCATGATTGGTATGTGCCTTGCTTCCCTGGCGTGAAGGCATCCGTGTACAGCCTGTTCCGGAACACGGTGTCCGGCGGCTTGCAGCCTGATTGATGATGCCAGGCTGCTCTGTACAGGACAAGACATGACGGACCCACTCCTGTACCCTCGCATGAAGCATACCGGGCCGGCCGCGAACGGAGCGACTTCGCCGGAAGACGCGTCGGCACAGGATGCAAGGGTGGAATTCAGGGACCGGTGCACGCCAGAGTTCCTGGCCGAACTTGCGCCGGCACCTGGCATTGGGGCCTTCAGCCGCTACTCCCACCAGGCGGCGGATCGTCAGCACGCCGCGCTCATCACGGTGGCCACCCTCGCATACGGCCGCGTGCTGGTGGCGCACCGCGGGCGCCATCTCGTTGCCTACCTCACGTTTCATCCACCGGAGGGTGATTGCCGCTGGGCGTCCCTCCCGCACGGCAAGATGCTGGAGTTGGGCGGAATCGAGGTCGCCCGCGGCTTTCGAGGCATGGGCCTGGCCAGGCGGCTCATGGATCAGGCCTTTGCCCCGCCCGACTTCGACGACGTCATTGTGTACGCCCAGGCCTTGACGTGGTGCTGGGACCTGGAAGGGACCGGCATGAGCGTGGCGGATTACCGCCAGATGATGCTCCGGCTCTTTGGCCCCTACGGCTTCGAGTCCTATGTCACGGACGAGCCCAACATCCGATTCGATCACACGAGCTTCCTGTTGGCTCGCATGGGATCGAAGACGCCGCCGGCCTTGGTGAAAGATTTCCAGGCCCTGCTCATCGAGGGAGGCGAGGGGTAACCGGATCCGACTCCGAAGGAGAGGAAGAGGGGACGAACATGCTGCAGCTCAAGCAGATCCTGGCGCCCACGGATTTCTCCGAAGATTCGAATCACGCCATCCGGTACGCCGCCGGCCTGGCGCGGCAGTTTGGAGCGAAGCTCGTCCTTCTTCACGTCGTCTCCGACGACGAGATGGAGAGCATCTCGAAGGCTCACGTCCCGCCGCACCCCGTGGACAAGGTCTACGAGGACTTGACTCAGGAAATCCACGAGCAGTATGTGCAGCGCGTTGCCCCGGAGGTGTGGAAGGGCCTGGAGATCGATATTTTGGTCTTGCCCGGCGACCCGATTCTGGAGATCGTCCAAGCGGCCCAGCGGCGAGGGGTGGATCTCATCGTGATGGCCACTCATGGCCGGACTGGGCTGAGCCACGCCTTGATTGGCAGCGTGACAGAGAAGGTCGTCCGGAAGGCCCCGTGCCCCGTGCTGGCCATTCGACCCGTGAGTGTGGAGGCCGCCGCCTACGCCGCTTGAGGTTGCCACGCGCTAGGGCGGACCCTCGGTTCCTGGCAACGGCCTGACTAACCAGGGTGGAAGGTTCAAGGGCCATGGCCATAAGAGGCCGGGGAAAGCGGCGCCGAAGGCTTCGAGCCTCCTTGCCTGGGGGCTTCCTGGCCCTGTGGGCTCTTCAACGGGACTTCTCGGGGTAAGAAGAAGAAAGAACCCCCAGCACGAGGGGTCACCGGGGTCGCCAACAAGAAGCGGAGAGGAGTCGCTTGTTCGGGTTGTGGATGAGCCCCTGGCTGTCACGCCAATGTACGCTAGCGAGTCCCTTCCGGCGAGGGCAGGAGAAGGGCGAGACCTTTTTCGCCTATACAGCCATCAACCCCCTGAATTGTGACTGGTCATCGCACGAAGAGGGTCTCACTCCTTAATCGTTTGCTTCACCATGTACGACGTCCATGCCTTGATTTCAAGCTGGCGGGTGCTCCAGCCATTTCAAAAATGGCGAAGACCACCCTCTGAGGAGAAGAGGCAGAATCACAGTGGGACTGGGCTGAGGTGATCTGCTAGCGGCTCCGGCTGTTTCAATGGAGATCGCTACCCTCAGCGAGACTTTGTGGCTCAGGTGTTGGCTACGTTGCCTCAGCAGCCCTCATCTGACGCCTCTTTCCCCCGCTGGTAGCATGGCGTCGTGGATCGCTGCAGTCCCGAGTCGGAAAGACTTTTCACGAAGATGAACCGGCGGAAAAAGTCTCCAGAAGGACCCATTTATGATTCGGCGCCTTGGTATCAGAATTGCCGGAAGCGGTACTGGGGTTTGTCTCGATGATCTATGGAGTAATTGAGTCTCGTTTGTATCATCCGTGGCGGGTTGATGTGCCACTTCCCGGCAAGACGCTCACCTTGAAGGAGGAGGCGCTCGAACTCCATCGCCGCTTCCGAGGAAAGCTCCAGGTCGTGAGCAAGGTGCCGATCCGCGACGCCCACATCATGAGCCTGCTGTACCTGCCGCCGAGCGCCGCCATCCCTGCCAAGGCGATCTTGGAGGATCCGGGCAAGGTGTTCGAGCTCACGGCCAAGGGCAACCTGGTAGCCGTGGTCTCCGATGGCAGCGCGGTTCTGGGCCTGGGCAACATCGGCGCCCGCGCGGCCATGCCGGTGATGGAGGGGAAGGCGGTTCTGTTCAAGACCTTCGGCGGCGTGGAGGCCTTCCCGATCTGCATCGCGACCCAGGATCAGGATGAGATCGTCGAGGTGACCAAGGCCATCACGCCGGTCTTCGGTGGGATCAACCTGGAGGACATCTCCGCGCCCCGCTGCTTCTACATCGAGGACCGGCTGAAGCGGGAGACCGACATTCCGATCTTCCACGATGACCAGCACGGGACCGCGGTGGTGATGACGGCTGGCCTCATCAACGCCCTCAAGATCACAGGGCGGACGTTCCAGACCGCCCGCATCCTCATCAACGGGACCGGTGCCGCCGGCATCGCCGTAGCCAAGATGTTGCTGGGGCTGGGAGCCGGCGACGTCATCCTCTGCGACACGAAGGGGGCCATCTACCAGGGCAGATCGGAGGGAATGAACTGGGCCAAGGAAGAGATGGCCCGCCTGACCAACAAGGACAAGGTCAAGGGGAACCTGGCCGAAGCGCTCAAGGGAATGGACGTGTTCATCGGCCTATCCGGGCCGAAACTGGTGAGCGTGGACATGGTGCGGAGTATGGCACCCAACTCCATCGTATGTGCCATGGCGAATCCGGTCCCCGAGATCCTGCCGGACGAGGCCAAGGCCGGGGGCGCCGCCATCGTGGCCACGGGCCGGTCCGACTTCGAGAATCAGGTGAACAACTCGCTGGGCTTCCCGGGCATCTTCCGCGGGGCACTGGACGTGCGGGCCCGGGACATCAATCAGGCCATGAAGGAGGCGGCCGCCGCGGCCATGGCGGGTCTTATCACCGAGAAGGAACTGCGCCCCGACTACATCATCCCTCACATGCTGGACTTCCGGGTCCCGGTGGCCGTCGCCAAGGCGGTGGCCACCGCCGCCATGCAGAGCGGCGTGGCCCGGGTGCATGTGGATCCGGATGTCGTGGCGGAGAATGCGCGATCGTTCATCTACGAGGGCAAGCTGGGGCTGGTGGCCTAACCGCCTGGCGGGGTCGTGACCAGCAGATGAGGAGGGAACCCGATGGAAGTGTCGGCCAAGACGAAAGGGGAAGAATTCCAGGATGCGGCCCTCCGACTCTTCAATATCGCGGCGGAACGATTGCACCTCGACCCCGGGATTCGCGAGAAGCTCAAGTGGCCCACGCGGGAACTGACCGTCCACTTCCCGGTGAAATTGGACGACGGGACCACCCAGGTTTTCGTCGGCCACCGAGTCCAGCACAATGTAACCCGGGGCCCGGCCAAGGGGGGCATCCGGTTCCACCCCGATGTCACCCTCGAAGAAGTGCGAGCCCTGGCCGCCCTGATGACCTGGAAGTACGCCGTGGTGAACCTCCCCTTTGGGGGGGCCAAGGGTGGTGTGCGATGCGATCCCAAGAAAATGTCCCGCCGGGAACTGGAGGGACTCACGCGCCGCTATACCACCGAGATTTCCATCCTGCTCGGGCCAGAGTCGGACATCCCGGCACCGGACGTGTACACCGACGCCCAGACGATGGCGTGGATCATGGACACGTACAGCATGCACAAGGGCTACTCGGTGCCGGGCGTGGTCACCGGGAAGCCGATCTCCATCGGCGGGTCGCTGGGCCGCAAGGAGGCCACGGCTCGGGGATGCGTTTTCACCATTCAGGAGGCCGCCGCCCACCTGGGCCTGGATCTCGGCCGCGCCACCGCCGTCATCCAGGGGTACGGGAATGCCGGCTCCATCGCCGCCCAGCTCTTGCATGAAATCGGCGTCCGAATCATCGCCGTGAGCGACTCACGGGGCGGTGCCTTCAATAAGGGGGGTATCGACCCCACCAAGGCTCTGGAGCACAAGGCCAGAACAGGGACCGTTGCGACGTTCCCAGGAGCCGACCGGATTACCAACGAGGAATTACTGGAACTCCCGTGTGACGTCCTGGTCCCGGCGGCACTGGAAGGCGTCATCACCAAGGAGAATGCGCCGCGGATCATGGCCGAGGCGGCGAACGGACCCACGACGCCGGAGGCTGATCCCATCCTTTTCGCCAATAACGTGTTTGTCATTCCGGACATCTTGGCGAATGCCGGTGGGGTGACTGTCTCCTATTTCGAGTGGGTGCAGAACCTGGAGATGCTCCACTGGAGCGAAGACGATGTGAATGGACGCCTGTCCGAGATCATGGTCCGGAGCTTCCGAGAGGTACGCGACACCGCCGCGAAGGAGCGAGTGGACATGCGGGCCGCGGCGTACATCTTGGCCGTGGCTCGGGTGGCGGAGGCTTCCTTGGTGCGCGGCGTATATCCGTGATACACTCCGTCGATCCGACCAGCGAGCACTGACAATTGACAGCGGCAGGCCGGCTCGAGGAGACACGATATCTCCCCGCCGGCTGCCACTCGGTTGTCAGATTCTCTTTGTTCCGGTCCACCCTCATCGGCCTGATAACTGGAGGGGGCGATGAAAGCCACTGACATCATCCAGCGGGATCACAACATCCTTCGCAAGGCTCTGGTGTCCCTGGACCGGGCCCTGCTGATGCAGACGCCCCACTGGGCCATCGTGGCCAAGAATGTGGCGAACTATCTGGACATCGGGCTGCGAGAGTATCTGAATTCGGAGGAACGCTGGCTGTTCCGCCCACTGGCCGAGACCGGGCCCGATGCCGCCGGGGTCATTACCGAGCTGGAACGGGAGCACCGCGACCTGGAGGCCCGCCTGGCGGAATTCAAGGCCCTCACCCGTCTTCCCGTCACGCAGGAGGTCGCGCCCTTGGTCCGGGAAAAGGGGGTTGCCCTCGTGAAGGAATTCCTCCACCACATGTTCCTGGAAGAGGAGCTGGCCTTTTCTTTGGCCGAACAGCGGCTGGGCACGGCCCACCTGGAGAAGGTGGCCGAGCACATCTTCCTGCTCAAGGAGGCCGAGAAGGGACTCGAAGAGCCGGTCGCAATCGACTGAGCGAATTCCACCGCATGCAACCACGGGCGCGAGACGCGGGAGGTGACGGGGGAGGATCTTCACCTCCTGTGAATCGTTCTTGCGGGTGTCCGCTGTCCTTCCCGGAAGGCCCCCACACAGCTTGACTGTCAGGCGACAGGGAAAGGAGGGTCCCTTGAGTTCCGAGCGGTCGGCCATGGAACGCGCGGTCCGCGGAGGGGCCACGATCCTCGTGGCCATCCTCATCTGGCTCTTGCCGTCTCCCGCCGGGGTGGCCCCCAAGGCCTGGCATCTCCTGGCGATCTTCGCCGCCACCATCGCCGGGCTGATCCTGCAGCCGCTTCCCATGGGCGCGGTCGTCCTGGTCGGGACCATGACCACGGCGCTCACGAACACGCTCTCGCCCGCCGATGCCCTGAACGGGTTCGCCAACACCACCGTCTGGCTGATTTTCGCGGCGTTCCTGTTCGCCCGGGGGTTCATCAAGACCGGTCTGGGCCGGCGGATCGCCTACTGGTTCATCCGTGCCTTCGGCCGGCGGACCCTGGGTCTGGCCTACGCCCTGGCCCTCAGTGACCTGGTCATCGCTCCGGCCACGCCTTCGAATACGGCCCGGGCAGGTGGGGTCCTCTACCCCATCGTCCGCGGACTGACCAGCACCTTCAATTCCGAGCCCGGCCCCACGGCCGGTCGGATCGGGCGCTTCCTGATGCTCTCGACTTATCAGTGTGACGTCATCACCTCCGCGATGTTCATGACATCCATGGCGGCCAACCCGCTGATCGTGGAACTCACCAAGAAGACGGTGAACATCCAACTCTCCTGGGGGGGATGGGCACTGGCCGCCCTTCTCCCCGGCCTCTTGTCGCTCCTGGTCATGCCGCTGGTGGTCTATTGGCTGGTGCGCCCCGAGATCACAGAGACCCCCGAAGCGACGACCATGGCCCGTGATGAACTCACCAAGATGGGACGGATCCGCCGGGAGGAGTGGGTGGTGATGGGCGTCTTCCTCATCGCCCTCGCCCTCTGGGGGACCGCTACCCTGACCGGGCTGGATGCCACCGTGGTGGCGCTGCTCGGCGTCGGCATCATGCTGGCCACCGGCGTCCTGGGCTGGGACGATGTGCTGGGAGAGCGCGGCGGATGGGACGCCCTGATCTGGTTCGGGGGACTCGTGGGAATGGCCACCATGCTGGGCCGGCTGGGCCTCATCAAGTGGTTCTCGGAGTTCGTGGCCGGGTATGTGAAGGGCTGGGCGTGGCTGCCGGCGCTGGGGATTCTCCTGCTGGTTTATCTCTACAGCCACTACGGCTTCGCCAGCCTCACGGCCCATGTCTCGGCCATGTTCGTGCCGTTCCTGGTGGTGTCGGTGGCCGCGGGCGCGCCGCCGCTCCTGGCGGCCCTGAGCCTCGCCTTCTTCTCCAACTTGAACGCCTCCCTCACCCACTACGGAACCGGGCCCGCCCCCATCTACTACGGGGCGGATTACGCGGACCTGAAGACGTTTTGGGGGATCGGGTTCGTGGCGTCCCTGGTGAACATCATCATTTGGCTGGGGATCGGGCCGTTCTACTGGAAGGCCCTGGGGTTGTTCTGAGCTGAGGCCGCTCTTCGTCGGAGGAGCGTCCCCTGTCTGGCCGAGGCGCTGAGGACACCGAATCGCCTTGACTTTGCTGCAAGGCTCTCTATATGCTCGGTCGTGGCGTGACCGCTATGGTGGATGGTAGGGTTCTCTCACGACAGCGCGGTCCCTGGGGGGCAGGCCGCAGGAGGAGGATCATTATGCAGCACCGCGGAAAGTTCGTCGGGCTCATGGTCATGGTGTCCCTCGTGACATTGGGGCTTACACTCGGCGGGGTGCTGAGTCCGGCCTCGGCCCAGCAACCCATCACCATCTCCATCCTTGACAATGGCGGCGACCTTGCCTCGACGGGGGTGATCATCGAGAACTACAAGAAGGCCTTCCCCAACAAGGTGAAGGAGATCAAGATCCAGCGGGGGCCTGCCCCGGAGACGCCCGCCAAGATCAAGGCGCAGCAGGACGCCGGGCGGGCGGACATCAACCTGGTCCTCACCGGACAGGACGCCGGCTCCGTGCTCGCCGCGAACCAACAACTCATCAAGCTCTTCCCCACCTACGACAAGATGTTCCCGAAGGACGAGCTGAAGGAAGAGGCGAAGATCCTGCAGGACGAGGGAGGAGGCTACCTCATCCCGACCGTGGTGAGCTCGGGCGGGCCGGTGTTCATCTACAATCCGGCGAAGGTGCAGAAGCCCCCGAAGACCGCCGACGAGTTGCTGGCGTGGGCCAAGGCGAACCCCAAGCGGTTCCTTTACGCCCGCCCGGCCAACAGCGGCCCCGGGCGATCCATCATGTGTGGGATGCCGTTCATTTTGGGCGACAAGGGCCCCATGGACCCGGAAAAGGGCTGGGATAAGACCTGGGCCTACCTGAAGGAGTTGGGGAAGTCTACGGAATACTACCCCACCGGGACCCTCTTCACCCTCAGGGAGTTTGCCCAGGAGCAGCGGTGGATGATCTCCGGCATTTTGGAGTGGGACATGAAGCCCCGGGCGGAGGGCGTGATCCCGCCGGAATCCAAGATCACCGTCCTGGACAATACCACCTTCATCATCGATGGCCACTACTGGGGCATCCCCAAGGGCGTGCCCCAGAACGAGGTCGACGTCCTCCTGGACCTCATGAAGTTCATGCGCCGGGTGGACCAGCAGGTCCTGACCTACAAGGCCTTCATCGGTCCATCCATCAAGGCGGCGACCCTCGACAAGGCGCCGGCGGACATCCGGGACTACGTGAAGGAGTACTGGCGGCCCGAGTATGACCAGATCGGCCCCGGCAAGAAGTGGAAGCTGGCGTCGCAGCTCCCCTTCAAGGAGATGACGTACGCGATGGACCGCTGGGACCGTGAGGTCGGCGCGCAACAGATCAAGCAGTAGTAGGGTCTCGCGAATACTCACGGAGGGGGAGGGTCCTCGGCCTGGACCCTCCCCCTCATTGCATGCCGGCGGGAGACTATGAAAGAGACGATTGACTCGCTTCGTTTCCGGATCACCAAGCGGTTCGGCGCGAAGACCGTTCTCCAAGACTTTGGCCTGGAGGTCCGAGGCAAACAGTTCATCACCTTCCTGGGCCCCAGCGGCTGCGGCAAGTCCACGGCCCTGAACATCATCGCCGGCCTGCTCCCCGCGACGGATGGCGAGGTTTGGATCGATGGCGAGCGCATCGACCACCTGCCGCCCGAGAAGCGGGGGTTCGGCATGGTCTTTCAGAACTACGCGCTCTTCCCGCACATGACCGTCTTCGCAAACATCGCCTTCGGGCTGCAGCTCCAGCGCCGGCCTGCGTCGGAGATCACCGAACGGGTCCGCCAGATGCTGGACCTTGTCCAGCTCCCCGGCTTCGAGGGGCGCTACCCGGGACAGCTCTCCGGCGGCCAGCAGCAGCGGATCGCCATCGCGCGTGCCCTGGTCCTACACCCGCGACTCATGCTCCTGGATGAGCCGCTCTCGAACCTTGACGCCAAGCTGCGGATCGAGATGCGAGCCGAGATCAAGCGGCTCCACACCAGCCTGGGCCTCACCTCAATCTACGTGACCCACGACCAGGTGGAGGCCCTTTCCCTCTCCGACTGGGTGGTGGTGATGCGGGACGGCCTCCTCATCCAGGCGGGCCCGCCGCAGGAGATCCACGACCAACCAGTGAACATCTTCGTGGCAGACTTCATGGGGTTCCGGAACTTCTTCCAGACCAAGGTCGTGACCCTCGGGCCGGACCGGGATGTGGAGGCCGCGAGCAACGGCATGAAGATCCGGGGCAAGACCCGGCACACCTTCACCCCGGGCGCATCTGTGGTGGCCGCCATCCGTCCGGATGATGTCGTGATCGGCGGAGAAGCCGGGAGCCTCAACGCGTTCCGCGCCAAGGTGGACATCGTCGAATACCTGGGGCGCGAGGACGAGGCGATCGTGACGCTGGAGGCCGGCGGACGTCTCTGGGTGCGGACGGCCGCCAGGGTGACCCCGGGGGAACACGTGACCGTGGTCCTCCCGCCCGATCGGGTCATCTTCCTCCCGGCGGAGGAATCTGGAGGGACGGCATGAGGCGTGCCCGGACCGGCGAACCGAGCGAGCTGGACCTCATGGCGATGGCCTGCCTGGCTCCTTCATTCCTTTATGTCCTTGTCATGTTCGTCTACCCGTTCCTGTACGGAATTTACCTGAGCATCCGCCCGCTCAAGGTGCCCGGCTTCAGCCTGGCCAACTACATCGCCTTCTTCACCGACCAGTATCAGTACAAGACCGTGGGCATCACCTTCCGCCTTGCCGTCCCCAACACCGTGGTGGTCGTGGCCTTCAGCTTGCTCTTCGCCTACAACATGCGCCGGGGGATCTGGTTGGAGCGGACCGTCACAACAATCTTGGTCCTCCCCATTTCGCTCGGCGTGATCCTGCTGAGCCAGGGGATCCTGGGCTTCTACGGGGGGAAAGGGTGGTTTAACCAGATGCTCCTGGGCCTGGGCCTTCTGCAGGAGCCGGTGATGCTCACCCACAATTTCACCGGGGTGATGCTCTCCCTCTTCATGCAGCAGTTCCCTTTTTGCTTCCTCATGCTGCTGGGCTACATCTCGGGCATCGACCCCAGCATCGAGAACTCGGCGCGGACGCTTGGTGCAGGCCCCTGGACCGTGTTCCGCCGGGTCATGTTGCCCTTGATCGCGCCCGGACTGGCCATCGCCTTCGCCCTCGTCTTCGTCATGAGCTTCGCCACATTCCCCTCGGCCATCCTGCTGGGCCAGCCGTCGGGCGCCACCCGGACGATCGCTATTGCGGCCTATGCGCAGGCCTTCGAGATGTTCGACATGCCCTACGCCTCAGCCATCGCGGTAATCATGGGGATCTTCCAGCTGGCTGGCCTGCTGGTGATCCTCTTGCTGCGCAAGCGCATGGTCACGGCGGCGACCATGGGGGTCGGGAAGCGGTAACGGAGAAAAAGATGCGCGGCCGAATGTGGGGACTGGCGTTGTACGTGTTCGTCCTGGGGTTCATCCTGAACCTGCTGGGAATCGCAAGCCACGTCCTGGTGAGCGCGTTCGCCAAGCGCTGGTTCGGAACGCCCCTGCCCCGGTCTTTCACCACCGAGTGGTTCCGCTATGCCTGGACGGAGTTCGGCCTCGCCCAGGTCCTCGGGGTGACGATCTTCGTGTCTCTAACCGTGGTGTTCCTGGCCCTGCTCATGGGGTTTCCGGCCGCGTACATCCTGGCCCGCCGCAACTTTCACTGGAAACCGGCGTTGCTCCTGCTCTACTTCCTCCCCCTGCTGATCCCCCAGATGACCTACGGCATTCCGCTCGCGACGACCATGTTCCGGTACGGGATCGGCGGGTCCGTGGCCGCCGTCATCCTGGCCGTGATGGTCCCCATGGTGCCCCTGGCCATCTTCATCCTCATGCCCTTCTTCGAGCAGATCAGCCTCAATCTGGAGTGGGGCGCGGCCATGATGGGCGCCAACCGCTTTCAGATCTTTCGCCGCGTCCTCTTGCCGCTCACCCTGCCCGGGCTCCTCACGGCAGGAATCCTCATCCTCGTGAACACGGTCTCGAACTTCGAGCTGACCTTCCTGGTCTCGGGGGCCGGCTCCCAGACATTGGTCGTGGCCCTGTTCTATAACGTCTTTGCGGGTGGGGTCCGCCCCGTCTATTCCGTGGACGCCATGGCCGTGATGTACATGACCATGGTCATGATCTTGCTGGTCGTGGCCCTGCGGTTCGTGCGCCCCACCCAGATGGTCTTCCGGCTCGACCAGCCGCGGCGATAACCCGCCAGGTTCGTGCGTCAACGGAGTCGCCGCTGGACTGGTTGGTTGGCGCCTTCTTGTCCGGGAAGACCTGGTAACCTCCCGACCATCCCGAATCGGCATCCCTCCGACCTGGGCGATGAACACGCCCATGTCTTCCCGTGAGGGACCAGTCGTTTAGCTTCCCAGTCAAGACATGGCTTCGAGGAATTTTCGACGGGACACGCCCCGTGCGTGGGTGCTATTCTTGAGACGCGGCAGGTGTGTCGAGCCGGAACGCAGGGCGGGGCCGATGCAACCGGCGACCATTCGGGTCGCCGCAGCAGTGAAGATCGGAGCGCCTCCCGCTGCGGGCTTTGCCTTGGTAGGCGATCCGCTGGCCAAAAAGGATGAAAAGCGTTCGGCAGTTCGGTGAGTCCCCGTGAACAGCCGAACAATCGAACCGCGGAACCACCGAACGCTTCAGTGAGATATCCATGTCGCTACGGCTCAAGATGATGGTGGGGATCGGAGCGATCCTGCTCACGGTCATCCTGGTGTATGGGATCATCGCTGCGCACAGCCAGGAAAAGTACCTCCAGAATCTGGCCAGACACGAAGCGGAACTAATCGCTGGAGTGGCAGACCGGGGGCTGACGCGAGCTATGGAGCGGGGAGAGACGGATGTGGTGCAGGCAATCCTCAGACGGATCGGGGAGCATCCGGTTCTAAGCGGGATTCGGATCGTGAGCTCAAAGGGGGAGATCCTCCGCTCGAACGACCAGAAGGAGGAGGGTCGGATCCTGCCACCGGAGGAGCGGCCCATGGGTGGAAAGACGCCAGAGCCGTTCTGGGACTTCGAGGCGCGAACCGTCAGCGTCTTCCGTCCCATTCCACGCCTCCCGGCATGCGCGAGCTGTCATCGCCGGGAGCAGCCGATCCTCGGGTTCCTGAATGTCGTGGTTGCTTTCCCGGCGGTCGTTCCGGATGTCGCCCAGCATTGGGAGTTCATGATCCTTTGGACCGTTCTCTCTCTGATTGCTGCGGGCGCATTGATCGGTGTGTTTTTCGCGTTGGTCATGGGTCGGCGGATCGATGCCCTCTCTCGAATCATGAGCCGGGTCGAAGCAGGCGACCTGACAGCCCGCGTCCAAGGGGAGGGGCCAGACGAGCTGGGGAGACTCGCGAAGAGCTTCAACCGGATGGTTGAGCGACTGGCGGATGCCCGGCGGCAGCTCGAGGATCGCCACCTGGGGGCGATCCGACGGGCGGAACACATGGCCTCTCTGGGGAAGATGGCCGCCGGGATCGCCCATGAGATCAACAACCCCCTGGCCGGGATGCAGAATTGCGTCCGCACTCTCCTGAAGGGGGTGAAGGACGAAGCGCAGCGGCGTCAGTACCTCAGCATGCTCCGGGAGGGACTGGGCCGCATCGGCCGGACCGTGGGGCAGCTCCTCAACTTCGCCCGTGAGGCGGAGCCCCGACTGGCCCGAGTCGATCTCGCGCCCCTCCTCCGACGGTGCCTGGCCCTCCTGGAGCACGAGCTGGCGGCGCGTCGCATCGCATATTCGGTTGCCGCCGAGCACCGACTTCCGGATCTGCTGGCGGATCCTCACCAGCTCGAGCAGGTCTTCCTGAACCTTCTGATGAACGCGATGGACGCCATGCCGGAGGGCGGAAAAATCCTGGTCTCCATCAATCCCTGGGCGCGGGAAACGGGCCCCTACGCCGAGGTGCATATCACCGACACGGGCGAGGGGATCCCTCCCGAGCATTTGCCCCGCATCTTCGATCCCTTCTTCACCACGAAGGACGTTGGGAAGGGAACCGGCCTGGGCCTTTCGGTGAGCTACGGAATCGTGCGGGCTCACGGTGGGTTCATCGAGGTCAAGAGCGAGCTCGGGAAGGGCAGCACCTTCACCGTGACCCTGCCGATCAAAGGGGAAGGAGAGAGCGATGCGTCCTCGGATCCTCCTGGTGGAAGATGAGCCGATCCTCCGGGTGACGCTCGCGAATGACCTGGCCGAAGAGGGATATGAGGTCATTCGCGCCTCGGAGGGGGCGGAGGGGCTCCGCCTCATCCAGGCCCAGAGCTTCGACGCCGCGCTGCTGGACCTGAAGCTCCCCAAGGTTGACGGATTGACTCTCCTTCAGAGCTATAAGAAGGCAAGCCCCGATGGGATCGCCATCATGATGACCGGGTTTGGCACGGTCCAGTCGGCCGTGGCGGCCATGAAGGCGGGGGCCACCGACTACCTCTTGAAGCCATTTCCCCAAGAGGATCTCCTCACGCTCTTGCGAGGGCTGCTGGCCCAGCGGGGGCATAGCAAGGCCGTGGTGGAGGCCCAGTCCGGCCCCCGGCGATTCGGTGATCTCATCTACGTCAGCGAGAAAATGGCTCGCATCTGCGACCTCATTGCCAGCGTCGCGCGAAGCGATGCCACCGTCTTGATTCAAGGGGAGACAGGGACGGGGAAAGAACTGGTGGCCCGGGCCATCCACCAGCAGAGCGGGCGTGAAGGGCACCATCTCATCTCCGTCGCCTGCGCTGCCATCCCCGAGACTCTCCTGGAGGCCGAGCTATTTGGCCACGAAAAGGGGGCCTTCACTGGCGCCATCCGGGAGCGAAAAGGGCGTTTCGAACTCGCCCATCAGGGGACGCTCTTCTTGGACGAGATCGCCGACCTCGGGCCGGCCGTCCAGGCCAAGCTCTTGCGAGTTCTGCAGGAAAGGGAGTTCGAACGAATCGGCGGAACCCAGACCATCAAGGTGGATGTCCGGGTGGTATCCGCGACGCGGAAGCGGCTTGAAGATGAGGTCCTGGCGGGACGCCTCCGGGAGGATCTGTTCTACCGCCTCAAGGTGATCCCGGTCACGCTGCCGCCTCTCCGGGACCGAAAGGAAGACATCCTTCCCCTGGCCGAGCATTTCGTGGAGAAATACGCCCGCCCACTCGGGAAGGATATCCGCGGGATCACCCCGGAGGCCTGCCGCCACCTCTTGGCGTACCACTGGCCCGGCAACGTCCGAGAGCTTGAGGCCACCATCCAGCGGGCGGTGACTTTGACCAAGAGCCCGGTGCTAAGCGCGGAGGATATCTCCCTTGAGGGCCCGCCGATCCCTACTGGGCAAGTGAGTATCAATGCCCAGTCGCTCACTGACGCCGTCCGCGAGACCGAGCGGCGCTACCTTCAGGAGGTCCTCCAAAGCGTGGGCGGCCAGCGCAAGCGCGCCGCCGAGATCCTCGGGATCAGCCGGAAGACCCTCTGGAAGAAGCTGAAGCAGCTCGGCCTAGAGTAGGAGAACACCGAGTCTCTCCAGGCGCGTCTGTGCACCGTGGAGCGATACCGCGTCCCGCGAGGGTCCAGGATCGGCGCCAGTTCTGCACCCACAAGACCAGCATTCCCGGGGATGAGGCCAGGTGTGCATACATGCACTTTCATCCGCTGGCCACGATCGGGGCAAGGGAGCGTGCTGCGATCTCGCGCGTCTCCGGATGTAGGTGCCTCTTTGCGGCCTGCCGAGGGGCTTCGACCGCCTCTGGAGAATAACGGGCGACCGGCGAGCCGACCCGGCCCAGCGCCCACAGCACCCCCCGCTCGATCGATCCCGTCTGGGGCATGTCCTCGTCCGTCAGCAGGGAGCAGAGAATCGGCAAGAAATCTGCTTGAAGTTCGGGCCGAACAGCCAGGATTTCACCGATCGCTTCAGGCGTGCCGTACGGTACCGCTCCGGACTCGTCGTTGAGGGCCCAAAAGAACCGGCGGAGAAGATCGATCGCTCTCTCGCGGCTCACCAATTGCGTCTCTTCCACCACGACACCAAGGGCCCGGCCCTCTCTGCCAACATGGGTGAGACACTGACCCTCCCGGAGTTTAATGTATAAGAGGGCGGGGAAAGCGTCGGGTAAATGAGTGAGTTCAACGCAGCGGTTGTGGTACCGGAGGTGGAGGTGGCAGAGAAGGCGGTCCGGC
>JBIOJT010000027.1:0-22994 GCA_044451055.1 Methylomirabilales bacterium (SeqCode)
CGCGCTCCAGCACCGCGCGATGCTGGGCCGGATCCCGAACGACGCCCCGCTTCCCCACCCGGCCCTTGCCCACCTCGAACTGGGGCTTCACCAGGGCCACGATCTCACGGGGGGGATCCAGGAGGGAGACGACGACCGGCAGCACCAGCCCCAGCGAGATGAACGACACATCGATCGTCGCGAGGTCAGGTCTGATCGGGAGCCGGGAGGCATCCAGGTATCGGATGTTGGTGCGCTCCAGCACGTGGACCCGCGGGTCCCCGCGCAATCGAGCGGCCAGTTGCCCGTAGCCAACGTCCACCGCGATCACCAGACGCGCCCCCGCCTGGAGCAGGCAGTCCGTGAATCCTCCCGTGGAGGCCCCGACGTCCAGGCACACCCGGTCGCGCGGATCCAGGTGGAAGACGTCCAGGGCGTGACGCAACTTCACCCCGCCCCGGCTCACGAAGGGATGCGGCGGGCCGGTGATCTCAAGCGCCGCCTCCATGGGCAAGAGCGTCCCGGGCTTCTCGATCCGGCCTCCCGCCGTGCGGACCTTGCCCGCCAGGATCATACGGGACGCCTCCTGCCGGCTGGCGCACAGGCCCCGCTCCACCAGGAGGAGGTCGGCGCGCCCCCGGCTCTTGGCGCGCGGCTCTCGGCTGGCAGCTCGCAGCGGGCGGCTCGTGCTTCGCAGGTCCCGGCTCGCGGCTCTCGGCTCGTGGGTCATTGCCGTTCGTCATGCGCCATCGGTCAGTGTTTTCAGTGTCTCCGGCTTCCCACGAACTCGGCCAGGGCCGCCAGGGTCGCCCCTTTCTCCCCGAGGGGGCGCAGGGCGTCCTTCGCCTCCCCGAGCAGATGGGCGGCCTGACGCCGGGACTCCTCCAGGCCCATGACCGCCGGGTAGGTGGCCTTCTTGCGGCGAAGATCGCTTCCGGCCGTCTTTCCCATCTCCGCGGTGGCACCCTCGATGTCCAGGATGTCGTCCACAATCTGGAAGGCCAGGCCGACCCGCTCGGCATAGCGGGTGAGGGCCTGCAGTGGCTCCTCCTCCGCCCCGCCGGCGATCCCGCCGACCCGGACCGAGGCGCGGATGAGAGCGCCGGTCTTGTGGGTGTGCAGGTACAGAAGGGTCGGGCGATCGATCTCTTGACCCTCGGCCAGGATGTCCATGGCCTGCCCGCCCACCATCCCTCGGCTGCCGGCTGCCTCGGCGATCTCGGCGATTATCTGGAGGCGCCCCTCCGGCAGGAGGCGCGTCGGCCCCGCGTCGGCCAGCACCTGGAACGCGTGGGTCAGGAGCGCGTCCCCCGCCAGGATGGCGATCGCCTCACCGTACACCCGGTGGCAGGTCCGACGCCCCCGGCGGTAATCGTCGTCGTCCATGGCCGGAAGGTCATCGTGAATCAGCGAATAGGTGTGAACCATCTCCAGGGCCGCGGCGGCGGGCAGGGCATCCTCGGGATTTCCCCCTACGGCCTCGCACGCCAAGAGCGCCAGGATCGGCCGCAGGCGCTTGCCGCCCGCGAAGACGCTGTACCGCATCGCCTCGTGGATCTTGGGCGGATGATCCCCCTGCAGCGGGAGCCAGCCTTCCAGCGCCTCGTCCACTCGCTGCCGCCGCTCGGCCAGGATGGCCGCCAAGCTTTCGGGGAGAACCGGCTCACCCATGGGTCTGCCCCTCGTTCCCGAGGTCAAACGGGACCTCCTGCTCCGTCCCCTCCGGAGTTCGCATCAAGAGGTGGACGCGCCGCTCCGCGTCCTCCAAGCGCTCTGCGCATAGCCGGGTGAGGCGCACGCCCTCTTCGAAGGCGCGCAACGCCTCCTCCAAAGGAAGATCGCCGCCCTCCAGCCGGGCCACCAGGGCCTCGAGCTGGCTCAGGGCCTCTTCGAACGTGGGTTCACCCACCGAAGACCCTCCCATCTACCCTTCCGCCTGCGTGCCCGGCGCGGTCCCTCGCACCAGGCAGCGCAGTTCGCCACGATGGAGGCGGACCGCCACCTCCGAGCCGACGCCGACCTCTGCGGCTGCCTTCACGACCTGGCGGCCGGGCAGGCTCCAGCAGATGCTATACCCTCGCGCCAGGATTGCAAGCGGACTGAGGGTCTCCAGCTTCCCAGCCAGGACCTTCAACCGCTCCTGCCGCTGCATGCGCGCCATCCCCCACCAGGCGTGCAGGCGCTGGGTGAGGCCGCCCAGGCGCTCCGCCTGGCGCCGCACCTGCGCCGCCGGGTTCAGGACGCCGAGGTGGCGACCGAGCATCTCCGCGCGGGCGCGCCGGACGGCCAGGGCATTCTCCATGGCGGCCAACGCCCGCGCCGCCAGATCGTCCACTCGCTGCCGCAGCTCGTCCCGCTGGGCCACCACCAGCTCCGCGGCAGCCGAGGGCGTGGGCGCGCGCAGGTCCGCCACGAAGTCCGCGATGGTGACATCGGTCTCGTGCCCCACGGCCGAGATCACGGGGATGGGACTCCGCGCGATGGCGCGCGCGACGACCTCCTCATTGAATGCCCACAGGTCCTCGAGCGAGCCGCCCCCTCTGGCCACGATCAGAACGTCCAGGTCCGTCCGGCGTCCCATGGCGGCGAGGGCCGCGGCGATCTCGGGCGCCGCCGTCTCGCCCTGAACCCGCACCGGGTAGATCAGGATGGCCAGGCCGGGAAAGCGCCGGCCGATGACCGTCAGCATGTCCCGGAGTACCGCCCCCGTGGGAGAGGTGATGATGCCGATCTTCCTGGGCAGCCGGGGGAGCGGACGCTTGCGCGCCGCCTCGAAGAGGCCCTCGGCCTCCAGCTTGGCCTTGAGTTGCTCGAAGGCGAGCTGCAGGGCCCCGACTCCCTTCGGCTCCATGAACTCCACGTTGACCTGGTACTCCCCTCGCCGCTCGTACACCGTGACCGTCCCGAACACCAGAACGGCCAGGCCGTCCTGGGGCTGGAATTTCAGCAGGCGGTTGCTCCCGCGAAACATCACCGCCCGGATCTGGGCGTCGGCGTCCTTCAAGGTGAAGTACATGTGGCCGGAGGTGTGATGCTTGAAGTTGGAGACCTCCCCTTCCACCCAGACGGCAGAAAAGCCGTCCTCGAGGACGGCTTTCACCTCAGCGGTGATGGCACTGACCGTATAGACATGCCGCGTGAGTTCCATGACCATCGCGACCTTGTAGCATGCGCCCTTCGAAATTGTCAAACCCTTTCCCCCGCCCAGACGTGGAACGGGGAGCGCGGAATGCCAAATATGTTGCGCCTCCCCATATTTTGCCTTCCCCACCCGCCAATTGGCCGATTGCCCTGTGGGCCAACCCCTTGCCTGTTCGGGATCTCTCGCGTATAAGAATGGGGAGCGAAAGAGGAGGGACCATGCCCAAGCTCTACACGATCCACTGTCCCGCGGTGCCGGAACATCGGGTAGGGTGGACCCCCATCCCCGCGCCCTACCAATCGCTGCCCCTCATGGCGCCGGGCAAGCCCGGGAAGAACCCGGAGCTCGTGCGGGTCCTGCAACGCTGCCCAAGTTGCATCGTCCGCCTGCTGCAGGGACGATGAGCCCGATCGGGCGACAACCGCGATCGGCCGCACGACGTCCAGCCAAGGCGGTCGGAGAGAACCGAGAAGATTGCGCGAGACGCAAGGAGGAGATCCATGAGGTATCGATTCTTGGCGCTGGGTCTTTGCATCGCCCTCGCCGGCTCGGGCTGTGTCAGTGGTTCGACCCTGGAATCCTACCAGCCGAAAAACCCGGAGGAGGCCCTCGTGGTCTCCATGCTCATGCGAATCCCGAACGGGATCAAGGCCAGGTCCCTGGAAATGATGATGCTGCCATATGCCGAGGATGTGTACATCGGGAACTTTCAGAAATACATAGGCGTTGCGAGCCACACCGCGCCATTGAGTATCTCGAAGCGGGAACTTCGCGACGCCTATCACGAGATGTTCCGCCAGTCCAAGGACATTTCGATGGACGTGAAGAACTTTCGGGTCACCGTGGGCGGGAACCGCGCCGTGGCCGAAGCCAGAACGGAGCTACTCTTCAAGCGTGAGGCTGCCCGAAATGAGGAGCGGGAGGAGCTTTTCCGGAACGACGTCACCTGGCGCATGCGGCGCACCCCTGCCGGCTGGAGAATCGTTGAAGAGATCTGGGAGTAGGCCAAGCCGCTCATGGCTGATGGCTGGTGGTTCATGGTTCGGTTCGCTCAGCGCTCAGCCACGAGTTATGAACCAAACGCAATGAGCCGCGTCGTCCCCAGCTCCGCATGCCTTCCGGCGTCAGCTCAACGCTGATCGCCCCATCCAGATCCGTCCGCAGGAGCCGGGCCCCTGACTTCTGATACCGCTCCACGACCTCTGCGTGCGGGTGGTGGAAGCGGTTCCGGTAGCCCACCGACACTATGGCCACTTCCGGTCGGACCGCGGCGACAAACGCTGCCCCGCTCGAAGATCGCGATCCGTGGTGGGGCACCTTCAGCACCTGCGCCCGGATGGCGTCGGGACGACGCAGGAGGGCCGCCTCCGCTTCCCTCTCGATGTCACCGGTGAGAAGAACCGCCTGATTTCCGAGTCCGATCCTGAGGACCAGGGAGGCATCGTCGGGCCGAAGTTGTGGGACGCGGCCGTCCCCCATGGGCTGCCGCGTTCGCGGCGGGGGGTTCAAGATCTGGATGGTTGCCTCCCCCCACCGAACCACCGGGGACCCGCTCGAGACGATCCGAAGGGGAATCCGCCGGTGGCGGAGATACTCCTGGATCCACAGAAAGGTGGTGGAGTGGTTGGGTGCGTCCCCACTCCACACCTCCCCGACAGTGAAACCCCGGAGGATGGCGGGGGCCCCGCCGATGTGATCTTCCTGGGCGTGGGTCAGGGCGAGGACATCCAGGCGCCCGACCCATTCGTGCAGGAGGAACGGCGCCACGACCTGCGCGCCGATGTCGAACCGGCCGCCTGGGAGCCCCCCGGCATCCACGAGCATCCGCCGCTTGCCCGGCAGCGTCAGGAAGATCGCCTCTCCCTGCCCGACATCCAGAAGGGTCATCTGCACCCTGGGTGTTTTCTCGAACGGATCAAGCCGCAGCAGCATCTGGATCAGAAGCAGCATGGTGCAGGCCAGCGCCAGCCAGCGGGACCATCGGCCACGCCGTCCCCTGCCAACCAGGGATGGCGCGGGTGATCCGCCCATAACCCACGCTGCCACGATGCCATAGTACGCCACCAGCATCCCCGGTGTGGGCGTGTAGACCCTGAGGGCACTCAAGGGCCACGCGGCAAACCACTGCGCCATCCAGAGGAGCAGGTCCACCAACCAGCCGTTCACCTGGTTCAGCCAGGGGAGCCCGTTTGGGACCACGAGGAGAGTGGCACTGGCAGCCGTCCCCAGACCAGTGATCAGGCCGCTCAGGGGGACGATGGGCATATTGGCCAGAATGCCCACCGGCGCCACCCGATTGAACGTGCTCGCCAGGACCGGCAGGGTCATGGCCGTGGCTGCCAGCGTGATCGCCACCGATTCCAGCACCCAGCGGAGCGGCCGGGGAACTCGTCCCAGCACCGACTCGCAGCGCGGAAGAACCAGGACGATGCCCAGGGTCGCGAGATAGGTGAGCTGGAATCCGACGTCGAAGAGGAAACGCGGATTCCACCAGAGGAGGGCCAAGGCGGAGAGGGCCAGAGTGTTCAACAGGTCGCCGCGCCGATCCAGGATCACCGCGAGGAGATACGCGTCCGCCATCACCGCGGCTCGGATGACCGAGGCGCTCCCTCCGGCCAGGGCGGCATACAGGATCACCAGGAGGGCCGAGGCGAACGCGGCGAGCCGGGGCGACGCCCGGAGCAGGCGGAAGAGGCCGAAGAGGGTCCCAGCCAGAATACTCACGTTCAAGCCAGAGATAGCCAGAATGTGGTATGTCCATGATGGCCACAAAAAGCGACCAACCGATGCCGCAGTAAAAGCAGGTATTTGTCAAGCCTGACAGCCACTTACCCCACCGATTGCGGCTCCGCACGCTTCCGCACCAACCCCCCATTTTCTGCCCATCTCCGGCCAGAAATTTGGTCAGAAATTCCCACCCCAATCGCCGCCACCGGACTTGCGAAAGTAAGCCCCTTTTCATACAGTCCGAGGCATGAAGCACATCCGGCGTTTGCGACAAGAACGCGGGCTCTCGATTCGGAGACTGGCGAAGAGAGCTGGCCTCCACTGGACCACCATCTGGAAGATCGAGAAAGCCGGTCGGACCCCCAGTCTGGCCACCCTGAATAAACTGGCGAAGGCTCTACGAGTTTCCCTGACCGATCTCCTGATCGGCCCGTCCCTGTAGCTGGCAGGTCCTGACGCAAGGAGTTGCAGCCATGGCCATCACTCAACGCGAGGTGCGCTACCTCACCACCGAGGAACTGACCCGTCTTCGTCGGCATGCGGAGGCGCGGGCGCTTCAGGCCCGAGAGAAGGGCATGGTTGGAGCGGTCCGATCCTGGGCGCTCCTCGATACGCTCCTGTCCTCCGGCCTCCGCGCCTCCGAGGTGGCCTCCCTCCGAGTCGGGGACTGCCTCCTGGGCTACGGCCAGGCTTCGCTGGTGGTCCGCCAAGGCAAGGGGAACAAGCAGCGCGAGGTATTCATCCCCCAGGAACTCAAGACGCACCTGAAGGCCTTCCTGATGTGGAAGCGAGCGCATGGGGAGGATGTCTCGGGTGGTGCCCCGGTCTTCACAGGCCAGCGAGGCCCCCTCACCCGCAACGGGGTCTGGCGGGTGGTCAAGGGCCTCATGGCGGCCGTGGGCCTGGATCCACGGTACGCCACCCATTCATGTCGGCACAGCTATGCGACTCACCTGTATCGGGCTAGCGGCGCCGACCTGGAAGTCGTCCAGGAACAACTCGGCCACGCCAGCATCAAGACCACCACGATCTACGCGAAGGTCACCAAGGAGGACAAGGCTCGGGCGGCGGACGCCTTGGCGAAAGCCTACCGGGACTCGCAACAGAATCGTGCATCTGGTGCGAGTTGGCCTCGACGACGACCCGGAAGTCCCGGAGTTCTGCCGGGAAGTGTTGCGAGCCCTTGACCCACTTTCCCTCGACTACCGAGTTCCTGGCCACTGCTCTGCCCAGACGAGAGCCTCCGTGACCTCGGGCCGATCTGTATAGTCGTGGCTCGCATTGCCCGCCCGAGGGACCCATGAGGGTTCGATTCCCTCCCCAGGCACTCAAATGGAGCGAACCGCCCTTCCAGCGGCAGATGCCCAGCGGGTTCCTGAATTATATGTCCCCTGGGTCACCGCATTCGGTAGCGGCTTCAATGAGCAACCCGAGGTCATCGCGAAGATTCTCACCCACTTGGTAGCCGGCCTTCGCCGGGTGCCGCGCAAACCGCCCAGCGTGGGACCTTGCTCGGGACAATTGAGCCGTGGAACCGTAGGACAGCTGAGATGAGGACCCACACACAGGGATCGCCCTTGACAGGCCACCCCGGCAAGCATAGACTCCGTTCGGCCTAGTGGTCCACAGTGCGTAGTATTTATAGCCTTGATAATCCTTCGATCACTAGCGAAGGCTTCAGTAGAGTGCAGGGCAGGGGGTATGTAGGCCTGTACCTCGAAGCAGGACTGATCAAAGGACCCAAGGGAGCGACTGGGTGCGACTCGCGATAGGCCAGAGAGGGGGACGGAAGGTATGGACGGCGCCGCTTTTTGTCGCCTTGTGCGGATTTGCCAGCTTCCTCGCCTCTGACCTCACGTTCGACGCCTTGAACGTGAACGACCTGCAGGTGTTCGGGTTCCCTGACGATGATGTGACCTTCGTGGGAAAGACGACGGTCGAGGATCAGATCAGGCCCTTCTTCGGCCTGGGTCATCCTCCCGCAGATTCGTCTGGTCCCGTTTCCCTATTGGCGTTCCTCCAAACCGAACCACTCGACAACGCTCCCCGGAGGGGTCCCGTTTGTGTTCGGCGTAATTCTCTGCGCCCTCGGATGATCCTCCTCCACGAGAAGACCGACAGTAGTTCCCCGGCCGATCCCGCATAGCCGCTACCCCATAAGATACAAGATACAGTTGCGCACGCTTGGCGAAGCGCACCGAACGCGTTCGCCTCTTCCCTCCTGCGGCCTATTTGTTTGCCTCCATGTCGCCTGAGCTCTTACCGCTTCGCCGATGGCTGCGGATGCGACCACAAAGTCGCGTCCGGCCCGCTTGAGGAGGAGGTACTGGGGGGTGCCGTGCCGAGCGCAATCAAACAGCCCTGAGATCCCCACCACGAGGTCCCAGCGGGGTGTTCGATGCCGCTGAGTTCAGCGATCCCTCCCCGTGCGGGAGAGGCAGCCCGGCTCCACGGGACGGAGGCCAAGAGGCGCCTGCGCTGCGGCCTCGAGCTGCGAACCTGAGTCCAAGAAATAAAGAGTAGGTTCGGATCCTGGTGCACTGCCCATTTGACGGGGGGGGACAAGAATGGACCTGAAGCCGGGGAGCCCCATCACCCGGCCCGCTGTCGCCTTGTCCGTCGTCATCCCGGTCTATAACGAGGAGGAGGCATTGCCGGCGCTGTTCCGGGAGTTGGAGCGCGTCCGCGCGGGAGCCCTGCGCGATGCGGGTCCGGTGGAAATCGTCCTCGTCGACGACGGGAGCACGGACCGAAGCTGGGCGAGGATTGCGGGCCAGTGCGATCGGGACCCGGGGGTGGTGGGGGTGAAACTGTCGCGGCGGTTTGGGCATCAAGTGGCCCTCGCCGCTGGACTGGAGGCGGCGCGGGGGGAAGCCGTCGTGTCGATGGATGCCGATTTGCAGGACCCACCGGACGTGATCCCCCAGCTGCTGGCAGCGCACCGGCAGGGGTACGATGTCGTGCATGCCACCCGCGCGGCTCGGGGCAAGGAGCCCTGGGGGAAGCGGGTCACGGCAAGGTTGTTCTATTGGGTGATCGAAAAAATCAGCCCCGTGGCGATCCCGCGGAACACGGGGGACTTCCGGCTGCTCAGCCGCCGGGCCTTGACCGAACTGGCCAAGCTGCGAGAATCGCACCGGCTCCTGCGGGGCTTGGTCCCGTGGATTGGCTTTCCGCAGACGCACATCACCTACGACCGCGGCGATCGGGTGGCGGGGCGGACGCATTACCCGTGGCACACGATGCTGCGCTTGGCGTGTGACGGGATCGCGTCAATGTCCGTGGTGCCACTGCGGATGGCCTACATCCTCTCGCTACCCCTCTTTGGCGTCTTCGTCGGCTACGTGGTCTATGTCTCGCTCCGGCACCTCCTCCTCGGCAGCGACCTCGTCCCGGGGTGGACCTCGCTCATGGCCGCGATCACGATCTTCGGCACGATCCAGCTGCTGCTCCTGGGCGTGATGGGGGAGTACCTCGGACGCATCTACGAACAGGTCAAGCAGCGGCCGCTCTACATCCTGGAGGAAGTTCGGCGGGGACGGCCCGAGGACGACGCTACCCGGGTGGCCGTGGGGGCAGACGAGAGGACCGGGGGCGCGGGAGGTCCAGGGGAGAGCGGCGCGCCATGACGGCGTCTCTGTCGAAGGGGGATGCCGGATCCGTCCCCGGGCGCGGCATTCGCCCGGTCTCCATTGCCCTGGTGGGGTTGGCAGTGCTGACGCTCTTCCGGCTCTGGTACGCGACGCGGCTGGACCTGGTGCCCGACGAGGCGTATTACTGGCTGTGGTCCAAGCATCTGGCGGCCTCCTACCGCGACAAAGGTCCGGGCATCGCCTGGACGATTGCCCTCGGAACCCGCCTGGCTGGAGACACGGTCTTCGGGATTCGCTTTCTGGGTGTCCTGCTCAGCGCCGCTACCGGGTGGCAGCTCTTCAGGCTGGCGCGCCGGCTCTACGATGACCGGACGGCTCTCTGGTGCCTGCTGACGGCCGCGGTGATCCCGCTCTTCGCCGTGGGCTCCATCCTGATGACGATTGATTCGCTGAGCGTGTTCTTCTGGGCGTGGGCTGCCAACGGATTCTGGACCGCGCTCGAGAGCGGGAAGACCCGCCACTGGATTGCGCTGGGGCTGCTCATCGGCGGGGGCTTTCTCTCGAAGTTCACCAACGGCGTGCAGCTGGTGTGCATCGCCTGGTTCCTCTGCTGGTCGCGGCCGCACCGGCATTTCCTCCTCAGCCGGCAGAGCCTCGCGCTGGCCGCCGGGTTCGCTGTCAGCAGCCTGCCCATCCTCTACTGGAATCTGGAAGTGGGCTGGGTTCAGATCGAGGCGCTTCGCTCACGGAGCGGCGTCACGAATTCCTTCGGCGTCCACCCCGCGGAACTGTTTCGCTTCCTGGGTGAGCAGGCGGGTGTGGTCTCGCCGTTGCTCATGATCGGCATGGTCCTGGCCATGGCGGGGCTGTGGTGGCATCACGGCCGTGAGATGCGGGTGCGGGTCCTGTTGACCCACTTCGTGCCCGTGCAGGCGCTGTTCATCTTCTTCAGCCTGAACAAGGCGGGGAAGAGCAACTGGATCGCGCCCGCCTTAATCAGCGGGGTCGTCCTGCTGGTGGTGTTCTGGAGAGAGCTCGTCGCGCGGCGACCTCGGTGGCGCTGGGCGGTTGGGGCCGCCCTGGTCCTCGCCTTCTCGATGACCGCCTTCCTCCACGACACAGCGGTCCTGCACCTCCCGCCGAACCTGGATCCGCTGGTCCGCGCCGAGGGCTGGGCGGATTTTGGAGCGCACGTGCAGCGGGCGCGCGAGCAGTACGGTGCCGGTCCGCTGATCGGGAACCACTATTCCCAGGCGAGCATGATGCAGTTCTACCTGCCGGACCGTCCCCGAACCTACCTGCCGCCCGACATGTACGGAAGGAGCCAGTTCAGCCTCTGGCCAGGCTACCGGGTCAGCCCGGGAACGCGCGCCCTGTATGTCACGGACTCCATGCGGGCCGTGCCGGGGGAGGTGCTCGCCGAGTTCAGCGAGTGTGCCCTGGTGGACGACTTCTGGTCGCAGCACGGCGGCCGACCCATGAAGCGATTTCGCATCTACCTCCTCACACGAACCGATGCCCGCGCATTGCCGCGAGACTGCCCGGCAAGTCCCGCTCCTGCCCGCAGCTGATCCGGTCGAATCCCGCCGCCCGGCTCTTTTTCATTCTTTGCCAAGATAGTCGAGGAAGTTGTGGGGGTCGGACACGGAAGAGCAGAAGCGAGGAAGGGTGAGGGGAATGACCTCTCCGCTGCTCTCCGGCCTCCCTGGCCCTTCCCCGGTCCTTACCCCCTCAGGCGCCAGAGGGAGATGAGGCTAGCAGCGCCGAAGGTCAGGTTCGGCAGCCACGGGGCGAGGAGGGGAGGAATGGCACCACCCCGGCCGAAGGAGATCCCCAGGAAGAGGAGCACGTAGTACACAAACCCCATCGGAATGCAAGTACCCACCCAGATCATGACGCCAGCGCGCCCGGTGCGAAGACCGAAGCTCACGCCGAGGAGGGCCATGATGAGGCTGATAAGGGCGGTGGCCACCTTGGCGTGGAGATCCACCAGGTAGCGGGTGGTGCTCAGGCCGCTCTTGGCCAGCTTGTCGATGTACTGGCGGAGCTCGCCGTAGCTCATCTCTTCCGGGGAGGGCGCCACACGCGCGAAGTCCTCGGGCCGCTCTGCGAGCGGCACGCCCATCTCCTTGAACGGCGTGATCCGGATCGAGTTCTTGTCCAGCTCGACTTGGTAGCCGTCCCGGACTGTCCATCCCCCCTCGCTCCGACTCGCCACTTGCGCGTCCACCCGTCGGATCAGGTCGAAGTCTGGCGACAACTGAAAGATGCTCATTCCCCGGATCAGACCGGATTGGGGCTCGAACAAAGAGATGTGGACGAAGCGGTCACCCTCGGCCCGGTACCAGATGTCGCTGTCGTGCGTGACCCGGTGCGCAGGCAGCTTCTTGATCTCGGTCCGCTCGATGTTGAGCGCCCGCTCGTTGGCGCGCGGCGCGATGTACTCGACGATCGTCCAGGCGGCCAGGCTCGCCGCCAGACCCACCCCAATGCACGGCAGGGCGATCCGGAGGGAGCTGACATGGCCCATCTTCATGGCCAGGACCTCGTTGTCCTTCGCCATACCGCCGAGGCTCAGCAGGCAGGCCAGGAGGACCGCCACGGGCAGGACCTCGGTGAGAATCTTGGGGAGGCGGAAGCCATAGTAGCGGAGGATCATCCCGGCGTCCGCCCGCGCCTCGAGGAAGCCCGAAAGCTTGTCGAAGAGGTCCACGACGAGGTAGATCCCGATGAAGACGACCAGACAGAGGGCGAGAATCTTCAAACACTCGCGGGCGATGTAGCGATCCAGGAGGCGCATCCCGTCAGCCTCCGGAGCTCGCGCCCAGCCCCGAGGTCCGGGCGGTGCGCCAGCCTTGGAGTGGTGTGGCAGGGTAGAGTTCAGCCCGGAACAGCAAGAAAAGCCCGCCCGCGGCGATGAGCACGTTGTAGCTCAAGGCGAAGGCCATGGAAATGGCAAGGCTGATGCCGCGGCCACCCCGCTTGATCCGGATGGCCAGCGGCACCCCCGCCACGGTAAAGAGGGCGCAGGAGAGGGGGATGGCGAGCTTCTTATGGAACTCCACGATCGGGGGATGGTAGTTTCGCTCTCGGCGCGTAGCCCTGCGGACCACCTCCGAAGATCACCCACGGGCAGCTCCTGCTCGCACAGGGGCGCTGAGTGGGGTCCGAGAGGGCCCGGCACGCGCCCAGGGTCATGGCAGAATTCTGGATCGTCAGGAGCCGATACCGGCGGGACATGTTCGCTCCCAATGGGTGGATTGAGCCATCCTGCGAGGCCAGGCCCTTGCATAACTGCTTCAGGTCCGACGTCAACCGGCCCCCCTGGGCAACGATGACGCACCGCTCGTTCGGATTCCCGGATTTCACCAGGATGCCCTCCCACCTCGGAGGTCGTGGGGTCCGTGTGCCCCACATGAAGGATTACTCCCTCGAAGGCGTTGTTGAAGGTCCCTCCCGGCAAGCTAACGGCCACCTGCCGGCGGGTCATCTCGAAGACCAGCGCCTTGGAGGCCCGGTTGCCGAACGGCAGGATCCAGACGCTGATGACCATGGCGAGCGGAGTGGTCCCGAGGCGAAAGAAGAAGGCGGGTCGGGGGGGCCGTGTCATGCTCAGTCCAGCGCCCTGCAGGGCCAGCATCTCACCACCCGTGTTCAGGCGGGTGTCGGTGGTCAGGGCGGCCGGCACGACCATCATGGGGATGGTGACGACCGCGAGTAATGGAGGTTGTCGAGGAAGAGGTGAAGGACCGTGGGGGCCCCCACGTCCCACCGACAATCAGCTCGACCGGGCAGAGGATGCTGTTCGTGAGGAGGACGAAGGTGAAGACGATGAGGCCGCACGAGAAGGCCGCCGTCATTTCTTCTGGAATAGTGCGATCCCGGAGACGCATAGATCTCCCTGTGGGCCCGTGCCGACGATCCTAAGGATTTTACTCCGTGAAGCGGGGGCGCGCTAGCTCATTCTCCCCAGTTCGAAGCCGAAATCAGCGTGGCGCCGGACTGCGCGCCTTGAAATCATTGGGGAAGTCGGCGCGAAACGCGAAAACGGGAATGTAGTGACAGCTCGTATCTGGCCTGCCCCCATTGATTGGTCCACCCGCAATGTTAGTTCAAGCCAGCCTGAGATCGGAACGCCCTTTCCAACGAATCGTAATCAGGTGATTCCGCGCTTGCGGTCAGGAGGGAGACGGTGGTTGGGAATATGGCCTCGGGGGGCAGAAGTCGGCACGGGGTTTTTGCGCCGCTCTCAGGATGCCCTGGACGCCTCGCCGCTAGACGTATCGGCCTTTGAGAGAAGATCCCCTCGCGATCTTAGCCGGGGGTCCGTGCTGGTGTCCATTTTGGTGTCCATGGTGTCCAAAATGGTGGCTATTGTCGGTGCCACTCCGTATCACTCCCGATCACACCGAGAGTCCGAAAACCAGCCATGGTGGCCCATCCGCAGCACTTCATCTTACTCCGCGTAACTCAGTGCGAAACTCCCGGCTCGCACCTTCAAACCGATGACGGGGGTTCGAATCCGCCCCTAGATTTGAATCAACGAATCAGAAACACTTCCTCCCAATTGAGCAGCTACCCCCAGTCTTGGTCGTGCGCAGAATGGAGGGGATGGGCCCCCGGCACCCTGAACCCGTGACCCGTCCTGCCGCCGCTTACTCCCCCATCGTTTCCCAAACGTGGACCTGACCCATGTCTCCGTTATGGGTCCGTTCCACCGGAAGAGAGGCCTTCAGAAGTTGAAGTGCTCACCAGAGGGAGAATGTTCTTATGCAGCCCACTGCCCGGTAAAGGGCATCAACAGCTCTACCCGTATTCGCGGGGTTGTTTACCACCGTGCTCATCGGGTAAGACTAGTTTTCCCCCTACCATCCATCGGAGTTCCTTTCCTTCCCCTGGTTTGGCGGACGGTGGGCGCTCGTGCGGTCGGATCGAGCAGCGAGCGTGACCGTATGGCTTGGCGTCAATCCCCGTGCCCGGGACCGCTCCAGGCTGAATATATCCAAGGATATATTTGTCTGTCCATTCTTGGTGGGAAACCGACCACGCACATTCAGGCTAGGAACTTTGCGAAGGTCTCCGCCCTGGAGCTGACGAACCTGCCGACCGATCCAACCCCATGATTTTCCACGACCCATCCGCTTCAGCACACTTTACTTTCAAGGTTTTTCTCTTTTCAGGAATCTTGGCCCCCCACTCGCATATCCCGGGGATATGATCAAAAACCGGTTGTCGGGTGCTGCTACTGTCTCGTCTGTCTCCGCACCGAAATGGGGATATTCGATGTTAAGCTTGTTGCAAAGAACGCCCTCTCTGGACCGGACAACGAGGCCGACGCCCGCCCGCCGGGCGTGGGGACTGGCCGCGGTCATCATCGTCGTGGGCCTGGCGCTCGCATCGTCGGCGGCGGCCATCACCTACGTCGGTGAACGCGGGACGCTCTCGATCAATAATGGAAGTGGCCTGACCCAGGCCATCTCGGTCGCTTCAAGCGCCACGGCAGGGAATACAGTCATCTTGGTCTTCACCGCTCGCGACACGAGCACCGCGGGTGTCTCGGTGGCAGACTCGAAAGGCAACACCTGGACGATCGATGGAAATGGAAATGTACCGCTGAACAATAGTAACGACTTTGTGTTTATCGCCTCCACGCGCCAGAATGTCGGAACGCTCGTAACCGGCAATACCGTCACCGTTACGTTCGGGACGGCACCCAACAGCTCCCGCGCGGCGATTCTGGAGGAGTTCTCTGGTCTTCAAACATCGGCGGGGTATGTCGATGTGTCCAATAGTGCGACGGCTGGCGGGACCCCCTATGTAAGCGGGACGACAGCCACGACAACCCAAGCCTCGGAACTCGCGGTGACGGGATTCAGCCTGAACCATGTCGCTGGGAATACTATCACCCTTGACGGGACTTACTCATCGTTTACCACATCGACGATCCAGCCAGGGACAACTGACGCCTATCAGAAAGACCTGGCGGCCCAGTATAAGATTCTGTCCAGCACCGGGGCACAATCATCCACCATTACCGACAGTGCCAACAGCTCCTATCAGGGCATGATCGTGACGTACAAGGCGGGTTGTGCGGCTCCATCTGATGCGGCGTACGTCGCGGCCAACGCCCAGCCGACGCAGGCCATCGTGTACTGGTCGAGCGCGAACCCCGTCGTCATCCTCGAGAAGTCGGGGAGCGCCATCACCGACGTACCGACCAACGGGACGACCTACAGCGCGGGTCAAACGATTGGTGCGTCGACCGTGAAGTTCGCCGGCTCGGGGACAAGCTACACCCGGACGGGCCTCACCAACGGGACCGTCTACTACTACAAGGTCTTCGCGAATTCCAGCGCCTGCTACTCGCCTGGCGGCACCGGCTCGCAGGTGGTGGCCCGGCCGGTGGCCGGGCCCAGCCCCGCCTGGGACTACAACCTGGCTGGCGGGTCGATGCTCGTGGCCGGGATCGCGGGGACGGGCACGCTCTACACCGGCTCCAACGCAGACCAGATCGTCGGCCTCAGCACTGCGAATGGCACCCAGCTCTGGCCCCCGGTCGCCACCACCCAGCCCATCCAGGCCTGGCTGACCTGGCTGCCGATCACCACCTACGCCGCGTGGCCGTACCGGAAGGCCATCACCATCAACCAGGTCACCGCGACCCTGACGAATTTCCCGGTCCTGCTCAGCTTTACGGACACCAATCTCCAGACCTACGCCCAGGCCAGCGGGAACGACATCTTCTTCACCGCCGCCGATGGCGTGACCAAACTCAACCATGAGGTCGAGTACTACAACGCCGGCCAGCTCATCGCCTGGGTCCAGGTGCCCAGCCTGTCGAGCACCAGCACCACCGTGATCTACATGTACTACGGGAATGCTGCTGCTTCCAACCAGCAGAACGCCACCGGCACCTGGAATGATGGGTACTACAAGGCGGTCTGGCATCTCAAGGAGAGCGGGAACGGCACGGCCGGAGAGTTCAAGGACAGCACGGGGGTGAACAATGGCCAGGGTGGGGCCGGAACGTTAGCCACCACCCCCACGCAGGCCACCGGGGAAATCGGGTTTGGGCAGACTTTTAACGGCACCAGTCAGTACATCCAGGTCCCCAATAACGCCAGCTTGAATGTGACGACCCAGCTCACCATGGAGGCCTGGGTCAACGTGACGAACCCCGGCAATGATCAAAAGGTCGTGGGGATGACACCGATTGGGTCTGGCTATCTCCTCGCAGTGCGAGGCGGTGGCCTGACCCCGGAGATCTGGGATAGCGCCGGGGTAGACACCTCCAACACCTGGGGCACCATTACGGCAAACACATGGACGCACCTGGTGGTCACCTGGACCACCAACGGGACCATGAACGGGTACGTCAATGGGGTGCAGTACACCATGGCGGCCACCGCCAACAACATCGGGACCACGACCAACGTGCTGAGGATAGGGACGACCCCCTGGAGTAACCCGCCTACTCAGTTCTTTGTTGCCGGCCTCATTGACGAGGTCCGCATCTCCAACACGGCCCGCTCGGCCGCCTGGATTACGACCGAGTACGCCAACCAGTCCTCCCCGAGCACTTTCTACTCGGTGGGCCCCCAGCTCGCCAATAATAGTAGCAGTTCCGTGGTGCTCGGCGCCGACCAGAGCGGCCGGGTCTATTCGGTGGATGGCGGCGCCGGGAGCAGCCTCTGGCAGGTCACGCCGGGCGACCTGTTCCAGGCCCCGGTGGCGGCCCAGCTCCAGCAGTGGTCGAACAGCGCCTTCCAGACTCAGTACAGCTATGACCTGCTGTTCGTGCCCACCCGGAACGCCAGCACCACCACCAACAAGCTCTACGCGCTCAATCGGAGCACCGGGGGGACGGCCTGGTCCTTCAACGGCACGGTGAGCACCGGCAACTCCATGGACATCATCGTGGGGATGCCCTGGGTGGATTACGCCCGGAACTATGTGTACGTGGTCAGCCGTGCCAACGGCGGGATCGCTCAGCCGAGCCTCTGGGTCATCAACAGTCTCACCGGGGCCAAGGTGGCCTCCTGGAACCTGAACGACATCGATGCCTCCCCGACGATGAGCATGGAAGGAAATACGCTGTACGTGGCGACCAATGGCGGGAACCTGTACGCCTTCAACATGAGCACCCTCAGCTACAAGTGGAATTCACCGTATTACGCAGCCCTGGGGAGCGCCGTCAAGGGCTTCATCTGGGAGGACCCGAACACGGTCGGCCGCCTCTACTTCAGCACGCCCACCAGCGGGTACGTCTGGTGCTTGCAGGACCCAGGGAGCGGGCAGGCCCCGCCGAGCGTGACAACTGCGTCGTGCACGGGCTGGTCGGCGGTGAAGACGGCGGTGACCGGCCCCTCGACGCCGCTCCCCCTGGCCTCTTCCCTGTACGTCGGCTCCTCGGACGGCACGGTCCACAAGCTCAACCTCTCGAACGGGCAGGCCGCGAGTGTGAATCCGACCACCACCATCGGCGACGGGACCAAGCAGGTGGGGGACGTGAGCACCGAGACCGGGAACGAGATCTTTGTCGGGACCACGGAGGGGACGCTGTACAAGCTCTCCCCGTTGCCGTAACCCTCAGCCTCCCCTCTCCTTCGGGGAGAGGGCCGGGGTGAGGGAGAGCATGTAAGGAGCCTGCCATGTGGAAGCGCATTCTCCTGCTCGCGGTTGGGCTGATGATCGCCGCGCTCGCCACGTCGGCGGCCGCGGGCACCGGGGCCACCCCGCCGCGGGGCTACGTCCCGCCCCTCGCGGGGCCGGCGGGGTCCGTGCGGCTCACCTTCGAGGGGCTCCGGTCCACCGGCCAGGCCCTCTGGAGTGGGGATCACTTCTCCGCCGAAGCGCTCCGGGACCTCCTGCTCAGCGTGGAGTACCAGGCCCTGGCCCCGGGGCCCCACACCCAGCGCCTCCAGCTCTACTTGCCCGATGGGGCCCTGTACCAGCAGGTCACCACCGCCATCGAGGCTGGTGGAGCGGGGAAGCCGGCCGCGGAGGCCCATCCCGAGCAAGGGATGACGCCCCGGGCCCCCGGTGCGCAGCCCGGGAGGGAGCAGGTGGTGACCCGGCTCCCCGTGGGGGGCACCTGGATCACCCAGTACTCCCTCTACGGGATCTGGCGCGTGGAGGTCTACCTGGACCAGGCCCGGACCCCCACCGTCCAGCGGACCTTCGTCCTGGCCCCCTGAGGGCGGGCGCCGCGTAGTTTTCCTGGCCGCATCCTGAACAGTCTCCTAACGTGCATTCCCTCCCTCGCCAGAGCGCGAGAAAGCGCGTGTCTGTGCGTCATCTGGATGGAGAGAGTTCTTCTCTCCAGCCCCAGAGGGCTTCCCAACTCGGAAAGTGCGCCCAAGGTGGGTGCCGCTCCCCCGGCATCCCAATTGTGCAAAACGGTCCTCCCAGCCTCAGATTCCCATCGGGCTTCTTGATTCTCCGCTCCCTGGCACTCCAATCCTGTCGTGAAAGAGTCCCCCCAGTTTCCATCTGTTGTGATCGTCAATCAGCCAGTTGCCGTGACACCGAATACATCACCCTTGACGACCAATCCTGCCTGGTGTGCATCTTGATGGCTGTCGGTTCCAGCCCTGCTCGGGGAGGCTACCAGGACTCGAACCAGCACCTACTCCTCGCGCCTGAGAATCGCAGGGAGGCCCAACGACGTGCATTTACGGCTTTGCGTTGGCTGGGGGAGCTCAGGATGCCCTCTATCGGCTGAGGGCCTCGATGGGGTCGAGGCGGGAGGCCTTCCAGGCCGGGTAGAAGCCGAAGAAGATTCCCACCGCGCCGGCGAAGCCGACGGCCAGCAGGATGCTCTCCGCCCGGACCAGAGTGCGCCACGCGGCGAAGTAAGCAATGCCATACGCGCCGATCCACCCGAGCCCGATCCCGAGTCCGCCGCCGATCAGCGCCAATGTGACGGCCTCGCTCAGGAACTGAGAGAGGATGTCCCGCGCGCGCGCGCCCACCGCCAGCCGGATGCCGATCTCCCGCGTGCGCTCCGTCACGGACACGAGCATGATGTTCATGATCCCGATGCCGGCCACGACGAGGGCGACCGAGGCGACGCTCGCGAGGAGCAGGGTCATCGTGCGCTGAGACTCGGCGCCGGCCTGCGCGAGATCGGCGGGGTGCCGGAGGTTGAAATCGTCCCCTTCGATCTCCGTCCAGGGGTGCCGCTGGCGCAGCAAGGCGGCGATCTCCTCCTCGGCCGGGCCGATGGCGGCCGGCGAGACCGCCGAGCACATGATGTCGTCCAGCCACGAGATCCCCTTGATTTTCTTCTGCACCGTGGTGAAGGGCATGAGGAGAACGTCATCCTGGTCCTGGCCATTCGGCGATTGCCCTTTGACCGCCAGGACGCCGATGACCCGGCACGGGAGGCGTTGGATCCGGATGGTCTGGCCGACCGGATCGTCCTCGCCGAAGAGCGTCGTCACGACCGTCTGGCCGAGCACACAGACCTTCGTGGCGAAATCCACGTCGTTCTGGGAGAAGACGGCTCCGCTGGCCACCGCCCAGTGCCGGACCGCCAGGTACTCCGGGGCCACCCCGCGCACCATAGTGAACCAGTTCTGGTCGCCGTGCACGACGGGCACGCGGGTGTTGACATGGGGCGACACATTCATCACGAGGGGGATCTCGCCCTGAATCGCGAGCGCGTCGCCCAGCATGAGGCTCTTGGTGCCGTACGTGCCCGTCCGCACCCCATTCACATTGCGGCCCCCGGCTTCGATCCAGATCATGTTGTCGCCCAGGCTGTGGATCTGCTCCTCGATTTGCCTCGTCGCACCTTCCCCGACCGCGACGCTACAGATGAAGGCCCCCACGCCGATGCTGATGCCCAGCATGGCCAGCCCGCTGCGCAGCTTGTGGCGCGCCAGCGCGCGCAGGGCGATGCGGATGCCCGCAGCCAACTCCATCCGATTCCCCTTCGTCCGGAGGGGTCCGGCTTACCGGCCGCCCCCCGCCTTCGGTTCCGGGGGCCTGCTGGAGCGCGGGCTGCCGCGGCTGTGGAGACGCCGGAGGTGCTGGCCCCCAGAGTGGCGGACCCGCCTGGGATCGCAGGCATTCAACTCTATGACGCTAACGGGCGGCATTCAAGGGAGTTTCCGGAACCACCACGCGGGCAGCACGGGCTCTCTCGGCGTCCATCCATCGCCTCGTGCTGTCGTCGAAGATGGTATAGCCGAAGATCCCCTCCGAGGCTCGCTCCTTCGGGACCCCCCGTGCATCGCCTCCCGATCACGCAGGAGAATTCGTCCTCGTGAGAGACCTCGCCATAGCCCTCGGGGATCGGCACCGGGTCACCCGGACCCACCACATACGAAGGCGCCTTGAGGAAAATCAAGGGCACCAGAGACTTCGCGAGGCCGGTGACCTGCCGGTAGGCTTCGCAGTGGGTTCCCGTGCAGATGATCTTGGGTGGCCTGGGGACCGGCACTCCAAGAAGGGTCGCCCTCCTGGACTCCCGCCTCGCCAATCATGTCCGCTGCCTGCGGGAGGACGCCACGGACCCAGAGCTGACCAGCCTGGAGAGGCTAGCCGTAATCCCCGATCGCGCACGACGGATGAGGGAAATCCGACGGACACTCAGGGCCCGGCTGACATCAGGACGAAGGCTCCCGTAAGGCCGCGGCCTGCACTTCACCTGGAAGGGGATCCGGTGAAGATCCTCAAAGAGGACAAGCTCCGAGCGGCGAACGCTCTCGCGAAGGCTTACCACGACTCGCAACGGAATATTCAAAGTAGTGCGAGTTGGCCTCGCAGGCGACCGCCAAGTGCCCATGCCACGGCTCAAAGTGTTGCGAGTTCCTGAGACGATCATTCGAGTTGACACCCCAATGCCGAAAGCTCTCCTCGAAGCGGAGCCCGATATGTCCTACCTAGCGGTTGTGAATCGCTAGGCTGTAGGTTCGAGTCCTTCCCGGGGAGCCATGCCTGGTACGAACCGGGGCACTACTACATAGACAAACAGAAGAGCCCAGGCCGGATAGCCTGGGCTCTTCTCTATCCATCCGCCCGAGAGGCGAGAATCACTTGGCGGGCAAGGTGTAGGTGAAGGTTTGCTCCGTAGTCGACCTTCCCCCCGGTTCGCCCTTAATCCTCTTGAGGTTCTTGGCAGTAAACGACACGCTGCCCGTGATCCCAGCAAATCGGCCCGTTCCTGAGAGGATTTCCCCTGTGGCCTGGCCATCGCTTCCGTAGTTCGGGTCCGTCGATGAGACGTTTGACTGCTGAAACTTGGTCACGATCGTGGATCCGTCTACGAAGTTCCACACGGCGTATCCCAGCGCCTCCGTACTTGTTGGAGGGGAATTCCACGAGCTTACCGCCGTGAAATTCGCGATCTCCCCATTGTCAAAGAACGCCATCCCGACCCGGAACGTGACGCCGAGCTCGTGGTCCTCAACATCTCCCACCGGGACCCTTTCCTGGACCTTGACCCACCCCGCAGTCCGGCACGTCATGGTCTCGGCATTGACCGGCGCCACAGCTCCCAGCAGCCAAACCGCAAGGGTCAGCACGCCGAGAAGACTCCGCATCACTTGGCCGTACTGATACTCCCTTTGTCCGCGCATGAGCCCCCTCCTTCCTGGGTGGGTCGAGGATCAATCCCCTCATTCGGCGACAGAGTGGTTAACGGCGCGTCCGACCTATATCAACGACCGCTGCGGTGACCGACCGGTTCTCGCGTGGTGACGGTGGGGAAGCCAGGCTCTCTAGGGTTGAAGCGGGCTTATCGGTAGGCCCCAAGAGGGCGACCTTCTTCTCGGGCCCTCGTGCGGTGCTCAACCAATAACATTGGCCTTTTGGTACATCACGTCAAGGGGCAAAGCAAGTCCGAAACATGAGACTTGGGCAGGCGTTCCCGATGGCCGGGAAGGTTTCCCGGGCATCACTCGGTGACTCAACGGCAACACCGGGCCCTTCCTAACCAACAAGAAGGGAGGAACCACGACAAGGACGGGTCGAGTCCTCGGGGGCCACAGGGAGGTAGCCTTTATGCGATCGAAACCCTCTCTTTCCAGTGCCCTCGTTGGGGAGCCCGCGAGGAGTCGAACCCACCTGTCGTATCGGCCTAAGTCACAGCATTGCCGAAGCCTCTTGGTCTTGACACGTAGCGATCTGTTCATTAGGCTCCAGCGCGATCGAGGCCTGGACGACGACTGTAGGCTCTTTACGAATCGGATCGCATGAACCCCTTACAGACCCTCCGATCTCTGCCCGAGCTGGCTGGGCTCTCCGGCGAAGAAGAGAAGCGGGCCCTGCGAGCCTGTCGGTTCGTCCCGTTTAAGAGCTGGAAGGTATGGCTCGGCCTGCTCTTGTTTCTCTTCGTCCCGTTCTTAACGAAGGCCACCTCACTCCACCTGCTAGAGTATCTGAATTCACATCCGCACGCCGGGTTGGTTGTTCTCTCTGGCCTCCTCCAGCTGATGACTTTTCTCCACATACACTCATCATACGTTGGCCTCATCGGTGGCTTCCTCACGGCCGGCATCATCTGGTTCGTTTACACCGCGATCGCTTTCGTGATCTTCATGCAC
>JBIOJT010000028.1:0-22911 GCA_044451055.1 Methylomirabilales bacterium (SeqCode)
GAATGGTCTCCGCGCGGGACGATGAGGATCTCGCATCTCTCGGTCTCGAAGGGAAGGGCATGCGGTCGAGATCCTTGACCAGAGCGCGCCTGGCGAAGGCGGCACAGTGTCTGGCAAGCCGGGACGCCGATCTGGCAGGGATCCTTCGGCGTCACGGGCCGCCCCCGATGTGGGCTCGGAGGCCCGGCTTCGCGACGTTGGTGCGGATCATCTTGGAGCAGCAGGTATCGCTGGCCTCGGCTCGTTCGGTCTTCGGACGTCTTGCCGCGAGCGTGGATCCGTTCACCGCGAGAGGGTTTGTGGAGGTGGGCGAGCCGTACCTCCGGTCACTGGGGATAACCCGTCAGAAGGCCGCTTATTGCGTGCACGTCGCCCGGGCAATCGCGGAGGGACAGCTCAACCTCGGTGCGGTGGCACGGATGAGTGATTCAAATGCCAAGACTGCGCTGACACGGATCAAAGGCATCGGTCCCTGGACGGCGGATATCTATCTCCTGATGGCCCTCCGCCGGCCGGACGTCTGGCCTTCCGGCGACCTGGCGCTGGTGACAGCGGTGGGCAAGCTGAAAGGGCTTCGCGAGCGTCCGACACCGAGTGCAGTTGCAGCGGTCGCGGAGGAGTGGCGACCATTCCGTTCCGTCGCCGCCAGAATGCTCTGGCAGTACTACCTGGCCGGGGGCGCGTGAGGGGAAGGGGGATATCCAGCCACTCGTCGGCCCTTGAGACGATCGGGGTCAGGCCCGTGTGGGGCCGGCGTCGTCGGGGCGTCCCGAGGCTGGCTCGCCGTTGCCGCGGAAGCTTTTGGCCCGTTCCGCCAGTTCCTTCAGGCGCCGCTGGACCAGGAAGTTCACCGTGCCCTCCGGATAGGCGCCGTCGGGACCCGCTTCATCCGCCGGCACGCCGGTGAGGAGGGCGATGCCCTCGTCAATGGTCCGCACGGGATAGACAGGGAATTGCCCCTGCCCGACCGCCTCGACCACGTCCTCGCGCAGCATGAGGTTGCGCACGTTGCTCCGGGGGATCAGGACGCCCTGGTCGCCGGTGAGGCCGCGGGCCTTGCACACGTCGAAGAAGCCCTCGATCTTGGCGTTCACCCCGCCGATGGCCTGGATGGCCCGGTCCCGGGCCACGATCTCTTCGAGGGACTCCAGCACCTCGGTATTCTCGAATGGGAGGCTCTCCGGCGGGCAGATCCGGCGCAGGGCTTCTGGCGCAAGTGGTGTGGTCACGTGAGGGGTCTCCTGCGTCTTCCTTCTTCGACAGTCTACCTCATGTCGCGCTTCCCGTCTCGGTGCAAGAGGAGCCTGGTTCCGGCTGACGGAATCGTCCGGAAGGCCTGACCAGCTTCGGGTGTGGTGGAGTCGGGGCTGCGAGTGATGTTCCAGAGTGCTGATGCCGCGGATTGGATTTGACGGCGAGGGAGATTCTCGACCGGGCGGGTCGAGAACGCGAAAATCTGTGGAACTCGGAGCCTCAACCGAATATTATACTGAATTTTCGGTCGGCCAACTGGCCGACCATCTTGTGTTACGTCGATTTTCCCGGGGGAATGCGGACCAGACTGGGTCTGCCAAGTAGGACGGAGACATGCCGGAGTCACGGGGAACAGAGCCGCCGAAGCGGCCCGATCTTTCGGCCCTCAGAATCGACGAGCATGCGCGACGTGACCCAGGACGCTTCAAATGGCTGCGCTGGCTTGCCGCCGGGCTCGGGGGATTGCTTCTCGTTTCCGCCGCAGTCTTTGCACTCAAGGGGAATCCACCCGCGGTAGAAGTGACCACGGCGCACGCGATCCAGGCGGGCCGGCCTGCCTTGCTGAATGCGAGCGGGTATGTGACGCCCCGGCGGCGTGCCACGATCGCAGCCAAGATCACCGGCCAAGTCAACGAGGTATTCACCGAAGAGGGGATGCGCGTCGAGCCGGGGCAGATTCTCGCGACGCTCGACGATTCGGACGCGCGGGCGCGCCTGATCTCCGCCAGGGCCGACCGCGATGCGACCGCGGCCACGCTGGGCGACCTGCGGGTCAACCTCGCCAATGCCGAACGCGACCGACGGCGCGCGGAGGAATTGTGGAAGGACGCAGGGATCAGCGAGCAGGCACTGGATCAGGCGCGGACGACGGTCGATAGCCTGCGGGCGCGGATCACGCTGGGCGAGGAGCAGGTCCGCGCCGCTGAGGCCAAGATCCAAGTCGCGCAGGAGGACTTGGACAACACGATTGTCCGGGCGCCCTTTGCTGGCATCGTGGTTTCCAAGGATGCGCAGCGCGGTGAGATGGTGTCGCCGATCTCCGCCGGCGGTGGGTTCACGCGTACGGGCATTGCCACCATCGTCGACATGAATTCGCTGGAGATCGAGGTGGATGTGAACGAATCCTATATTGCCCGAGTCAAGCCGGGGCAGCCGGTGACGGCCGTGCTGGACGCGTACCCCGACTGGCAGATTCCTGCCAAAGTTCGCACGGTGATTCCGACGGCCGATCGGCAGAAGGCGACCGTGAAGGTGAGGGTGGCCTTTGATCGCCTGGACCCGCGCATCCTCCCCGATATGGGCGTGAAGGTCACATTTTTCGGCGACGAACCGAGTACCCGTGCGACAGGCGCCACCCGGATTCTCGTCGCGCGGACAGCCGTGCGGGAGGAAGGCGGCAGCCAGGTGGTGTTCGTGTACCGCGACGGGCGAGTGGAACGACGCGCCGTGCGCTTGGGCCAGGCGCGCGGCAACGACCAAGAGGTGATTGCGGGTCTGTCCGATGGAGAGCAGGTGGTCGTCAGGGGACTCGAAGGGCTACGCGATGGGCAGCGCGTGCAAGTGAAGGGGTGATGGAGGCGTGAATGGTCCGAGTGGATGGCGGCGGCAACGATGGCAGTCTGATCCGGGTGCGAGGGCTTGACAAGAAGTATCAGCGGGGGAGCGAGGAGATCCACGTGCTCCAGGGCCTGAACTTGGACGTGGAGGCGGGGGACTTCGTTGCCTTCATGGGCCCCAGCGGGTCCGGCAAGACCACGTTGTTGAACCTGCTGGGGGGCCTGGACCTGCCCTCGGCCGGCAGCATCACCGTGGCCGGCGACGAGATCACCCGGATGTCGGCCCGCAAGCTGACAGCGTGGCGGGCCCGCCATGTGGGGTTCGTGTTTCAGATGTACAACCTCATCCCCGTGCTCACCGCCTTCCAGAACGTCGAACTACCGCTGCTGCTGACCCATCTTTCGAAGGCGGAGCGCCGCAGGCACGTGCAGACGGCCTTGGCGGTTGTGGGCCTCGCCGACCGCATGCATTACTACCCGCGACAGTTGTCCGGCGGGCAGGAACAGCGTGTGGGAATCGCGCGCGCCATCGTGGCCGACCCAACCTTCCTGCTCTGCGACGAGCCGACCGGCGACCTCGACCGCAAGAGCGCGGACGAGATCCTCGACCTGCTCGGGCAGCTCGTTCGGGAGTACGGCAAAACCGTGCTCATGGTGACCCACGACCCGCTGGCCGCCGAGCGCGCGCAGGTCGTCCTCCACCTGGAGAAGGGCGTGCTCGTGGACGCCGTGAAGGCGGGAGCCACCCAATGAAGTACCGCCATCTCGTCCTGGCCAATCTGCGGCGCAAGAAAATCCGGACGAGCCTGACGGCGGGCTCCTTCGCGGCTGCCCTTTTCCTGTTCGGCATCCTGGCGGTGGTCCGGGGGGCGTTCCACCAGGGCCTGGAGGTGGCCGGTGTAGACCGGCTGGTGGTGGTGAACAAAGTCTCGATCATCCAACCGCTCCCGCTGTCGTACCGCGACCGGCTGTTGCGGATCCCAGGGGTGACGCATGTGACGTTTGCCAACTGGTTCGGGGGCGTCTATCAGGATGAGCGCAACTTCTTCCCCCAGTTTGCCATCGATCGCGAAACCTACCGGCAGATGTTCGCAGAGTTCGTCATTCCCGACGGCCAGTGGCAGGTGTTCCTCGCCGATCGGGAGGGGTGCATCGTGGGCGAGGCCCTGGCAGAGCGGTTCAAGTGGAAGCTGGGAGACCGAATACCCATCAAAGGTACCATCTTCCCGGGCACGTGGGAGTTCAACATCCGCGGCATCTACCGCGGGAAGCGGGCGCAGGACGACACCACGCAGTTCTGGTTCCGCTGGGACTACCTGGACGAGCGGACCACATACCGGAAGGGCTTCGTCGGCTGGTATACGGTCCGCATCGCCAACCCAGACGATGCCGTGCGCGTGGTGAGGGCGATTGATGAGGAGTTCGTGAACTCTCCGTGGGAGACGAAGACCGACACGGAGAAGGCATTCGCGGCATCCTGGGTGAAGCAGATGGGGAACATCGAGTTCCTGATCCTGACCATCGGGAGCGTGGTGTTCTTCACGCTCTTGCTGGTGACCGGGAATACGATGGCCATCGCCGTGCGCGAGCGCGTGCGAGAACTGGCGGTGCTGAAGGCGGTTGGATTCTCGGATCGTTTCGTACTGATCTTGGTCATGGCGGAGACGATGGTCGTGGCTGCCGTCGGGGGAGGGATCGGGCTGCTCCTGGCGAAATTGTTCACACTGCGGGGCGATCCAACACGCGGCCTGCTGCCATTCTTCTACTTGCCTCCAAATGCGATCGTCCTTGGGTTCGCACTGGCGGTCGCGGTGGGCCTGATGGCCGGGATCCTGCCTGCGCTTTCCGCCATGCGGCTCCGAGTGGTCGACGCCCTGCGGAGAGTCTGATATGGCCATCCCTCTGACGTACACCATGCGCAGCTTGAAGGCACGCTGGCCCTCGAGCGTGGTGGCCGTGTTGGGCATCGCTGGCACCGTGGGGGTTTTCGTGGCCATGCTTTCACTGGCGCGGGGGTTCAAGGCGACCCTGGTGGCGTCAGGCTCCGCTCACAACGCCATCGTGCGACGGGCCGGCGCAACCGCCGAGATGGAGAGCGTGGTGACGCTCGACCAGGTGCGCGTCATCGAAGATGCACCGGGCGTCGAGCGGGGAAGGCCTGGTCCTCTGGTAAGCCCGGAAGTCGTGGTGGTGGCGGCATTCCCCCTGAAAAGCACCGGGACCGATGCCAACGTGCAGGTGCGGGGAGTCTCGCCGAAAATTCTTTCGGTCCGGGATTCGGTGCAGGTCGTGGCTGGCCGGTTCTTTGAGCCCGGGCTGAATGAGCTGGTGGTGGGCCGGAATGTGGCACGCAGCTACCTCGGGTTTGAATTGGGCAAGAGCGTCCGATTCGGCGGCGGAACCTGGACCGTGGTGGGCGTCTTCGATGCGGGCGGAAGCGCCTTCGACTCCGAGTTGTGGTGCGACGCCAATGTCCTCAATCAGGTGTACCAGCGCCCGCAGAATATCTTCCAGTCGGTCACGGCGCGGCTCACGTCCCCAGAAGCGCTGACCAGGTTTAAGGACGCGCTCACCTCCGATCCCCGGGTGACAGTGCAGGTGGATCGGGAGATCGACTACTACGAGAAGCAGTCGCGGCAACTGACGACGCTGATCGTGGTCTTGGGCACGATCGTGGCGCTGGTCATGGGCATCGGCGCGGTATTCGGCGCGCTGAATACGATGTACGCGGCGGTGGCGGAGCGCTCGCGGGAAATCGCCACCATGCGCGCCCTGGGGTTCGGCATCGGCAGCGTGGTGATGTCCTTTGTCTTCGAGGCCCTGTGCATCGCCTGTGTGGGCGGTCTGCTGGGCTGTGTGGCTGTCTTGCCTCTGAACGGCCTGACAACGGGAACCATGAACTGGCAGACCTTCTCACACCTGGCATTTGCGTTCCGCGTCACCCCACTCCTGCTCGGTTCGGGGCTTGGATTTGCGCTGCTGATGGGGCTTGTCGGCGGGGTGCCGCCCGCAATTCGGGCAGCGCGCCAGCGAATTGCTGTGGCGCTCCGAGAACTCTGACGGATATCGGCGGACCGGCAAGAGGGTGGTGACAGCGGTGGGGGAACGGAGTACAATGACACGGTTCGACGAGACCGCCAATGACAGGAGCCGAATGCAGATGAATTCACGCTGGGCGGCGGCAGGGTGTCCCTGGTTGTGGCTGCTGGTACTTCTCGCGGTGGGGTGCTCGCGCGCCCCCACGGTGGTTCCGACGCAGCCGATCGAAGCCCAGCAATTCAAGGGGAAGCGGGGCGGCATCAGCGTCGGTGTGGATCCTTATTTTACGGCGGATCGGGTCGTACAAACTTTTCGCGGGGGGGATAACTTCGCTGGAAGCGGCGTCCTTCCGATCCAGGTGACCATCGAGAACGGCAGCGGAGGAGAGATCTCGGTCGATCCGCGGGACTTCCGACTGGCGCACACCAATTCTCCGGTGGATATGCCTATCTCCGCCGACAGCGCCTACTCCCTGGTGAAGATCCGGGTGCAATACTGGGCACTGCTCCCCATCGTTGGTACCGCCGTCACCGCGGGCCGGAACGAGCCTATTCTGAAAGACCTTGAAGCCCGCGAGATGCGTGAGGGGAAGATTCCTCCAGGCGGTACGACAACGGGATTTGTCTATTTTCAGGTTGCTGAACCGCTGAAAGATCTGGCGGGAACTGTGATGGTGGTTGTCGCGAAGGGTCCCTCGGGACAGGACCTGATTTTTGAGATTCCCCTCCAAGGACGGCGAGACCTCCCTGCTGCAACGATGCCTGCCGAGGCTTCCGCGCCTACTGCACCACCTAAACCGGCACCATTGGATCCGAAGAACCCGAAAGGCCCCACCCGCATCGAAGGCACCGGCGGAGGGGTGATCATCCGAAGCCCGGCCCAGTAATTTGCGGAATCCGAGCTTACCAGAACAGCGTTGGCCCCTCTTTTCGCCCTCCTTTCCCTGTGGTTCTCCCATGCCTTACTCTCGGGAAACCACCTCGATCTCGCCGGTCGTTCCGTTGATCCGCACCCGATCGCCGGTTCGGAGGACGTCTCGCGGATTGGCGTCCAGGCCGTCGACGATCGGAATTCTCACCTTGAAGAACGCCTCGGCCAGGAGCGCGCACATCACGATCATGGGCTCGCTCTTCACGTTCACGATGGCCGCCGGGGCGCATCCATTCCTCACGGCCTCGAGGAAGATCCCCGGCGTCCCCGTGGATCCCCGGCCGAAGGGGAAGACGAAGACCTTGTTCCGCAGCGACGCTCCGAACAGCTCGTGCCGCCTGTCGATCACGAACCCCGTCTGCGGATCGATGCCCTGCCAGAATCCGAAGGGCTGGTTCGAGACGACCGCCTCGCCTTCGAATTCGCCTGGGGCGCATCCTTTGCCATGGAGAATGATGTGGGGAGAATTCATCACCGTTCCACCCGTCCTGTGATGGCCGCCTCGATGCATGCCTCGGTACTGGCGAAGACGCACTCGGTGCCGACCGTGGTGGGCGTGTAGTAGGCGAACTTTCCCGAGTCGGTGGCGAGGCGCCGGAACCCCCAGGCTCCCAGCGGACAGTCGTTGTGGCAGGTGCCGACCATCAGCTTCGCTCCGGCTTGCTCGATCGTCTCGATGTAGCCCATCTTGCGGGCCATCTCCTCGACCACGGTGTTGGTGCAGATCCAGAGCTGGGCCCCCGTGTGGACCCGCTTCCCCCGGAGCAACGTGGCGTATCGTCGCATCTGATCGATAGAGGCGTGCGGGCAGCCCACGCCCACCACATCCACCGCGCCGCCCTGTCCCGTGCTCATCTGCTCCATGGTCCTGGCGATCTCCCGCCTTCCGACCTCGACGCGCTCGACGGGCGTGCGCCCGCCGAAAGCCTCTCCCAGTGTGCGTGCCTCTGGCGTGATGCCGACCATGTGGTACAGCGCCACCGATCCGCTGGCCGCGGCGGCCGCACCGAAGGCCTTCAACTGGTCAAAGGTCGCTTTCCGCACCCCGGCGATGACGGGAATGCGGTCGCCCGTCATCTGGCCGACAAGGTAGCCCAGGGCCGGGAAGAAGTGGTCCTCGAAGCCTGCGGAGAGATCGGGATCCAGATCGAAGAGCACCTCACCCCGCCGGCACTCCGGCACGTGCAGGCCGAATCGCGGCACCCGGCCGGTGAGGGCGGCGCAGAGATCCACATAGGCGGCCAGGCGGTTCGTGCGCGCCCCGATGACCGAATTGGCGAAGATCACCGCGCTGGATTCCGACCAGCCGAGATCCTCGCCGAATCTGGGCACGTTGAAGGTGGTGTAGGGGGTGCACGTCCAGGTCGGGATCACGTCCATCTGGTCGAGCAGCTCGGCGATCTTGATCTGGCGCTCGGCGTAGTCCGCGGGGGTCTTGAACTCGCGCCAGCGCGCGAAGTCGATGGAGCCGGGGTCCGAGGTCGTCCGGACCTTCACCCTGGCCCCCTGGGCGACGAGCTGGGAGTAGATCTCGATCCCCGCCTCGCCGGCGATCTGGTACGAGGATCCCACCACGTGGGCGCTCCCGATCTCCACCATGCGATCGGCGCCGTAGGCTTCGCCCAGCTTCAGCAGCACGCTGAGCGCGATCCGCTGGGGCTCCCCGAATGCCCCGTCCAGGATCCGGCGCTCCTCGTCGGTCAGATCCATGTGTTCACCCGCTCACAACCCGAGGTAGGCCACCTTGACGTGTGGATCCTCCAGCAGGGTCTGACTGGGGCCCTGGAGGACGACCTGTCCACCCTCCAGGACGTAGCCTCGATCCGCGAGGGTGAGGGCCCGCTGCACGTTCTGCTCCACGAGCAGGATCGCGATCCCCTCTTTGCGAACCTCGGCGATCTTCTCGAAGGTCGCAGCCACCACCAGGGGGGCCAGGCCCAGGGACGGCTCGTCCAGCATGAGCAGGCGGGGCCGCAGCATCAGGCCGCGACCGACGGCCAGCATCTGCTGCTCGCCGCCGGACAGGGTGCCGGCGCGCTGGCGACTCCGCTCGGCCAGGCGGGGGAAGATCCCGTACACCCACGCCAGGCTCTGGCGGCGACGGGCCTTGGGCCCCGGGAGGTAGGCGCCCAGCTCCAGGTTCTCCTCGACCGTCATGTCCGGCAGGACCCGCCGCCCTTCGGGCACATGGGCGATGCCCAGCGCGGCGATGTCGTATGGCGGCAGGTGGTCCACTCGCGCCCCGTCGAACAGGACGGCCCCGCGCCGAGGCCTGAGGAGGCCTGAGATGACCCGTAGCAGGGTGGACTTGCCCGCCCCGTTGGCGCCGATGACCGCCACGCTCTCGCCCTTGGCGATGCCCACGTTGACTCCCCGGAGGATCGTGACCTCGCTGTACGCGGCATCCAGGTCCTGGATCTCAAGCATGGCGGTACTCCGCGCCCAGGTAGGCCTGGATGACCCGGGGATCCGATGAGATCTCCTTCGGCTTCCCCTCGGTGATCTTCATCCCCTGGTCCAGGACGACGATCCGGTCCGAGAGGGACATGACGGCGCGCATCACGTGCTCGACGACGACGACCGTGAGACCCTGGTCCCGCAAGCCGGCGATCAAGCGGATGGCCTCTCCGACCTCCGTCGAGGTCAGCCCCGCCATCGTCTCATCCAGAAGGAGGAGCCGCGGCTCGGTCCCGAGGGCACGCGCCACTTCCAGACGCCGCTGGTCGATGGTCGTCAGGCTTCCCGCCACGGTGTGGGCGCGCCCTTCGAGGCCCACCAGGCGCAGCACCTCCTCCGCCCGCGCGGAGGCAACGGCCGGATTCGGATGCCGGAGGAGGGTCCCCATCAGCACGTTCCGGAAGACCGTCAACTCGCGGAAAGGCTTGGCGATCTGAAAGGTCCGGCAGATGCCACGGGAACAGACCTCGTAGGGCCGGAGACCCGTGATGTCCTCCCCGGCAAAGCGGACGAGCCCCCGGTCCGGACGGTAGAATCCGGTGATCAAATTGAACGTCGTCGTTTTCCCCGACCCGTTGGGTCCGATCACGCCCAGGATCTCGCCCGTGCGAACGTAGAAGGACAGGCCGACCACCGCCTGCACCCCGCCGAACCGCCTGGCGAGGCCCTCGACCTCGAGGAGGACGGTCTCGTTCATGCCTTGGCCGCTCCCAGGGCCGGGAGGTGATCGGTGATCCACCCGTACACCCGCGCGAACCACGGGAAGACGCCCCGCGGGCGCCAGAGGATGACCGTCACGAGCAGCCCGCCATACACCATGAGCTCCAGCCCTGGATACTGCCCGGCGAAAACGATCTGGGTGGACTGGATGAAGCATTCCATGATCACCGCGCCGATCGCCGGGCCCAGGATCGTCCCGACGCCCCCCACGATGGCGACGAGGGCGATCTGCACGCTCAGGCCGAGACCGAAGGCACCGTCTGGATGGATCACGTAGGTGTACTGGGCGTAGAAGACGCCTGCCACGCCCGTCACGAACGCGCTCAGTGCCAGGGCCTGCATTTTGGCACGGGCGGAGCTGATCCCGAGGGCTTCCGCGGCATCCTGGTTCTGGCCGATGGCAACCAGATAGTGACCCAGCCGCGACCGCTCCATCCGCCGTGTGATGAGCACGGTGGCCACGGCCATGACGAGAGCGATGTAATAGTAGGGGAACTTGGAGTCGAACTGAAGGAGCCAGGGGGCGTTCCCCTTGAAGGGGACCGTCAGCCCCTGGGCACCGTTGGTGATCTCGCGGAAGTGGAGGACGAGCAAACGCAGGGCCTCGGCCAGCCCGATGGTGGCGATGGTGAAGTAGGGGCCCTGGAGGCGGAAGCAGATGATGCCGATCGGGAGGCTCACGAGGAGGGCGCAGAGCCCTCCCAGCCACAGGGTGAACCAGGGGGAGATGCCGTAGGCGTTCACGAGGAGCGTCGAGACATAGGCTCCTGTCCCGAAGAAGGCCGCATGGCCCAGGGAGAGCTGCCCGCCGTAGCCGCCGATGATGTTCCACGCCTGGCCCAGGACGACGAAGATGGCCATCATGACCAGGATGTGCACGTAGAAGGGGTTCGGCATGAGGTGCGGGAGCACGACCAGGAAAAGGAGGATGGCGGCTGGAAGGTAGCCCTGAGGCGTGAAGGCTGTCCTCACGAGCGGGTCCCCCGGCGCTCGGCTCATGCCTGGCCCCGCAGCCCCGAAGGCTTGAAGATGAGGGTCGCCACCAGGATGGCGAACACCACGACGAGGCCCAGGTCGGCTCCGGCGAAGAGGATCCCCAGGGACTCCGCCACGCCGACGATGAGGGCGGCCAGCATGGCCCCCTCGATGCTCCCCAGGGTCCCCAGGATCACCACCACGAAGGCGATGAGGACGAAGATCACACCGACCGTGGGGAACACGTAGAAGAAGGGGACGATGAGGCCGCCCGCCGCCCCCGACACGGCGGCCCCCAGGCCCACGGCCAGAAGGTACATGCGATCCGGGTTGATCCCGAGAAGCATGCTCACTTCCCGGTCCTGGGCCACCGCGCGCAGGGCTTTGCCGACATCCGTTTTGGACAGGAAGAGGATGAGCAGCCCGGCGAGCAGGAGCGCGCCGATGAAGGCAAAGAGGCGGGGCATGGGCAGTGCCACCCCCGCAAAGCGGAGCGTCCACTCCGAGTACGTGGTCTTCACCGTGCGGAAGTTGGCCGTGAAGAAGAAGAGCGCGGCATTCATGAGGATGACCGAGAGCCCCACCGTCATGAAGATCTGGGCCAAATCCGGCGCGCGGAGGATCGGCCGGAACAGGAAGTGCTGGACCAGGACCCCGAAACAGAACAGGAGGGGCATGGTGATGAGGAGGGAGACGTACGGGTCAATTCCCCAGAGCTTCCACAGCCAGTAGGTCGCGTACATCCCCAGCATCACGAACTCGCCCTGGGCAAAGTTCACGATGCGGACGACGCCGAAGATCAGGGTGAGCCCGATGGCGACGAGGGCGTAGATCCCCGCCATCAGGATGCCGGTGAGGAGTCCCTGGAGGATCGTCGACAGGTCCATGGCACATCAAGGGGGTCGGAACCCGGTCCACCGGACCATGTGCCGGGCCCCTGACCCCCGAAAACTTCCTTCTACCGTCTCAGCAGTCTACGTCCGCTTGTCCCACGCCGGTACGGGCCAGACCGGCTTCACCCGCGCGTCCGAGTCCGGGTAGACCGTGCGGAGCTGGCCCTTCTGCCACTGGAGAATGACGGGGTGGACGTGCTTGTTCCAGCCCTTGTCGTCGAACTCGACGTGGCACCCGGGCATGACGGAGCCGGGCCCCTTCGTCAGGTTCGTCTTGGCCATGGCGTCCCGGACCTTCACGGGGTCAGTGGAGCCGGCCCGCTCGACGGCGTCGGCGATGACCCAGATCATGACGTACGCCTCGCCCGCGTGCTCCATGAGGAACTCGCCGTACCGCTTCTCGTACGCCTCGGCGATCTTGGGAACCTCGCCACAGTTGATGTCGTAATTCCAGGAGGCGGCGGAGAAGACGTAGTCGCCGTCGTTTCCCATCTCTTTGTAAAAGTCGGGAATGATGTATCCGGCGCCGCCACCGAAGATGCCCGCGTTGACGTTGAGCTGCTTCATCGTCCGGATGATGAGCAGGGCGTCGGTGATGTAGGAGACGGGGAAGAGGAAGTCGGGTTTGGCGGCCTTGATCTTGTTGACCAGCGGGGTGGCGTCGGTGAACTTAGCAGTATAGGGCTCCACCATGACCACCTCGAAGCCGACCTTCTTGGCGCCGTCAATGAACCCCTTGGAGGTCGCGGTGCCGTAGTCCGTGTCCTCGTAGACGATGGCGGCCCGCTTGCCCGTGCCCGCAATCTTCCCGGCAAACTGCATCTGCAATTCGCCGAAATGGCTGGCCTTGGGGGACACCTGGAAGGTGAACTTGAAGCCCCGGTCCGTGATCTTGTCCGCGACAGAGCCCGTGACGAAGGGAATCTTGTACCGCTCCGCCACTTCCGTGGCCACCAGGGAGTAGGTGCTGACGTAGCAGCCCGTGCCGGCCGTGAGGTTCCCGGTGGCCATGAGACGCTCGCTCTGGTTTCGGGTCACGTCCGCTTCGCTCTGGATATCGGCGTAGATCGCGTTGATCTTGGCGCCACCCAGGGACTTGATCCCGCCGGCGTTGTTGACGTCGTCCACCGCCATCTTGATGGCGTTCACGCACAACTGGCCGAACCGCGCCTGGGAGCCGGAGGTCGGATACAGAACCCCGACGTTCACCTCCTTGGCTGCGGCGGCACGCGCGCCGCGAAGGGGAAGCCCGGCCAAACCCGCTCCCACACCCAGGGCGGCGGCTCCCTTCAAGAAATCCCGACGGCTGACCGGATCACGGAATCGTTCACGACTGACACGCTGCCCCTTCTTCATGTTGTCATCCTCCTCCTTGCCTCCTTGCGAGGTTCCGTCCTTCTGCTGCGCCGGCCGTGGAGCTTATGCGAGACCCGGGGGGAAAGTCAAGACAAAGCCGGGTGTGGTTTGGATGCTCGACCAGTACGCCTCCAGCGGGCTGCATGGGTAAAAAGGGACGTGGCGGCGTGGCTCAGATCGCGCCCCGATGAGGAGCACTGTTCCGCCTGCGCCTTGAAATACCGGAGGTCCTCCTCGGACAGGGGGGAGAACTCCTCCAGATTATCCTGGGGGTTGAGCTGCTCCTCGTCGATCTGCTCCTGGCGGATGATGGTGTCGAAGAAGAAGCCGCCGACAGGCATGCGGCCGCTCGGCGCTGCGGTGGTAACCCCCTGGGGGTAGGTCAAGAGGTCCCCGTTCGCGTCCACGGTCGTCTGGAAGTGACCCGAGACCAACACTACCTGTCCCCAGGGCATCCGGTATTCTTTCCAGTTCTCGTTCGGATACCCGTAGATGGTCTTGCGGGGAAAGATGCCGACGACATCGATCCCCATGGCGTCAAGCAGGTCGTCATCGGGCAGGCCCAGGCAATTGTAGGGATGGTGCACCTTGACGGGACGCCTTTCCAGTCCGTAGTAGTCGCGAAGGGCCGCCACGCACGAGACGTGCATGCCGGTGACCGTGGTACTCCCGAAATCCACGGGGACCCCGTCCGGCACTTCGTGGGCAAGCGTCTTCCTCACCCGCCCTTGACTCGTCACTTCCTGGTCCTCCTGCCGGCACCCTGAAAGTCTCGACTAGGACGGTCGCACCGGGTAGGTGCCGTGCTCCTCGACGAGGTCCGAGATCCGCTCGACCCGCTCGATCAGCGACGTCGCATCACGTTGTCCGCCACGCCCAGGATGAAGGCGTCCCCGGGCGCGATGGCGCGGAAGAGGCCCCGCATGTATTCCTCGAATTCCTCCCCGGGGAAGCTCGGCTCCAGGACGATGGACGGGACGCCCCCGAAGATGATGACGTCCGTGCCCCAGGCGGCGCGCGCCTCCTCCAGCGTCACGCCGACCATGGGGGCCGTGCAAAAGCACTCGGACATGTCGAAGCCCGATTCCCTGATCTCGGCGAGCAGGGCCTTGGTGTCGTCGTCGGCGTGCCAGGCCAGGCACTTGCCGCGGGCGTGCAGGAGGCCGCTGAACTCCCGGTAGTATGGCGTGATGTACCGGCGGAAGAATCGCGGCGGGGTCATCTGCGAGTCGAAGTGCGCGCCATGCAGGATCAAACGCGCGGGGGATTCGGCGACCACTGGCCAGAGCCGCTCCCTCTCGATCTGGCCCATCACGGTCATGAGACGCTCGAACTCCTGGGGGTGATCGGCGATTTCGTAATAGGCATTGTTGTAGCCGCAGAGATGCAGCAGGAAATAGTGGAAGGGGCAATCGCCGCAATTCACCATCGGGAACCCGTCGTCCCCCACCTGCTCCGCATAGGCCAGGTACTCGTCGTAGCAGGGATCATAGTAGGTATGCTCAGCGATGTATTCCCAGACCCGGTAGTCCTCCGCGGTCTGGATGGGATGCTCGAGCGGCAGCCCCTGGTCCGTGGTTCCCTGCACCTCGTCGCTCAGGATCCGACCGTAGGTCACCTGGCCGACCGGCGTGATGAAGCGCTGGCGAATGACACCGGGCTCGCGCTCCTCCCGCACCTCCATCCCCTCGTAGCGCACCCGGAAGACGCGCCCATCTCGCGCCGGATCTCCCGTGCGAAGGGCGTGGCCGATCTCGAGCAGGCTCATCCCGCGGAACCGGGCCGGCATGTCGTCCGCCGCTAGGCGGGCGTGGTACCACAGCTCCAGCCGGGCGATCCAGGGGATGCGATCCGGGCTCTTCCGGTCCAGCACGGCCAGGATGCGCTCGCGGTTGGTCATGTCCTCTCCATGGCGTCGGTCATGGCTCAAAAAGTGAACGGGGCCCCACGCCGTTCCGGGACCCCGTTCGCGAAGCCCACCAACAGTCACACGTCCCCTGCCGTTACATCACCACGCCACCGTCCACGTGCAAGGCCTGGCCGGTGACGCTGTGTGCCTCATCCGAGGCGAGGAACACGGCTGCCCAGCCGATGTCCTCGGGCGTCTGCTCGCGTTTCATGGGGACGATGGCATTCACGCGGCTCTCGAAGACCTGCCGCGGCGTCATCCCGGCATACTGGCCGCCTCCCTTGGCCATCCGCTCGGCCGTCGCCTGCCAGAAGGCGGTCCAGAGGATGCCGGGGCAGATGGCGTTCACGTTGATGCCGTGGGCGGCCAGGTCCTTGGCCACGATCTTGGTGAAGGTGACCACCCCCATCTTGGAGACGCTGTACGGGGGCATGTTGGGGGAGTTCATGGTGCCGGCGATGGACGCGATGTTGATGATCTTGCCCGCCTTCTTCTCGATGAAGTAGGGGGCGATGGCCTTGCAGGCGAAGAAGATGGATTTCACATTGACGGCCCAGACCTGGTCCCAGTCCTCTTCCACGTTGTTGGTGAAGGGATTGCCCGGCCGGCTGGCCATGCCGGCGTTGTTGACCAGGATGTCGATCTTCCCCAGCTCCTTCTTCACGCGGTCGAAGAGCGCCTGGAAGTCGGCCTCCTTGGTCACGTCGGTCTTGACGACGATTGCCTTCCGGCCCAGGGCCTTGACCTCGTCCGCGACCTTGCCCGCGACCTCGACCTGCAGGTCGGCGATGGCGACGTCCGCGCCCTCTCTCGCCATGCACAAGACGATCCCGCGTCCAATGCCCATGGCCCCGCCGGTGACGATGGCTACCTTGCCTGCCAGTCGCATGGCTGCATCCTTTCTGTCAGTGTGTGGTTTCTCCGCGGGGCGTCATCCGCCCCGACGCTCACCAGGTGTCGCCGGGCTTGGCCGCCCACTCGACTCCCAGCTCGGCCAGCTTGGCGAAGGTCGGCCAGCCGGTGTCCGGATCCCATCCTTCCATCTGATGGTAAAGCCGGACGGCCCGGACGAAATCCTCGGGGTCGATCCGGACGCCCTGCAGCGGCCCGCTGGTGAAGGCCTCGTGCAAGCGTGCCGGCAGCCGGTCGTCCTTCGGCGTGAACCCCTCGCGGCAGTTGAAGACGCGGGCCAGGGCCGCACCGCGTTCCGCCACTTTGAACAGCTCCCAGAGACTGGTGTCCCAACCGGTCAAGGCCCGAGCCAGGTTCACCATCGGGGTGGGGGTGAGGATATCGATGGGCGCCGCGGCGAGATGGCAGATCCCCAGCGAGCTGGCCATGTTCCACCAGTGCTGGGCGTAATAATAGGCCCGCACCTTGCGCGGGGACAGCTCCTTCCGCGGCAGGGGCTCGCACAGGCCCAGGGGCTCCAGGGCGTGGCCCCCGGACGGATGGAAGCCCTCGTACGCCGGATCCTGGGGCGCCCGCATGTGGTCGGCCCCCACCGGGGCTGTGGCATAGGCCAGGCTGAGCCCCTGCTTCCCGCGCGGCTCGTGCATGGGGATCTCCTGACCCTTGATATGGAGCGCAAACTGCTCCGCTCCCTTGCCGATCCGCTGGGCGGCGCGTTTCGCGCCCTCGGCAAGGATATCACCGAGACCCTCGCGCCGGGCGATCCGCTCGGTCATCTTGAGCAGGGCGTCTGCGTTGCCGAAACGCAGGTCGATGCCGTCGGTGTCGGCGGTCGTCAAGATCCCTTTCTCGAAGCACTCCATGGCGAAGGCGATGGTCATGCCGGTCGAAATGGTGTCCATGACGTATTGCCCGCAGAGCTGGTTGAACTTGGCGATGGCTCGGATGTCGCCCACCCCACAGGCGGAGCCCCCGGCGGCGATGGTCTCGTACTCCGGCCCGCCGTACTTGGGGGTCACCTCCAGTTCCGGCACCTCGACCTCGCGCTTGCAGGCGATGGCGCAGGCAAAGCAGGTGCCCTCGTCGGTCAGAATCGTTTCGGCCATGTGCTGGCCGCTGATCACCTTGGCGTGCTCGAAGGAGCCTTCCTGGAAATTGCGGGTCGGAAGGATGCCATCCGCGCTGAAGGCCACCACGTTGCGGGAGGTGCCGAACTTGTGGAGCATGTCGGCGTTCCGGTCGTACTGCTCCCGGAACCATTTCTGGACCTGAGCCAGGCCCTCGGGATTCTTGGGTTCCAGCTTGCCCTTGCCCCGGACCGCGATGGCCTTGAGCCGCTTGCTGGCCATGACCGCGCCCAGGCCAGTGCGCCCGTTGAAGTGTTTGAGTTCGCTGACGATGTTGGCGAAGCGGACCCGGTTCTCGCCGGCGACTCCGCACTGGAGGATCCGGGCCCGCTTGTCCGTCTGCTCCTTGAGGGTGTCGTGAACCTCGCCTGACAGCTTGCCCCACAGGTGCGAGGCATCCCGCAACTCCGCCTTCCCGTCGGCGATCCACAGATACACCGGGCGAGGCGATGCGCCCTTGATGATGATCCCATCAAAGCCGGCGAGCTTCAGCTCGGGACCCCACCAGCCGCCGGCCTCGGCCTCGCCATAGGCTCCTGTAAGAGGAGACTTGGCGGCAACGGTGAAGCGGTTGGTGCCAGAGAAGGGCACGCCTGTTGTGAGGCAGGTGGCGACGACCATGACGTTGTCCGGCCCCAGCGGGTCGATGCCTGGCTTGACCTCGCGCACGAGCCAGTAAGCAGCCATGGCGCTCCCGCCGAGGTACATCCGGTAGATCAGCTCGGGAACCTCTTCAACCTGCGTCGTCCTTTGCGTCAAGTCCACCCGCAGGAACTTTCCGTTGTATGGCCCCTGCATGCTTGCCTCCTCCTCGTGTTGTCAATGTGGAAACGCCGGTCGTGCGGCCGGTTTGCTCTTTCCTATTGTCGTCCAGTCCACTCGCCCCGGATATGCCGAAGACGCAGAGGTGCGGTTCTCCGGACCTTTCGCGCTAGTGTCCTCGTTCTTGCGCGCCAAATTCTGAGAAAGATCAGGATACCGGCTGCGATGCGCCGGACGATTTCCGGGTCGTGTCGGAAACGATTCCGGCTACCGCCGCCACTTCGCCAGGTGCGACTTGGCCGCCTCGGCCACGTGGCGCGCCGTGACGCCGTACTTCTCCAGGAGATCGTCGTTGGGTGCAGACTCGGCGTAGATGTCCCGGACCCCGACCCGCAGGAGCGGCGTGGGACGGTGCTCCGAGAGGACCTCGGCCACGGCGCCGCCCAGGCCGCCCAGGATGCTGTGTTCCTCGGCCGTCACGACCAGGCCGGTCCGCTCTGCGGCGGCGACGATGGCGTCCACATCCAGCGGCTTCAGCGTGGGCACGTGGAGGACCAGGGCCGAGATCCCCTGGGCCTTCAGCATCTCCGCTGCCTCCAGGGTTCGGGGCGTCTGAATGCCGGTGCCGATGAGGGCCACGTCCCCCCCGTCGCGCAGCTTCACGGCCCGGCCGATCTCGAAGCGATAGGACTGGTCAAAGATCACCGGGCTGGGGTCCCGGCCCAGGCGCAGGTAGGCCGGCCCGTGCACGGCGACCATGGCCTCCATGGCCTTCTCCACCTCGACGCCGTCGGCCGGCGCGATGACCGTCATGTTGGGCATGGTCCGCATGATGGCCAGATCCTGGATGGAGAGGTGGGTCTTGCCCGTCTTGCCGGCCAGAAGGCCGCTGTAGTGTCCGGTGATCTTCACGTTGTTTCGCGGCTGGGCCACCACGATCCGGATCTGGTCCAGGTCGCGCTTCACGAAGCAGGCGAAGGTGCTGGTGAAGGGGATGAACCCGAGGCTGGAGAGGCCGGCGGCCATGCCGATCATGTTCTGCTCGGCGATCCCCACCTGGAAGAACCGCTCGGGGAACGCCTGGGCGAAGAAGACGGCGCGGGTGGAGGGGCTGACGTCGGCGTCCAGGACCACGAGGTCCGGCACGCGCTTGCCCAGCGCGACCAGGGTCTGCCCGAAGGCCTCACGCATGGCGATCTGCTCTGGCATGGCGCTCACCTCCTCACCGCCAATTCGGCTTTGGCCTGAAGGTACTCTTGCTCGCTCGGGGCCTTGGCGTGCCAGGCCGGGACATTCTCCATGAAGGACACGCCCTTGCCCTTCACCGTGTGAGCCAGGAGGACGCCGGGCCGCCCCTTGACGCGCTGCAATTCCTCGAGGCCGCCCAGGATGGACGCGACATCGTGGCCGTCGCACTCGCGAACCTCCCAGCCGAAGGCGCGCCACTTGTCCGGGACCGGATTGATGGGCATGGCCTTCTGGATGTGGTCGCTGAGCTGGATCTTGTTCCAGTCCACGATGGCCGTGAGGGTGTCGAGGCGGTACGCGGCGGCTGCCATGGCGGCCTCCCACACCTGTCCCTCCTGGATCTCGCCATCGCCAAACAGGACGTACACGCGGAAATTTTTCCCGAGAAGCCGTGCCCCCAGGGCCATGCCGATCCCGGGGGACAGCCCCTGCCCGAGGGAACCCGAGGACATATCCACTCCCGGGGTGTGCATGTCGGGGTGGCCCTGCAAAATTGAGTTCAATTCGTCGTAAGTTTTCAGAGTCTCCAGGGGAAAGAAGCCGCGCTCCGCCAGCGTGACGTAATAGATGGGAGCGGCGTGCCCCTTGCTGAGGATGAATCGATCCCGATCCGGCCAGTCGGGCCGTGACGGGTCGATCCGCAGGACCCGGAAGTACAGGCACGCCAGGATCTCCGCCAGCGAGAAGGACCCGCCGGGGTGCCCGGCCTGGGCGTGCCAGATCATGTCCAGGGTGCGACGGCGCAACCGATCGGCGACCTCCTGGACCTCGGCGACGGTCATGAGTTCGTTCATAGCCAGCCCTTTCGCGTGAATGCGTGCCTGCTCGCGAGCGCCGTGTGATTAGCACGCTCCGTCATCCTGGACGCAGGAGGGTCCCGACACGTCCGAAATGCGGGGCAGGATGATCGGGTTCGGCCAGGACTGTAGCCGTTCCCATCGAGGATCGCAAGGAAGAGCGGCGAAATGATTCGGAAAACGTACATGACCAAGATGGGTCTTGGATTGGCACAGTATCCGTCTCGTGACGGGTCGGGACCACGAGGCGTCGCCGCCTCGCGGTTCGATGCGCCGGAGACGCAGAGTTGGTTTGGCTGACGGCGGGACGGGTAGGTCGGATTTCAGGGGAAATGGATTTCGTCGAGCGAGGGCGAAGGCCTCGGCCGGAGCCGGGCACTCGCGGACCGCAGCAGGACGGGATGGGGGCGCCTATGCCGCCCGGCGTGTCCTGATGCGTCTGGCATCTTCGGGGTGGAGATTCCGCCTGGCCAGGTCGATGTCGGAGTGGGATTGCCGGTTCATCCATTACTCCGGGCTGTTGCCGAAGAACAGGCCGAGCCGCAAGGCGGTATGCGTAGTAATGCGGCGCCGGTTGTTCACAATCTCTGTCATGCGGTTGGGTGAGATTGAGAGTCGCGAATTAAGATCCCGTGCAGGACACCTCTATCGTCTCGCTGAACCCAAAGGGAAGGTTGTCGGCAAGCCACGGTAATGTGTTGCCTCCTCTTTCGAATTTGGCCGCGCCGCCCCTCCTCTCCGTTGGCCCTCCGCTCCCGAGCTCGCGGCCCTTGCCGCATTCCCCACTCGGGTTCCCTTTGGGTCTTCCGCATTCGGCTCCCCGCGTCCCCTTTGATACCCCGGGCTCCGTCCTTCCTCACGGCTGATCCAGCGCGTAAATCACGTGTCGAGATGACACTGGGCCACTCGTCGGGCTAGCGGAGCTGGTTCACCCAGGAGGCGTCGTTGAACCAACGCTGCCGAAGCACCTCCAACTCCCCACTGTTCACCATTCTGATAAGGAAGTTCTGCACCAGGTTGAGCAGCAGCGGGTCGGTGGGGGGCAGCACGATGCCGATCGGCTCGTACGTCAGAGGATTCTTCAGAGAAGTCAGGGCTTTGTCCCGGTACCGATAGACCGCCACCATGCAGATCGGATAGTCGGCCACCATGGCGTTGGCCCTTCCATCCAGCACCATCGCCACGGCCTGGTCGTAATCGTCTGTGAGCACGAGCTTGGCATTTGGCAAGAGTCGCTCGACGAAGAGCTGGCTGGTCGAACCCTTGAGCGCTGCCAACACGACGTCAGGCTTGTTCATCTGCTCGACGCTCTGCAGCGACGGGGCGTTCGCCTCCTTGGTGAGGATGGACTTCCCCGAGGCGAAGTACGGCCCCGCAAAAGCCACCTTCAGATTGCGAGTTGGCGTGATGGTCATTCCGGACATGACCAGGTCGACCTGGCCGGCCTCCAGCGCCGGAATGAGGTCATTGAAATTGATCGGCTTCAGTGTCAGCTTGACATCCATGCCCTCGGCCATCATCCGGGCTAGGTCAATCTCCATGCCGACGATCTTCCCGTCTTTCAAGGTCATGTTCAGGGGAGGCATGTCGGCCGCCGTCCCCACCACCAGCTCCTTCTTTGCCAGAATCCGATCCAGTACAGGCGTGACCCGGGGGGTGTCGGCCGCCATGGCGAGTTGGAAGGTGCCAGCCACGAGGGTAACGATCGCAAGCCACAGAACAAGACTCTTCGCTGTGCGCATTCCGCACCTCCTGTTGGGACGACCCAATCCGTTGACCCGCCTCGAAGGCGCGGGTGAGAGAACCCCTGGGCGCCGCGCCACGCGGCGCAAGAATAGTCGCTTTGGCAGGCTTCGTCCAGGGTCCGTACTGCGCGGTCGGACGCGCCCGCCCCCGAGGGCGACCGGACGCGACCGAGGAATCCCGAGGTGCATCAGCGTTCTTGCTCGGCCCTCATCGCGCCGACGGTCCGGAGCGCAAAGTTCCAGGTCCTCGCGGGCGAGCGCCGCGCGGATGTGGGCCCGAATCTCGGCCTTCCCTTTCGGAGTCACCGGCTAGGAGAACCCCGCCACGTAGACCCCTCCTCCAGGAGACCCACGGCCATCCGGTGGGCCAGGGCGGAACCTCGACTGCCTCCTGAATCAAAGGCACGTGACCGGGATGGGGCGGCAGCTTGCCGACGAGAGGCAGGCGGGACCGCTGTAGACTCTGCTGGAGGTGCAGCCGAGTCGGCCAGGACTCGCTCCCCGCCTGCGGGGAGACTCCAACCAGTGTTCGGTCAGGCTGCCTGCACCGGCTGTCGCAATGCAGGCGGCATCGCGGCTGCCCGCATCCGCTCTTGCGTGACGGTGCGCCGCCTCCTCAGCTCAGGGGTCTCCCTGGCCACGGGCCGACCCCGCACCTGGGCAGAGGGAGGGTGGCCGGCCCACGTCAGGCCGCCCGCGCCGATGCCGGCGATCCCGAGCAGGGCCTTGCGCTGGCGTTCGACGACGAGGTTTCGTTCCTTGGCGCTGCGTGCCGGGAGGGGGACCAGCGTCAGACGGACTCGGCTTCGCTCGGGAAGACCGACCTTCCGCGTGGGTCTGAACACGCCGTCCTCGTGGACGGCGTCGATGATCCTGGGACTGAGCTTGGTCATGAGCGATTCCTTCTTCTTAAGTACGGCGATTACCTACCGGGAATCGACGAGGGAGTCAGGCATCACCGACAGCATCACCGACAGCATCACCGACAGCATCACCGACAGTACCATACGCCCCCCGGTGCACCTCTGCTCCCATGCTCCCCTCTCTCCTTGTCCCCATGTATCCGTTTCATCCTGCCCCGTTTCCCCGCTTCTCCTATGCGCCTCTGCTCCCCGGCGCGTCAACACCTCCCAGCCTCCACGCTTTCCTGCCCTCTAGGAGCCTGTCGGAGTAATCCCTCGGAGTCCATTTCGGGGGGTCCTCGGATCATGGACCGCGCCGAGATCGTCGA
>JBIOJT010000029.1:0-22828 GCA_044451055.1 Methylomirabilales bacterium (SeqCode)
CCCCGCGCGGCGCTGTCCTGCCCCACGACCATCATATCCTTCCAGGCCCCCTCCCCGTTGAGGCCGCGGCAGCGTGCTAACTCTTCCGTGATGTCTTGGCAAAAAAAGAGGAAAAAACTGGCTCCGCCTTGCTGGACCCGCACTTCGGGCACTTGATGCGCTTGCGGTCCCGCTCGGAGATGGACATAGTCAGCGTGTACTTCTTCCGGCACCCGCCACAGCGAAAATCGTAGGTCGGCATAGCCACCTCCCGGCAGGAATTGTGGGGTTCGGATTTCGGATTGCGAATGGAGTCAATCACCCGCAATCCGACTTGCGCGCTCGGCGAGGCGTCAGGACGCCTCTCGCAACTTCCTGAGCCGCCGCTTCATCCGCTTGATCTGCAGGCGAGCCGCTGCCAAGCCTGTCCGATCCTTCGTTTGCAGCGCCGAGTCGCGGGTCTCCTTGAGGGTGCGGATGCCGGCCTTCAACTGGGTCACACCCATGTCGGCCGTGGCCTGCTGCTTCTCCTCCTTGGGGCGCAGGCCGAGGCGCACCTCCTCCGCGATGATCGCCTCCACCAGCTCTTCCTTCTTCATGCCCGAGACGCCAGTCACGTTCGGGTACTTCTCCAGCGCCAACTCGCGAAGCTTCGGCGTTGTCAGCTTTTCCAACTCGGCGCGGCTCGTGGACATCCGGTTCCCTCCGGCTGCGTGTGATTGAAGTGAAGCAGTAATCCTGCTAAGATTTATCGGGTCTCGTCATCCGTGGGGACATGCAGACAGTGGAATTATATCCCGGCGTGCGAAGAAAGATCAAGGGGCTTCAGTCGTGAGCGCATATTCCGGCTGCCGGGCGACGCTTCCCGTGCTCCTGGCGATTCTCGCCCTCACCGGCTGCGCTGGCCCCCGCCTGGAGGTGGCGGCAGCGCCCTCTCAACCCAGCGTCACCTTGACGGACGCTGAGATCCAACTGACCATTCTGCCGAACACCTGGAACGGGTATCCCGGCGACCTCGCACGACACTACACGCCCGTGCAGGTCCAGATCGAGAACAATCGGACTGACGAGATCCGGCTCCGCTACAGCGACTTCCTCGCGGTGGATGACGCCTGCAACCAGTACCGGGCCGTGGCGCCCGCCGAGGTGGCGCGGGCGCTGTTTGGCACTGGTTGGCCGTACCGCGGTCTGCTCGCCGACTCTGGCCGACAGCTGCCACCCCACCCCCTGCTGTTCGCCGGGTCCGGGCCCTGGTGGCCTTATGGCTACTGGCCGTATCGCCCCTGGTACCCGTACTATGACCCGTTCCTCCCGGACCCCTTCTATTCCGACTCCCCCTCCTGGTGGTACCGGCGGACCGGTTACGACATCCTGACGCAGGGTCTCCGCGAGGGGCGGGTCCTGCCCGGTGCCCGCGTCCAGGGCTTTCTCTATCTCCAACTGGCCACACAAGAGGGCAACCTTCTCACGCTGACCTGGACCCCCGTCTCCGCCGACGGCAAGCCCCTCACCACCCTCAGTACCCAGTTCCGGATCGTCCGATAATGGCCCATGGCTCTTGGCTCATGGCTGGTAGAACGTACCATGAGCTATGAGCCATCAGCCATGAGCTATGCCGCTAGACCGTCTGCTCCACCGGCAGCACGAAGGCCTTGATCCCCCCATGCCGTTTGGCCCGATCGGCAAGCCCCCGCTTGAATTGCGCGAGCGCCTCGAGGAGGGTCGACAACTGCTCCTCCGGCACCACGGTCAGGAGCATCGTGTCGTGGCCTGGGAAGGCATGGGTGCCGAATCGCTTCCCCGACTCCCCGGTGCCGAAGACCTTGGGCACCTCCGTGAACCCGGGGATCCGGAGCCGTTCGATGATGGCCCGAACCGGTTCGTCGTAGATGAAGTTGAAGACGATCAGGACGAGCTTCATGGCGGGCCCTCCGAGAGACACCTTTCCCACAGTGGGGAAACACCACATGCGACGAGAGAGCGGGGCGATGGGGAGCATCCCGGCAATGATCGAGATCGTCGTCATCAGGATCGGGCGACCCTCGTCCAGAGTGTGTTGAACTGTTCTATGGAGGCGATGAGTCCAGCGCCGACACCGGACTCTTCGAAGCCGAGGTGGGCAGCCAGCCGCGTGTGCGCAGCCAGTGACCGAAGGAGTCCAGGTAGATGTAGGTCACCGGCGTGATGTACAGCGTGAGAAGCTGGGAGACCAGAAGGCCGCCTACCACGGCGAGGCCCAAGGGGCGGCGCGATTCGGCCCCCTGCCCGGCACCAAAGGCGATGGGCAGGGCGGCCATCAGGGCCGCCATGGTGGTCATCATGATGGGGCGGAATCGGATGAGGCACCCTCCGAAAATCGCTTCCGCCGCGCTCTTCCCCTGCCGCTGGGCGTACAGGGCGAAGTCAATCATCATGATGGCATTCTTCTTCACGATGCCCACCAACATGATGATCCCGACGAAGGCGTAGATGTTCAGGTCATGGCGGAAGAGCAGCAACGTGATGAGGGCACCGACACCCGCCGAGGGAAGACCCGACAAGATGGTCAGGGGGTGGACGAAACTCTCGTAGAGGATTCCCAGGACGATGTAGATGACTAGAACCGCCATGAGAAGGAGAAGCCCCATGCCCCGCACCGATGATTGAAACGCCTGGGCGCTCCCCTGGAAGGTGGCGCTGATCGTGGCGGGTAAGGTCGCCCGCCCGATTCGCTCAATCTGGGCAACGGCGTCACCCAACGCGACCCCGGGCTTGAGGTCAAAGGAGATCGTGACCGACGGGAGCTGGCCGAGGTGATTCACGGTGAGCGGCCCGATTCCCGGGATTAACGTGGCCACGGCGTTCAACGGGACGAGCGGGCCCTTGGCTGACCGGACGTAGAGCATGGAGAGGGCCACCGGGTCCTCTTGGAAGGAGGGGTCCAGTTCTAGAATGACCCAGTATTCGTTCGTCGGCGTGTAGATGGTCGAGAGCTGCCGGTTCCCATAGGCGTCGTACAGGGCGTTCTCGACCTGGCTCGCGGTGATCCCGAGGGCAGACGCCTTGTCCCGGTCGATCTCCACATGCACCTTCGGGCTCGTGATTTGTAGGTCGCTGGTCACGTCCTGCAGGCCGGGGAGGGCCGTGATTTTCCCCTGGAGGTCCCGCGCCACCCGGTAGAGTTCCCGCGTGTCCGCCCCTTGCAGGGTGTACTGATAGAGGCTCTTGGTCAACTGCCCCCCAACCCGAATGAGGGGAGGGTTTTGCAGGAACACGCGGATACCGGGCACGGTCGCCAGCTTCGGGCGCAACTCCTGAATGATCTCGTCGGCGGAGAGTTTCCGTTGAGACCGCGGCTTCAGCATCAGACCCAGGCGTCCCGTGTTCCCCGTAGGGCTGGCGCCGCCGATGCCGACGCTGGACATGAAGGACTCGAGGTTCGGGTTCCCGCGAAGGATGGCCGCCACCTGCTGTTGGTGCCGCACCATGCTATCGAAGGAGATGTCCTGGGCGGCCTCGGTGAAGCCGATGATCTGCCCGGTGTCCTCGCTCGGGATGAAGCCTTTGGGAACGACCCAGAAGAGGAAACCCGTGACGAAGAGGGTAAGGACCAAGACCACCATGACCGCGGGGCGGTGCGCCAGGCAGCGTTCCAGCGTCCAGCGATAGGTGGACAACATGCCCTGGAAGAAGCGCTCGCTGACCGCGTAGATCCGGCCGTGGTGCGCCTCGGCGGGCGGGCGCAGGAAGCGGCTACAGAGCATGGGAGTAAGGGTGAGTGACACGAATCCCGAGACGAGGATGGCGGCGCTGACCGTCACGGCGAACTCATGCAACAGCCGGCCGACGATCCCGCCCATGAAGAGAACGGGAATGAACACCGCCGCCAGGGAGAGGGTCATGGACAGGATGGTGAAGCCGATCTCTCGCGAGCCGATGAGGGCGGCCTCGTATGCCCCTTCCCCTTCCTCCATGTGGCGTACGATGTTCTCCAGCATGACGATGGCGTCGTCCACCACGAAGCCCACGGACAAGGTGAGGGCCATGAGGGAGAGGTTGTCCAGGCTGTAGCCCAGCAGGTACATGACCGCGAACGTGCCCACGATGGACATGGGCACGGCCAGGCTGGGAATCACGGTGGCGGAGAGACTTCGTAGGAAGAGGAAGATCACCAGAACGACGAGCCCGATGGTGAGCAGCAGGGTGAACTTCACGTCGGCGACCGAATTGCGGATGGACTGGGACCGGTCGTACAGCGTGTCCAGAGCCACCGCCGCCGGCAGCTGGGCACGGAACGTGGGCAGGAGGGCCCGGATGGCGTCCACCACCTCCACGGTATTCGTGCCCGGCTGGCGCTGGATGGCCAGAACAATGGCTCGGGTTTCGTTGCGCCAGCCTGCGACCTTGTCGTTCTCCACGCTGTCGATGACGCGGCCGAGTTCCTCAAGGCGCACGGGGGAGCCGTTGCGGTAGGTGACGATCAACGGGCGGTAGGCCGCGGCATCGAATAGCTGCCCGTTGGCCTCGATCGAAAAAGTCTGATGGCGCCCGTCCAGGTTCCCCGTGGGCAGATTGACATTCCCCTGCTCGACGGCGCTTTGGACCTCGTCGATCCCGATCCCACGCGAGGCCAGAGCTGTTGGATCGACCTGGACCCGGACCGCGTACTTCTGGGCTCCGAAGACCAACACCTGCGAGACGCCGCTCACCATGGAGATGCGCTGGGCCAGGAGGGTCTCTGCGTACTCGTCCACGGTGGAGAGAGGCAGGGTGGGCGAGCTGAGGGCCAGGAAGAGGATGGGAGAATCTGCGGGGTTGACCTTTCTCATGGTGGGCGGGCTGGGCATGTTTGCTGGCAATTGGCGTTGGGCGGCTACGATGGCCGACTGGACGTCCTGGGCGGCGGCGTCGATGTTCCGTTCCAGGGCGAACTGGAGCGTGATCGCCACAGCCCCTTGCACGCTGCTGGACGTCATGTTGTCGATGCCGGCGATGGTGGAGAACTGCTTCTCCAGCGGCGTGGCCACGGAAGAGGCCATGGTTTCCGGGCTGGCCCCAGGGAGCTTGGCGGACACCTGGATGGTCGGGAAGTCCACGTTCGGCAGATCGCTCACGGGCAGGACGCGGTAGCCCATGAAGCCGAAGAGCAGGATGCCCGCCATGACGAGGGTCGTCATGACCGGCCGGCGGATGAACAGCTCGGGGATGTTCATTGAGCCTGCCTCTCATCGGCGGCCGCCGCCGTCTTCGCCTGCACGCGGGCGCCAGGGACGAGCCGAAGCTGTCCGTCGGTTACCACCTTCTCTCCCGGCGCGATTCCCTTCGCCACCACGGTCTCGGCGCCGAGGGTCCTGCCCACTGTGATGGGGCGCGACTCCACCGTGAGATCCGATCGCATCACGTACACGTACTGACCCTGCTGGCCGTTTTGAATGGCCTGGGAGGGGATGACCACCGCGTCAGGCTGGACGGTGAGCGTCAGTATCACGGTGACGAACTGCCCCGGCCAAAGGATACCCCGATGATTCGGGAAGGTGGCCTTGAGCTGGATGGTTCCCGTGGTGGCGTCCACCGTGTTGTTCACGAACGTGAGCTCTCCCGCTGCCGGCGAGTCGTCCTGGCCCCGAGGGAAAGCCTGGACCCGAACGCTGCCGGCCGCCAGGTACTTCTTGACGTCCGGCAGATTTTGCTCGGGAATGGAGAAGCTGACATAGATCGGATGAATTTGGTTCAGGACGAGCATTTGGGCGGTATCGTCTCGGGCCTTGACGGCACTGCCCACGCGCACCAAGAGGTTCCCCGCGCGCGCGTCCATCGGGGCGCGGATGGTCGTGTAACCCAACTGCACCCGCGCGTTCTCCAGTACCGCCTGATCGGCCTTGATGACCGCATTGATATTCTCCACCGTGGCCTGCGCGGCCCGGATCGAGGCCTCGGCGTTCGTCACCGCGGCCTGGTCCGCCTGGATCGTCGCCTCCAAGGCGGCGGCGTTGGTGCGCACCTGATCGTACAGTTCCTTCGAGACGGCCCCGTCGTCAATCAGCCCCTTGTAGCGGCGGAGTTGAGACATGGCATTTTCAAGCTGCGCTGTGTCGCGCGCGAGGTTTGCCTCCGCCTGCTTTTCCGCCGCCATGGTCTGCGCCACCGCGGCTTCGGCCTGTCGGAGTTGCGCCGTATCGCGCCCCAGGTTGGCCTCGGCTTGGTGGAGCGCCGCCTCGAGGGGTCGCTGGTCGAGGGTGAAGAGCAAGTCGCCCTGCTTGACCTCCTGGCCCTCCACGATGTGGATGCGGGCGACTTCTCCATCCAGCTGGCTCTTGAGCGTCACGCTCGCATACGCCTGTACCGTGCCGACCACGCGGATCTGGACCGGGACGGACTTGCTGACCGCGGTATCTATAGTCACCGGGATGGCCTCTCTCGCCGCAGGGCTCTTGGCCTGGGCCTGCTCGGAGGCCCCGTCGGAACAGGCCCCGAGGAGGGTGGCGACCAGCAGCAACGCTACGCCAGATACCGCTCGAATCCTCCGAGAAGCAGCCGGCTGGCGATATGCCCCGGCATCCCTACCGGCGAGACTCCAAAGCATCCCAAGGTCCATTCGCGTTCTCCGTACTGACTATTGACCTGACAGCCTGGCTCCATCCCCCTCGCCCTGTAGCCAGGGGTGCGTTCATGTGGGTTGCCCTTATGGATTGGCCCGGGAGGCCGGTGCGGTCCGCGCGGACGAGGCCGCACCCTTACATTGGTGGCCATCTCCACTCGCCGCGCCCTCGAAGGGCTGCCCCAATAAGGTGACGCCTTGCCTGATTCGCCGCAGGCTGGTCGGGGACAGCCGGGACAGCGCAGTCGCCATCCACGTTTGCGCGGATTGGCGCGCGCGCTCGAGATGCCAAGCGCCCATGGGCGTGAGCATGAGAACGACGCGCCGACGCTCCTGAGGGTTTGCGGCCCGAGTCACCATGCCCCGGCGCACCAGCCGCTCCACGATGGATGAGGCTGTGGGGCGCGTCACCCCGAGGTGCTCCGCAAGGTGAAATAGGCAAGACCCCGGGCTGCGATGAAGGTACGCGAGGGTGCGGAGTTGGGGAAGGGAAAGGAGCGGGGCCCCTTGCTGGCGCATCTCCTCGCGGATCGCACGCATGACCTGGGGTACAGTCTCCAGCACTGCCTGGGCGCACTGCTCAGCGAGATTCGCTGTGGCCACCGGAACCTCCCGCCTTGCTCTTCGACAGACACGATCAGGGATGGCTAATTCGGATTGAAGTGGTCCTAATAGTTAGGACATCTAATTATGGACGCAATCTGATATGCTGTCAATGGTCGTTGCCGTCCAGATTAGCCCTGGTCCACCAGCGCGTGCGCACGGGCCCTGATCCAATCGGCAGGCGTCCGCGCAGATCATCTGGCCCACCAGGGAAACTTCCACCTCCGCCAGGACCCCGTAGTAATCCGACGGCCACAGGGCCGTGCCATTCGGCAGGCGCCGGGGCGCGTTGAGGACGACCCGGCTCGAAAGGACCCGTCCCGCGACCTCCACTCCGGGAATCACGAAGAGATAATCCGCACGACGGCTGACCATCGGGGCGGGGGCGTCCACCCGTTGCCACACGGTCGGGCCAGGGAGGGTCGGGTTGGCGCTCCGGAAGGCGTCGATGAAGTCCGCGTCGTCCATGAGGGCGGTGATGGCCCGGGAATCCGCGACAGCGTTGAAGTCCCCCATGAGCACGGAGGACAAGGGGTCGGGCCCACGAGCAGCACGGCCGCGGCGGCGGCGAAGCCGGCGCGGAATCCTGCCCGTTCGATCACCGGACCCACGACCAGGGATCCCACCGCCACCCCCGCATACAGGGGCATGCGCATGTACGCTCCCACGGGGAGAGGAACTTAATGAGGCAGGCCGGTCTGTTGGGGGAAAGGAAAGGGAGGACATCCATCACCGACCCAGCGCGCGACGGCTGCGCCATGGGCTCCGCGCGGAGCCGTCCGCACGAGAGGAGCTGCAGGTCCCATCAGACCTCGGGGCGGCGGCCGTTGTTACGGCTGTTTCAATCTGAACCCCACGACCCGAAATCGTCTGGGGGCTACGGCGTGACCTTCAGGACGCTGTCTCCCTTCCGCACCCGGTCCTTGACCCGGATCCCCACGGTCTGCCCTGGGTCGGCCCGCGGCACGCCCTGGTGTTCGAGCTGGATGGACTCCACCACCTGGGTGACGTCCGTGGTGTGTCCCTTGATGCGGATGGTGTCACCGACATTCAAGGAGCCCGCGGTCACCTGAATTCCCGCCACGCCGATCTTCCCAAAATAGTCCATGACCTTGCCGATGACCTCTTCGCCCATGGCTGCACCTCCCAATCGTGTGCGGACTGCTGCGTGCCGCGGCGCATACCTGCGCCTTGGAGTGGTCACGCTACCATCAGCCAGGAGATGGGGGCAAGGGATTTCTCCCACCCCCGCCGACGAAGCAAGCCGATGGACGAGCCTATGTAATTGACAAGCCGTTCCCGTATCGGCTATAAGGCGGTGTCCCCCGACGTTCACGAGGAGATCCTCATGCCACTGCAATCCTTGATCGGTCCCATTCTGATCGTGTTCGTCATCCTGGGCGTACTGGGACAAGCCCTTCCCCTCTACACCGATTACCTCTGGTTCCAGGAGGTGAAGCTGGCGTCGGTCTTCACCACCATCCTCTGGACCAAGCTCGCCCTGGGCCTCGCGGCCGGCCTGGCCTTTGCCGCCGTCGTCTACGTGAATGTCTACTTGGCTGCCCGCTCCACGGCCAGCGACGTGCTGGTGGAGCTGGACGATCCCTTTGGCCTGCCCAGCCGCCTGGTCATCGAGCCGCTCTTCCGGAAGTTCCTGCTGCCCGGTGCGCTGGTCCTGGGATTCCTGGCGGGCTCCGCGGCCTCGGGGCAGTGGGAGACCTTCCTGAAGTTTTTCAATGCGCAGCCGTTCAACGTCCAGGACCCCCTCTTCGGCCGCGACATCGGCTTCTACGTGTTTCGTCTGCCGGTCCTGGAGACGCTCTACGCCTGGGCCATGACAGCACTCGGCGTCACCTTCCTTCTGGTCGTGGCCACAACCCTCCTCCATCGCGGCATCCAGATCACCCCCCGCGGGCCTCGGGTGGCCGCCCACGCCCGGGCCCACCTCCTTGCCCTGGGAGCGCTGATTCTGCTGGTCAAGGCGGGCGGCAATTACCTGGACACCTTTGACCTCTTGTTTTCCCCCCGGGGCGTCGTCTTCGGCGCCAGCTACAGCGACATCAACGCTCAGCTCCCGGCGCTCCGCGTTCTCACCATCCTGTCTCTGGGCTGCGCGGCGCTCTGCATTTGGCAGATCGGCCGCCGCGGCATCCGCCCGGTCTTCATCGCCCTGGCGGTCCTGCTCGCTGCCAACGTGGTGGGGCTGGGGATCTATCCCACCCTCCTCCAGCGGTTCCGGGTGGTGCCGAACGAGATTGCGGCTGAACGGCCTTACATCGAGCAGAACATCAAGCTCACGCGCATGGCCTACGCCCTGGACCGCATCCATGAGGAGGAGTTCCCCGCCAAGGAGACGTTGACCGCCGACGATTTGCGGGAGAACGACGCCACCATCAAGAACATCCGCCTCTGGGACCACCGGCCGCTCCTGGCGACGTACGCCCAGCTCCAGGAGATCCGGACCTACTACCGCTTCGTGGACGTGGACAACGACCGCTACATGGTGGACGGCCAGCTCCGCCAGGTCATGCTCTCGGCGCGCGAGCTGTCCTATCGGAACCTGCCCAGTCGGATCTGGATCAACGAGCGGCTCACGTACACCCACGGCTTTGGTGTCGTCATGGGGCCCGTGAACCGGATCACCCCAGAAGGCCTGCCGGATTTCTGGATCAAAGACATCCCCCCGGCCTCCACGGGCCCGCTCAAGGTCACGCGTCCCGAGGTGTACTACGGCGAGATCGGCAACGATTATGTGTTCGTGAAGACACGTGGCCAGGAGCTAGACTATCCCGCCGGCGACAAGAACGTGTACAGCAACTACGACGGCACGGGAGGCATCCCGATCCAGTCCTTCCTCCGAAAGCTCCTCTTCGCCCTGCGCTTCGGGGACGTGAAGATCGTCCTGTCCAACGACATCATCGGCGAGAGCCGGGTGATGTACTACCGGGAGATCGGGGAGCGGGTGAAGAAGGCCGCCCCCTTCATCCAGTTCGAGCGCGATCCCTACCTGGTGATCGGACAGGATGGGCGGTTGTTCTGGATCATCGACGGCTACACCACTAGCGACCAGTTCCCGTACTCGGAGCCGGTCCGAGAGATGGGCAATTACATCCGGAATTCGGTCAAGGCCGTGGTGGACGCCTACAACGGCAGCCTGGCCTTCTACCTCAGCGAGCCGGACGACCCGGTGGTCAAGGCCTACGCCAAAGCCTTCCCCGGTCTCTTCCAGCCCCTCTCGGCCATGCGGGCCGATCTTCGGCCCCACATCCGGTACCCGCAGGGGCTCTTCGCCATCCAGGCCCGGATGTTCGCGACGTACCACATGCGGGATCCGCAGGTCTTCTACAACAAGGAAGACTTGTGGAGCATCCCGAGGAAGACGGTGGACGGGCAGGAGCAAGAGATGGAGTCCTACTACACCATCATGCGGCTTCCGGGAGAGAAGGACGAAGAGTTCATCCTGCTGACCCCGTTCAACCCCAGCAAGAAGGACAACATGATCGCCTGGATGGCGGCGCGGAGCGACGGGCCGCACTATGGGAGGCTGATCGCCTACATCTTCCCCAAGCAAAAGCTGATCTACGGCCCCCGCCAGATCGAGGCCCGCATCGACCAGGACGCCTTCATCTCCCAGCAACTGAGCCTGTGGAGCCAGCGCGGCTCTCAGGTCATCCGGGGAAGCCTTCTGGCCATTCCGATCGAGCAATCTTTGCTGTACGTCGAGCCGCTGTACCTGGCCGCCGAGAAGGGCTCGCTTCCCGAACTGAAACGGGTCATCGTGGCCTTCGGAAATCAGATCGCCATGGAGGAGAACCTGGAGGCCTCCCTGGCCCAGATCTTCGGCGGGTCCGGGAGACAGCGCGCCGTGGCCCAGGCGGAGAGGCCCCACCAGGCGCCGGGACCCGCCCCAGGGGCACCGGAAAGCATTCGCGGCCTGGTGGACCAGGCCTGGCAGCAGTACACGCGCGCTCAGGATCTCCTACGGCAGGGGAATTTTGCAGGCTACGGCGACGAGGTCAAACGGCTGGAAGGAACGTTGAAGACGCTTCGCGAGCGTTCGCGGTAGTGACTATTGGCTGATGGCTCATGGCTGATGGCAGCTACTGTGAGCCATGAGCTATGCGCTCTGAGCGCGCCGACGCTCTTGATATTCGTCCACGGTGGATCCGATCCACTCCGCTCCGTCGGTCCAGACTTCTTTCTTCCAGATGGGGACGATCTCCTTCACCCGCTCGATGGCATAGGCACACGCCTCGAGCGCTTCGCGCCGATGAGGCGAGGCGATGGCAATCGCTATGCTGGCCTCCCCGATCGTGAGCCGGCCGATCCGGTGCGCCATGGCAATGCGGTCCACCGGCCACCGATGCCGGATCTCGTCGCCGATTTGGCGCATCGTGGCCGTGGCCATCTCGGGATAGGCGTCGTACTCCAGGGAGCTCACCTGGCGACCCCGAGCGAATTCCCGCACGACTCCCAGAAAGGTGGCCACGGCCCCCGACGTATTCTGCACCACTGCCGCGACCAGAGCATCCAGGGATAGTGGGCTCTCGGTGACCTCATAGAGGTCCGCCCCCCCACTCACCGGCGGGATGAAGGCCACTTCGTCACCATCCTTGAGCACCCGGGTAGCCTCGACGTACTCCCGATTGACCGCCAAGAGGAGCGACGGCAGCAGCGCCCGCAGGCGCGGATGATCCACGGCGAACCGATGAAGCAGTTCCGACGCCGTCACTCCCTCGGGAAGCTCCAGCACGACCTCCCTCCGGCCGACGATATCTTTCACCGAAGCGAAGAGCCTCACCCGAATCTTCATCGGTCACCCTCCGGCCGGGTCGCCGTCGCCAGCGTCAAGAGGCGGGGCAGAGGGTACTGCCGGTCCACGTCCTCGTGCCCCCAGAGGCCCACGGCTTCCCTCTGGATGATCAGCGAATGGCGCAACTCTCTGGCCTGCTCGTACAGCCGGGCATACTCGTCTAACCTCTGCTTGATTTCAACCGAGAACCGCTCTTCTCCGTCAGAGACGGATTTCTGCGCGGCTGCGAGGAGGTCAAGGAGTTCCCGGCGGGATGCATCGAGTTCCTGAAGGGCCCGCTCCAAGCGTTCTCCCGCTCTTCCCAGTGCCTCGGCCCTCTCCTTGCGGATTTCTGATTCGACGGCCTCGAAGCCACACTTTTTCATGTCAGACAAACTGAGCGCGGATGAGCAACGGGATTCCCACCGCAAGCAGTACCATAGAAGTCCTCATAATAACTTCCTGTCCTGCTGGAGCTGCCGCTATGGGGCAATTCCCAGTACGAAAAACATATTAAATGCAACTAGTTACATGAAAAACAGCTTGCACGGTATCACAGATAGGATATCTTGTCAACAGGCTAGCGTGGCTGCAACTCCATGTTTTTCTGTGAGTTTTCGGCTTTTTGGGGTGACTTCTACCTTGACGCCCCCTTCTCTATCGTGTTACTAAACGCATGAAGGAACGAGGCTATCTTGTTGCCGTTTCGATTGAAAATGACAGCGCACCCTTCCTGAGTGCCCGTTATTTTCTTTGGGCCCTTACCTCGGTCCTGGCCTTCGAGACAGCGTGGAGTTGACGCGCACGATCTCACCACGGTGTGCACGCCCCGCGCGATACGCAATAGTTGATCCCTTTTTGGCTTGTGTCCGGTGAGTGGGTCCGGTCATGGCGCTCGCAGCGTGTCAACAGCAAGGACGCGGGTGCGTGACGGCTCGAGCCGCACACCGTGACTGTGCTCCTGGTGTGAGAGCGGATATGCCGCCTCGTGAGAGCCTGGACTCCGGAATGAAGACTCGCGGAATGAGCCGGCCGCTTCTCGGTGCACAAGCCCGGCGTCTCGGGAGCCGGCACCGCCAGCGCGCGTGAGTCGTTCGGAGGCTGCATGACCATCAAGGTGCTCGCCGCATCCGCCAAGGACAAGGGCCGACTGTTGGATCAGCTTGTCAAGCGGTTGCTCGACGAGTTGGGGTACGACGATTTCAGGGTCCGGATCGCTGGGACGGGAACCGATCTCGAGGTCAAGGCCAGGCATCGTGCTACCCAGGCCCCCATCCTCTGCCGGGCGCGCGCCCTGCCGCGTGAGATCGGGCCAGACGAGCTGAAGCGGTTTCTCGGGAGCTACACGCGAGACAAGAAGAACGACCGGCGCCTCGTCGGCCTGTTTCTGGCCTTCTCGGGTTTGAGTCGGCCCGCCCGAGAGTGGTACGCACGCATGGAAGAGAAGGGGAAAGGGGAATTCCACGTCTTCCCGCCCGAGAAGATCCTGACGCTGCTGCGCCGGGCCCGCCTCGTCGGCCCGCCTGAGGTCGTCGAACCGGCCATCAAGTCACGCATCCGGACGGATGTCGGCTCACGCTTCCTGGCTTATCACGAGGGCCACATGTACTGGATCCAGATGACCCTCACGGGACGGAAGCCGACGGGATATGCAGTCCTGGCCTCCCATGGGGATCTGGTGTCCCGCGTCGTGGCTCGGGAGTTGAAGCGGCTCGACCCGATCCTCCAGGGCAAGCGACTGGTGGACGTGTACCTCCGCGACAAGGTATTTCTCACGCTGCTCGATCTGGTTCCCCGCAACATCGAGGCCATCGCGAAGGAGGTGCGGGAGCCGCTCACCGACGTGCGCGAGGTCGTGCAGGACCTCGTGCGGGAGAGCGTGGTCGTGGTCGAGCCCGGCGGTCAGCCTCGATGGAAGGTGGATCGGTACAGCTTGCGAGGCGACCTGGGATTGTTCCTCTCCCTCGCGCGACAGTACCTGGAGAGCCCCAACAAGTTCCGCTTTTTGGGTTCGGCCTTTGCGACGCGTCTCCTGGCCACCGACGTCCCCGGATACCTGGAGGCCCGGTGGAAGTTCCGCGGGCCGGAACAGGATCGAGCGGGCCTGTACCGGTTCCTGGGCCTCACGCCCGGCGGGCTGAACCACGCCCTGTTCACACCCACGGACCGCTATGCATCCACGGATGGGGAGACGCGCGCGGGCTTCGCCGAGCGCGAGCGGAACCGCGGGCCCCAGATGTCCCGGCTGCTGGGGGACCTCCTGGTGCGGATGGCCAATGATATGGACCACCCGCAGTTCCAGGAACTCCTGGCGGCCAAGGGAATCAAGGCCCATCTGTACCGGGCCGCGGTCAAGGCGGCCACCGTCCAGGACCTGGCTTTCAGTCTCCAGGCCGACACCCAGCTTTCGATGGCTCGTCCAATCGCGGCACCCCGCTCAGCCCAGCCTGCCCGGGGCGAGCCGGAAATTGACATCGAACTGGGAGCGGCGCTGCTGCACATGGAAGAGTACGAGCAGGCGGTAGCCCAGTTCGACCGAGGGATCAAGGACCTCAGGGATCCCAGCCGCTTGCTGACCGCGTGGAACCAGCGCGGCATCTGCCTGCTGCACCTGAAGAAGTTCACCGACGCCACAACCTGCTTCAACGAGGCGCTGCGCTACAACGGGAACTCCAAGCTAGCCTGGTATTACAAGGCCGTCTGCCTGAAGGAGCTGGGGGATCTGAACGGCGCGCAGCGCTGCTGCAAGCGCGCGCTGGAGATCGACCCGAATTATGCTGAGGCGCGCGAGCTGATGCAGGTCCTCTGACCGCCCGTGCCCGCCACGCTGGTTTGTGCCGCCTGCCGGCAGGCGGCGTCCCCCGACACCCTGCGCTGGCGCTGCGCCTGCGGTGGCTTGTATGAACTTTCCGCCCCCGCGTCCTTTCCTCGCGACGCCATGCGGAATCGGCCGCAAACCCTCTGGCGCTATCGCGAGGCGCTCCCGCTGCCGCCGACGTGCGACGTGGTGTCCCTGGGGGAGCCCCTGACGCCCCTGCTCCCCTGGCCAGCCCTTCCGGGTTCTCATCTCAAACTGGAGTTCCTGCTCCCCACCGGCTCGTTCAAGGATCGCGGCGCCGGCTTGATGCTGAGCCACATGAAGGGCGTGGGCGTCCGGTCGGCGGTGGAGGATTCCTCGGGGAATGCCGCCGCCGCGGTGGCTGCGTACTCCGCGCGAGCCGGCATCGCGTGCCGGATCTTCGTCCCCGCCTCGACCTCGAGCGGCAAGCTGGCCCAGATCGCGACGTACGGCGCCGACCTGATTTCCGTTCCCGGTACCCGGGAGGATGTGGCCGCTGCCGCCCGCCGAGAAGCAGAGCGGACCTATTACGCCAGCCATGTCTTCAACCCGTACTTCTTCCACGGAACCAAGACGTTTGCCTTCGAGGTGTGGGAGCAGTTGGGCTTCCGCGCGCCGGGGCAAGTGATCCTCCCCGTGGGGCACGGGACTCTGTACCTGGGAGCCTACCTCGGGTTCCGCGACCTCCTGCAGGCCGGGGAGATCTCACGGCTGCCGCGTCTGATCGGCGTCCAGGCAGAGTCATGCGCCCCCATCACCGCTGCCTGGCGCGGCCAGCCCGCGCCGGCGCCGGGCATCACCATCGCCGAGGGCATCCGCATCGCCGCGCCCGACCGTGCGGAGGCGATCCTGCAGGCGTGCCGCGATAGCCGGGGAGAGTTTCTCACCGTGTCCGAGGAGGAAATCATGTTGACCCTGTTCCAGTTGGGTCGCGCCGGCCTGTACGTCGAGCCGACAGCGGCCGTGGCGCCCGCGGGCGCCTTGCGGCTGGCCGCGGCCGGGGGTCTTCCTGCCGGGGAATGCACCGTAATCCCCCTCACCGGCTCCGGCTTGAAGGCCGGCACCACCATCGCAGAGCTACTCAAGCGCCGGCCCCAGTAACGCACCCAGGACTGCCACCATCGTCTTCCCCATTCAGCACGCTTCACCGCCATGAGCGATGCAGAAGAGATGGCGGAGTCGCCCAAACGTAAAGGGGCCGGAGGCTGCTGCCTCCGGCCCCATCTCGCGATCGACCCCGCCCCCCGATTACGTCGTCTTGCGGACCTTGAGAAACATTGAGGCCATACCCGCCTGGTCCAGGTCCGAGACCAAGAGACAGGCGAGGTTCCGCTGCTTCCATAGGAGCAGCTGGCGGCCCTTGGTCATCCGGTGGTACGGCTTAAACGTTTCAATGGGCAACCGCCCCTCGTCAGGAATGACGATCCCGGCCTCCGGCATGAGAAACAGCGTCGTGTAGCGACCCGAGCCATCGCGATAGATGAACATGGCGGTGCGTTTCCCGCGGAGCTTCTCCACCTTGCCAGAGACCAACTGCACCTGAGCGTCGCCGGGAAAGACCGGCTCGAAGGCGAAATCGACCTGGCTTTTCAGCTTGCCCATCACCGCCGACGGATCAGCGGCCGGACGGGTCATCGCGTCTTTGACGTACTCCAGATGCTCGGTCACGGCGCCCTCGGCCAGCAGGGACACGGGGTCCCTCGCCAGCCAGAGCCAACCTGCCCATACCACGAGGAGGACGGCCACCGCGCCCGCCAGGCTCCCGATTGTCCAGGCGTGCCCTCGGAACAAATCGCGCCATCGTGACCGTCCGGCAGTCCGCCGGGTACCCGCGGCAGCGCCGCGGGCGACGGACTCCTCCGGAGAGGCAGACTCGGCCAGAAGAGCCTGGACCCTCGTCTTGAGAGCGGGCGGCGCTGAGTAGCGCGGCGCCTGACCCCGGATCAGGGCGTGAATCCGGGCCTCCGCCTGGAGCGCCGCGGCGCAGGTGGGGCACTGCGCAACGTGGGCGCGCACCACCTGGGCCGTGTCGGCCTCCAGCCGTCCCCGATTCAGGTCACTCAGATGCTCGCGAACCTCAGAACAGTCCATCGAATCTCGCTGCCGGCCTAGTGTAGGTAGTCGCGGAGGAGCTGCTTCAAGATCCCGCGCGCCCGGAAGAGCCGGGATTTCACCGTCCCCACCGGGCAGTCCATGATCGCGGCGATCTCGCCCATGCTAAAATCTTCCAGATCCGCCAGGAGAACCACGGACCGATACTCTTCGGGCAGGCGATTGAGGGCCGCCGTCAGGTCCAGGCCCGCCGTCCCATCCGGGGGACCGGCCATCCGGTCGTCCACGCTCACCGCTCCGCTCGTGTCTGGCATTCTGTCCAGTATCTCCGGATCCACCACCTCAGGCTCCCGCCCCTTGCGCTTGTACTGGGTGAAAAACGTATTCCTCAATATTTGAAACAACCAAGCACGAAGATTGGTTCCCGGCTGAAATTGATGGGCCGCACGAACGGCGCGGAGATAGGTCTCCTGCACCAGGTCCTCCGCCTCGACCGAATCGCGGACGAGCCAGCGGGCGAGATTGTAGAGGGCGTCGAGGTGGCTCAGCGCCTCTTCGGGCAACGCGCTTCTCGGATTCTCCATGGGCAGAGACTAAGCGGACCATCCTTGTTGGGACTGGCGAGAGGCTAGCAGAGTACCGGCAAGGGCGCAAGCCAGCGATTCCTGCCCTGACTCTCCCCAATGGCCCTGGCTCCTCTCCCATCCTGATCCGTCATCCCCTACCGCTTCCGCCAGAAGAGCAATGCTCCACTCATGAGGATGAGGCCGGCCATCAGGAATCCCACGCGATATCCCACGAACTGCGCCAACCAGCCAAAGCCGAGAGCGCCCAAAGCACCCCCGCTCAGCGACGCCATGTTGTAAGCGGCCAGCGCTTTCCCTCGCCCCCCGCTGGGCGCCCGGTCGAAGGCCAGCGCGCTGGCCGCGGGGTAGAGGAACCCGTGGGAAGTCCCGTTGATCACCGCGATCACCAGCAGAAGCCAAGTCGAATGAAGAACGCTGAACAGAAGGACCCCCGTAGCCAGGCCCACAAGTGACGGCAGGATGACCTGCTGTCTTCCCAAACGATCCGCCAGCCGGCCACCGAGAAGACGCACGGCGACGGCCGCACTCGTGTAGAGGAGATAAAACGGACCGATCCGAGGGAGGCCCACATAGCTGGCGAACGGCGGAAGGAATACAAAGACAATCGAGCTGGCCAAGCCGAATTGCAGGGCAGCCGTGAGGATGGGGAAGAAGGTCCGCCAGAAACTCGACCCCAGTCGCCGGGAGGTCTCGGATGCCACCATGGCCGGCATCGCCGTGGCCAGACATACGGCGAGAGCTCCCGCGGCGACCAGAACCGTCACGACAAAGAACGTTCGAAATCCCCAGGCGTGCAGCACCATTTCGCCGATGGCGGGCGCCAGCGCGATAGAGACGAGCCCCGAGACACCGAAGATGCCTACCGCCTCCGCCCGACGGTTCGACGGCGCCAAGTCGGCAATGAGCGTCAGGTTACTGGTAAGAAAGAGAGAGACGGCGGCACCTTGCAGGAACCGGAGCAGGTAGAAATGCCAGCCGAGGCGCGTGGTGAGCGTGAAGGCCGTCGAGACCAGCGTCAGGATACCCGCCCCCAGCAGGATTACGGGCTTGCGGCTCCACCGGTCCAGGAAGGGGCCAACGCATCCTTGGCAGAGAACGGCGGCCACGCTGTACATGGCCATGATCGAACCGATCTGACCCTCGCGACCGCCGAGGGTGTGAATGTACAACGGGAGCAAAGTGTAGGCATTCGTGTTGCTGTAGAACAGGAAACTAGCGAGGGCTGCTAGGACGAACGGTTTCGTGAACACCGGTGGCCCAGGGAATGCGAGGGGAAAACGCGCGACTCAGCGCAGATATCGCCGGAGGGCAGCGATCAGCGCGTGCCGTTCTGCCGGGGGCAGCATCCTCCGGGACACCTCGCTGGCCCAGATCGGCCTCGGATACACGCCATCCTCGTGAAATCGGGGGATGATGTGCCAGTGCATATGGGGAACCAGGTTGCCCAGAAGCTCGTAGTTGATCTTGATTGGATGCAGGGCCGATGAGATCGCCTCGGCGACCCGGCTGACGTCTTCCAGGAAGGCGGTCCGCATCGCGGGGGTGAGCTGGAAGAGTTCGGTGTAATGCTCCCGCAGCGTTACGAGGCAGCGGCCACGGAAGCTCTGATCCGGGAATAGGGCCGCCGTGGACACCGCAAGCTCGGCGATGCGGTACTCCCCGGGAAGAAAGATCTCTCTGCAGGTCTCGTTGCATCGGGGATCCATGTCGGGGGCTGCCTCGTGAGATTCGCGTTTCACTATCCCACCCCACTCGGGCGTGTCAACGAGGTTTTTTGCTTGCGCGACCCCGCCGCCTTGAGTACCGTATCCCTACGAGCCGGAGTGAGGACCCATCGTTTCCCTCGCCCGCCTCGATGCGACCTTCCAGCCAGAGTGGTGATGCCCCCTGGCTGCGGCATCGAAGACAAGAGAAAAGTCGCACACCAGGAGGAGAGTAAGGATGGGCGCTGCGTATGTCCTGATCGAGGTGGCACCCAAGAAGGCGCTACTGGCCTGCGCGAAGATCGCGAAGATCCCTGGCGTACAGTCGGCCCATCTCGTCACGGGCCCTTACGACATCATCGCCCTCGTACAAGCCAAAGACCCTGGCGCCATCGGCAAACTGGTCATGTCGAGGATCCAGGCGGTGGGCGGAGTCGGGAAGACCATCACCTGCGTCGTGGTGTAGTCCTCAAGCGTTCAGCGCTCAGCGATCAGCATTCTGCTTTCGGTTTCGTGACCCGCCTGCGCACTGTGCTGAGCCCCGACGGCTGATGGCTTCCCGCTCAATCCGACAGAAGTTCCACGGCCAGATTCACCAGGGTCCGCACCATGACGCCCGTCGCCCCTTTGGGCTGGTACCCCTTCTCCTTGTCCGTCTCGGACGTGCCGGCGATGTCCAGGTGCACCCAGGGAGTGTCCCCCACGAAGTGCTGAAGGAACTTCGCCCCCGTGATGGCGCCCCCCTTCCGGCCGCCCGTGTTCTTGATCTCCGCGATGTCGCTCTTGATCAGATCATCGTACTCTGGGTCCATGGGCAACGGCCAGATCTTCTCCCCCGCGGCCCGGCCGGCTGCCAAGACCTTGTCCAGCAATGCCTGGTTGTTGGTGAAGGCCCCGCTGTTCAGGGTCCCCAGGGCCACCACGCAGGCCCCGGTCAGGGTCGCCACATCCACGAGGTGGCTGACCTTTCGGTTGCGGGCGTAGTGCAGAGCGTCGGCCAGCACCAGCCGCCCCTCGGCGTCGGTGTTGACCACCTCGATGGTCTTCCCACTCATGGCCCGGAGGACGTCCCCGGGCTTCAGCGCCGAGCCGCTCGGGAGGTTCTCCGTCGCGGGCACGACGGCCGTCACGTGGATGGGGAGGCTCAGGAGCGCGATGGCCGATGTGGCGGCGATGACGGCGGCTGCCCCGGCCATGTCCCCCTTCATGGCCTCCATGTTCTCGGCCGGCTTGATGGAGATGCCCCCCGAGTCGAAGGTGATGCCTTTGCCGATCAAGCCGAGGTGGGGACCGCCCCGGCGCCCCCCTCGGTATTCGAGAACGATGAGGCGTGGTGGCTCCTGACTCCCCCGGGCGACGCCCAGCAGGGCTCGGGCCCCCAGTCGCCCGAGTTGCTGCGGGCCCAGCATCTGGCAGCGGATTCGAGACCGGCGGGCCGCCTCACTCGCGCGCCGGCCCAGCTCCGTGGGGGTCAGTGTGTTGCCGGGCTCATTCACCAGGTCCCTGGCCGCATTCGTCGCCTCGGCGACGATGCGCCCGCGACGGACGGCCTCGGTCACGGCCCGTAGCTTCGGCCGGTCCCGCTCGACGATCGTGAGGGTCTCGATTTCCTTCTTGCCGTTGTCGTTGTTCCGCTTGTATCTGGTGAACCGGTACAGACCCAGCAGCGCCCCCTCGGAGAGCGCCTGGGCGGCCTGCGCGGCGTTGAGGCCTCCGGCGCCGGCCCCGTGGACGATGGTGCCGACCCGCCGGGCCCCGATCTTGCGCAGGTGCTTGACCGCCTCGGCCGACACGATCCGCGCGCGGTCCAGGGTGAAATCCTCCGGCTTGCCCAGGCCCATCACCAGGACTCGGTCCACCGGCAGCCTCCCCGGGGCATGAACCAGCGTCTGCTCTCCCCACTTGCCCGTCACCTCGCCCACCTGCATCAGCTTCCGGATCGTTCCACCCATTTTCGCATCCAGCGCCGCCGTGGCCCCACCCGGCGCCTTGACGCCCTCAAAGAGGTTCACCACCACGGCATCGCCCCGGAACTTCGTCACGTCTTCGACCACGACTCGAATCTCCAAGGTGTGGCTCCTTTCCCAAGGTTGATGCCATCCAGCAGGATGCCAGCAGGATGAAAGATGACTGGATGTCCGGGCCCTCGGCAGTTAACAATCAACGATCCGCACAGAATGAGCACCAACTGGCGGTACCAGCTTGCCCGACCCTCGACCCTCGTACTCTGATCCCGAGGCTGAACGCTGATGGCTGAGAGCTGAATGCCTGCGCGAAGACTTATAGCTCACGAAGGCAAACCAATCCAAGCCGAATCGCCAGCAGGACTGGACATACGGAGCAAGGTCGGGCTAGTATGCGCGCAGGCCGATCACGATCTTGTGGCGACTGATTCCGAAGGGGATCCGTACGCGGGTCATCCGCGACATCATCCTGCTGGCGCCGTCTCTGGTCATCACCGACGCCCAGGTGGATCGGATCATGGAGACCTTGCGGGACGGCATCAGCGCAGTCCTCGCCGACCGCGTCTGAGCTCAAGAGCTCATTGAACCGCCAAGACGCCATGACCGCCAAGGACATGGTTCTCTTGCCTCGACCCAAGAGGCGAGACCGGATTCATGGAAGGGTTGAGGGGCCTGGTACCTCTGATGAATAGTTCATGCAGGCCATGGCGTCCCGGGTACCCAGTGACAGCGCTGGGTGTCCTTGGCGGTTGATTGGTCGGGTAAGACGTGCGACGCCTGTCTGGTTTCCACCTGCGACGCTTCCTGACGGTGACCGAGCGCGAGCAGATCGCGGCCGCCCTGGCCGAGGCGGGGCGACATACGCGGGCGAGGATCGGACTCTCCATTGACGAGCGGGCGGCAAAAGATCCCCAGGCCCGTGCCCGCGTCCATTTCGAGGAGTGGCAGCTCCCCGAGGGCGAGCGGGCCACAGCCGTCCTGGTCTACGTCTCTGCGCCCAGCCGGACATACGCCATCGTCGGCGGCGAGCAAGTGCAGAAGGTCGCGCCCCAGGCCTTCTGGGAGCTGGTGGACCGGGACCTCCACCACCACTTCGAGGAGGGCCGCTACTGCGACGGGATCTTCAAGGCCATCGCCCAGGTGGCCATCCAGCTGGAGCGCCACTTCCCGCGCGAGCCCGAGCAGAGCAGAGCAAGTTTCCCCGAATGCTCACAGGACCTCGAGGAGGGTCCGGGGGGCGATCCGTCGGATCGGACGACAGGCGGGCGGTAAGTTTCCCTGGGAGCTTGACTGATGAGCGAATGGGCCCTCAGTACGAGTTGATCATCTCTTCCACCCGAGGGTCGGTGGGCTTGAAGGGGTCCTTGCACAGGATGGTCCGCTGGTAGCGGTCGTTCAGCTTGAGGTAGGACCAGCCCACATCGTAGGACTTGTTCCGCTCGTTGGCGAACCGGATGAAGTCCGAGCGGATCTTGGCCCGCGTGGTCTGGGGGGGCGTCAGCGTGGCCTCGTCGATCTCGTCATCGGTGAACAGCCGCTCCACGTGTCCCTGCCGGCACAGGGCGTTGTACAGCCCCCGGTCCCGGCGGATGTCGTGGTACTGCAAATCCAGCATGCTGATCCGCTGGTCGTCGAAGCCGATGCCCTTCTTGGCCATGTAGGAGGCGATGAGCTCCTTCTTGATGACCCAGTCCACCTCCCGCGCGCAGGCCATGGGGTCCTCGCTCAAGCG
>JBIOJT010000030.1:0-22760 GCA_044451055.1 Methylomirabilales bacterium (SeqCode)
CTTGCGTGGGCTCAGCGCCGGCGGCCTGACGGGACGGGCTGGTTGCGGGGGAGGTGGAGAGGGCGCGGACCATCGCCTGGAGGAGCCGGTCCGGGAAATCCCGCGAGTGCTGCCGTGCGATCTCCGGCGCGTCGTACGCGGCCCGCATGCTCTGGTACGGTCGCGCATGGGTCAAGGACTCGTACAGGTCGGCTAGGCCGACGATCTTGGCGTACTCATGGATCTGATCGCCCTTGAGACCCTGAGGATACCCACTGCCGTCCTGGCGCTCTTGTTCATGCAGCGCGACGGTGGCCACCCACTCGAACTCTGGGCCGAGGGCCTGCAACATTCGAAAACCCTGCTCGGGATGCTGGCGGATGAGGGCGAGTTCCTCGGGGGCGAGCACCCCGGGCTTCTCCAGGATGCGCCGGGGGACGCTCGTCATGCCGACATCGTGCAGGCAGGCGGCCAGGGCCAAGCGCTGCAGGTCGTCCTCGGCATAGCCGATGCCCTGCCCGATCTTGATGGCCAGGATGGCCACGTTGACCAGGTGCCGGGGTAGGTCCAGGTGGGTCTCACCCTCTTTCAGGGCCAGCACGAGGAGCCCGTCCTCGCTTGCCAGGGACGCGATTGTGCCGGCGACCATCCGCTGCAGCGCGCTCAGCTCGCACGGCTTCCCTGAGCTCACCGCCGCCACGATGCCGGCGACCTCTTGCTGCGCCGCCTGGTAGAGGGCCTCGGGGGACGCGGGGGGATGCAGGTTCGCCAAAGGCGAGCTCATCTCGGAGAGGGACAGGGTCTTGTCCTTCCCCCGCGTCGGGTCCTTACCGGGATCCCATTTTCGGACCAGATCACTCAGGCGGGCGATGATCCTACCTCGCTACAGGATGCCAGAGGGTCTCACCACATCCGAGAACCGAGATTCGAAGTGTTCTCACGACAGGCTCGCCGCCACCCGCTTCACGAGCGCGGCATCCACGGCCTGGGCGCGGCTGGCGTACCCCTCCAGGAGGCACAGGTCGCACAAAGTGTTGATGATGCGGGGAACACCCCGTGTGTGCTGCCACACGAGTTGCACCGCCTCCTGGGAGAACAAGGCCCGTTTGGCTCCGGCCTTTTGCAGCCGGTAGATGATATACGGCCCAGTCTCGGTCTGGTCGAGTGGCGTCAGGTGGTAGCGGATCGCGATCCGCTGCTCGAACTGTTTGATGCGGCCGATGATCTCAGTGATCTCCGGCTGCGCCATAAGGATGAGCGTCAGGAGAAAGCGGTCATTCAGCTGGAAGTTCAGGAGCATGCGGAGTTCCTCGAAGACATCCGGATCATTGATGCTGTGGGCCTCATCCACGATCAGGACCGTCTCCTTGCCCCCTTGCACGTTGGCGACCAGACGATCGTTGAGCCCCCGCAGCAACGCCACCTTGCTCGTGTTGGTGGGCTCGATGCCAAACTGCGCGTCGATTTCCTCCAGAAACTCGTTGCCCGATAGGGAGGGGTTGGTGACCAGGCCGATGTCGTACTTTTCTTCTGCGAGCTCAATGATGAGCGCCCGACTCAGAGTCGTCTTCCCACACCCCACCTCGCCGACCAGCAGGGCCGCGCCTTTGTTGTGCTTGACGGCGTACAGCAGGCGGGCAAGGCCCTCGCGATGCCGGCGAGACATGAACAGGAAGTTCGGGTCGGGCACGTTTTGGAAGGGGCGCGCTGTCAGTCCCCAGTATTGTTCGTACACTCCCGACTCCTCGGCCAGCTCAAGAGACAGATCACAGGAAATCCGTGTAAGGTCGCTTTCCCGAGGTCGTTTCGCCGGTCTCTCCCCGAGCGATCGCCGATGGGTCAATTTCGGTCGTGCCCAATACCCCCCCCTTCAACTCTTTCGGGTGCTATATAACAAACCCGCCGGAACTCTGCAAGCAAAAAGGGCAATCCAGTCGTCCTCCCCAAAAAAGGGTGGGAAAGGGGGACATTCGGTCCAGTGCCGACCGACTTAGGCGCACCGAGACGGTAATATCCAGTCTATGTATTCACCCTCCCGAACGAGAATGAGATGAGAGAAGGTGAACAGTGGGGAGCGGAAGGACGCAGAAGAAATACCCGAGGGAACACTATCGGTGAGCACGTCCGAGGCTCGCCCGAACCGTCCTCGCGCAAGCCCCACCAATCCCCGACCAGTGTGCCAGGTAGGCACTGAACACCGACGGCTTCCGATACCGGCAGCGGAGCCAGGTCGCTGGCGGCAATAGCGCGCCGGTAAGCGCTCGGAGGATGTCGGAGCCCTTGTCCATGACGAGAAAAGGGATGAGGTAGTCGAGCCGTTCCAAGCGCTCCTCCCCTCGATGGCGAAGCCGGTCGAGGAGAATGCATCGCAGCCCGGTTGGTTTGAGGCGGGCCAGAAACCAGAGAGGGATGGCCACCTCGAATCGCTCCCGAACCTCCCGGAGGGCATAGAAGAGGGCTCCCTGGATCTGCCATCGGCGGGCACGCTCGGCCGCGGCTTCCCAGTTCCATGCGTCGCCTTGGCGGCGAATGAGCAAGGCCAGGTCGAGCGGCCAGCCGAGACCCGAGAGGGCGTGGTGGATCGCCCAGTGGAGGGCAAGGTAGATCAGGAGGTCCTCGGGACAGAGCCCCAGGTACGCGCCTCCGGGCGTCTCGACTCGCACCACCCGGTCCCACAGCTCTTGGTGATGAACCATGGTCGTCGGCGCGATCCCCGGGTAGTCAACCAATCCCCAATGCAGGTCGATGGGAAGCTCATCGGGCCTCCCTGGCACAAAGGAGGCAGCGTGCCTCCAGGTGAGTTCGTGGGAAAGAGAGTGTCCGCCCTCCAAATGGCGATACCCGAGTCGAGTGAGGAGGGGAAGCGCCCGGGGCAGGTCGGCCTCGCGGACGAGCAGGTCGAGATCGGTGAAGGGGCGCAGGCTCGGGTCCCGGTAGAGAATTTCCGCCAGCGCCGGGCCCCTCAGCGGGATGACGGGCACGCCCTCGTCCTCAAAGCTGGAAAGGACCCGGGCGAGCTGCTCGGCGCCGAGCACGTACCGGCGCCGCCCATTCATCCAGGCGGCCCGGAGGCGATTTCGAACGGAGACGGGGACGGAGAGAGGGGACAGGGCCGAGTGGAGGAGCGCCCCGAGACGCTGGTCATCTACCCGCCGGAGAATCCACTCCCAGTCAACGGGCCGGGCTAAGAGCGCCAAGGCTTCACGGGGAGTCTCCTCGTCCAGGCAGGCGCGAGCGGCCATCAGGAGGACCGACCGCTCGAGGGATCGATCCGTGGAGTTTCTGTAGGCGACCCGCCCGATTGACACGCGCCTCACCCGTGAGTCAGAAGTCCGGTTCCTGCCACGGAGTCCCCGGGGCTCCACCCGGATCACGAACATGTGATTCGGAACGCGAGGCGGGAATAGCGGCGTCGTCACTCTGGTCGGTGGCGCGGACAGCCTGGGCCTGGATCTCGGCCATCTGCTCGCCCCGAGGAAACGGGCCCAGGAAGTCCCCGTGCTCGATGAGTGCCAACGCGCTGCAGCGGAAGCCGCCGATTGCCTTGGCCCCGCCCCTGAGATCGTCCGTGGTCTTGGTGCGAAGATCCTGGAGGAGCGGGGAGCCGGACCAGATCTCGTGGAAGCTTTTCTCCCTGAGGTTTCCCGCCGGGACCGGGAACACCATGCACGGATAGACATCGCCGTAGGGGGAGATCAGGCAGTGTCGGCGCCCCGTGGCGCAGATCTCCTCGCCTTTCTGCGGGAGACATTTGACCGGCTGGGAGAACTGCTCGGCGAGGACCGGATCTGCGAAGATGTCGTAAAGTTGTCGCCGTTCCAAGCTCAGGTTGAGCGGTACTAGGTTCCCGTCCCGCCGCGGGACCAGCGTTGGGTCAAAGCCGTAGCCCGCCCCCAGTTCCTCCGCCAGTGTGACGATGCCGTGGTATTCCCCCGAGTTCAGGCTCATCAGCGGGCTCTTGATGAGAATGATCACGCCCCGCTCCTTCAACAGGCGCAAGGCCCGGAGGGAGCGCGCGTGGGAGCCGGGGATCCGGGTGATCCGATCGTGGACGTCCGGTCGAGCGCTGTAGATGCTCACCTCTACGGAGAGCGGGTGGAGGTTGGCCAGTCGGGTGGCGGTTTCCGGGGTCAGAAGCGTTCCCGTGGTGAAGATGGTCACGGAAAGGCCGCAGGACCGGGCGTGCGCCACGATGGGGAGAAAGTCCCGCCGGATGAAGACCTCGCCGCCACTCAGCGTGAGGAAGAGGGTTCCCGCTTCGGCGATTTGCTCTAGGACGCGGCGGACCTCTTCGAGGGAGAGCTCCGGACGGGTGGGCCTGGGCCGACCCACTGGCCCCTCGGTCAGGTAACAGTGCTCGCAGCCGAGGTTACAGCGGTGGGTGATCTCGAAGAGCACGCTGATCGGGATGTGCGCCCTTGAGGCGACGTGGATCAGCCGCTCATAGTGAGAGGCCATGTGTTTCCTCCAGCCGACGGCGGGGGATGGAGTCCCAAAACGAGCCATCCGGCGCAAAGTGCATCTCGTAGCAAGGAACCTGCGTCACCAGCTCCCCGCCGATCTGGAAGAAGCGGCTCACCTCCGAGGCGTCCGCGCGAGGGAAAAAGACGCTCGGCAGAAGCTGCCGAACAGCCGCCGTGGAAGAGAGCGGCGTGAACGCGGTCTCCGGCCCTTGTCGGAGACGAAAGAGCCCCGCCAGAGGCGGGGCCAGCGACGCGTCCAGCCGCTTTCCCCGCCAGGGGACCGCAAACACTCGGTACCGCCCGCCGTCCCGCCGGATCGCGACCATCTCGTCGGTGATAACGCCCTTTCCGACCAGTTCGGCCAGTGTGGTCTTCCCGCTGCCCGAGGGACCGAAGAATACATAGGCACCCGGATCCTCATTGATTGCGGCCGCGTGCAGTAGGAAGCCCTCTTTTTTCAAGAGGCGCCTTGCACAGATGGCGGTGAGGAATGTCTCCAGGGGTGCGGGGTCGGGCGGCTGGACGATCCATCCCTCTCCCGATAACTCATCAAAGGTCCCGTGGAACCCAGCCCCCTCGATGGTCAGCACGCCATCCTGCCCGCCGAACCTGGCGAAGGGGCCGGCCCATCGGGCAGGCACCTCGTCGGGGGAAGGCACCGTCACCTCCACGCGAAGGGAAAGCTCGGCGACCGCGCTCACGGCGAAGTCGGCGTACCGCGAGGCGAGAAGCGCCCAGAAGCCCTCGTGGCAGGACACCACCCGGCAGGGGACCCCCGCGATCTCGAAGGTCCCTACGATTTGTTGTGTAAATTGCACGCCCCGCCCTGCCCGGACATCTTACTACAGGTCGAGAACACGTAGGGCTGGAAGTCCTCCTCCCAGCTCACCGCCGGACGCTCGTAGGGTCGGCGCGCCCCGCCGCCGGCTTTTTGGGATTTCTGCCCGTTCTCACTCTCGTTCAACGAACCCTCCCTTCTGTGCCTGGTTCCCCCCGTAGGGGGCCTATGCACGTGATCTCCCCGAACTCTGATCCGAGGGGCGGGACGTGCCGCCACTCGGACCTCCATCGGGGAAAGGAAGATAGACTTCAGCGACGGATGAAATGAACGTTAGCAGAATGTTCAGGGTGGGGCAAGGAAAACTACGCGCCGCCCGCCCTCACGGGGCCAGGACGAGGGTCCGGTGGACGGTGGGGGTCCGGGCCTGGTCCAGGTAGACCTCCACGTGCCAGGTCCCGTAGAGAGAGTACTGGGTGATCCAGGTGCCCCCCACGGGGAGCCGGGTCACCACCTGCTCCTTCCCCGGTTGCTCGCCGGGGGCCCGGGGCGCACGCGCGTGCTCGGGATGGGCCTCCGCCCGCCCCTGCGCCGCTCCACCAGCCTCGACCGCGGTGGTGAACTGCTGGTACAGGGCCCCATCGGGCAAGTAGAGCTGGAGGCGCTGGGTGTGGGGCCCCGGGGCCAGGTCCCGGTACTCCACGAGGATCAGGAGATCCCGGAGCGCTTTGGCGGAGAAGTGATCCCCACCCACGAGGGCCTGGCCGGTGGGCCGGAGCCCCTCGAAGGTGAGCCGCACGGGCCCCTCCGGCCCCGCCAGGGGCGGGACGTAGCCCCGCGGGGGGGTGGCCCCGCCGCCCGCGGCCGCCACCCCGGCGAGCGCAAGGAGCAGCAGGAGGGCGACGAGCAGGACGCGTGGCTTCCGCATGGCAGGCTCCTTACGGCAACGGCAGGGGGAGTTTATACACGGTCCCGTCCGACGTCGGGACGAAGATCTCGTTGCCGGTCTCGGTGCTCACATCTCCAACGGTCATCGCCGTGCAGCTCCCGCTGCCGGGGGGATTGAGGCAGTACTGCTTCTGGTCCGCCCCGGTCGTGGCGAGGAGCTGGTGGACCTTGCCGTCGGAGGAGCCGACGTACACATACGTCCCGTTCCAGAGGGGCGTCGCGGGGCCGGCCACCGCCGTCTTCCAGGTTGGGCTGGCCGGATTCGGCGGCGCGACCCCGCTCCCCGGGTCCTGGACGCACCAGACGTTGCCGTTGGAGGTGGCGAAGTACAGGCGGCCGGGCAGGTCCCCGTTCTCCCAGATGAAGCCCTGGACGGCGCTCCCCAGGGCCGCATAGTGCGTCCCGGTCCACTTGTAGTTCAGGGTGCTCATGTCCAGGGCGTACAGGTTCCCACCCGTGGTCACCACGTACAGGGTCTTCCCGTCCACGCTCAGGGTCGGGGAGGCCGCGATGTCGTTCAAGCTCCAGGATTGCACCAGGGCCCCGGTGAGGCTGTTGATGACCCAGAGGCTCGGCTGGGTGTTGCCCTTGGAATAGCTGGTCACGTAGACATAGTTCCGGGTGTAATCCACCCAGGGCATCCCCACGATCATGTCCAGGGTGCCGGGGCTGAAGGTCCACAGCACCGTCCCGTCCCGTCGCTTCAGGGCGTACAGCTTGTTGTTGGAGGTGCCGCTGCCGTTCTGGGTGGGCACGAACAGGACGTCATCGTTGTAGGTCGTCTGGAAGGTCGCATTGGCCCAGCCCCACGCCTGGGCCGCCACGGGCGCCTGGAATTTATCGACGCCCGCATTCGGCTGGCCCTGCCAGGTGGTGGCCCCGCCGCCGGCGTCCACCGAATAGGCGTAGCCGTTCTGGTCCGCGCCAAACACGGCCACGCCGCTGTCGGTTTGCGCGGCCCCGACCGTATAGAAGGCGCCCGGGGCGGATTGGTTAGTGTACTCGGTCAGGATCCACGCGGCCGAGCGGGCCGTGTTGGAGATGCGGACTTCGTCAAGGAGGCCGGCGACATAAAATTGGGCACCCCAGGGAGCTTTTCCGATATTCAGAACGTTGGTAGTGGTTCCGATGTTGTTGGTGCTGGCCGCGATGCTGTTCACCTGCGCCCCATTGATGTACCCGATCATGCTCCCGCCGGTGGTCCAGGTGACCGCCAGGTGCGTCCATGTGTTTGCCGTGATGGTGCCCGAGGTGAAGCTGTAGTCGGTCCCGGCGCTATCCCAGATCTCCGGGTACAGGCCGCCGGTCTGCACCGCGAGGAGATAGCCAGACCCAATCGGTGTTTTGCCCATGACCTTTTGATTATTGCTGGGCGTGGTCAGCTTGACCCAGACCTCCATCGTGAGTTGGGACGTTATATTCGTGTTCAAGCTGGTGCTATTGGCGACTTGGATGTAATCATTCGAGGGGAAATTCTGCCCGTAGCCGATTTCCCCGGTGGCCTGCGCGGGGGTGGCGGCCGACGATCCGGCCCCGCCCTGGCCGTTATTCACACCCGTGCTGTCCTTGAACTCCCCGGCCGTGCCGTTCCCACTCTCATCGAGATGCCAGACCGCCTTGTAATTCGTATCCCACGTGCCGGTGACGTTCTGCTGGTTGGAAGCAGCAGCATTCCCGTAGTACATGTAGAGCACGGTGTCGGTGGTGTTCGACAGGCTGGGCACCTGGACCCAGGCGACGAGCTGGCCGGTGCTGCTGTTGTACGTCTCGATCTCATGGTTGAGTTTGGTCGCGCCATCGGCGGCGGTGAAGAAGATGTCGTTCCCACTGGCTTGGGCATTGGCCTGGAGATCGGCATCCGTCGCGAGGCTGATCAGGACCGGGAAATTCGTCAGGGCCGCGCTCACCTTGGTGTGGTTGATGGTGATGGGCTTCCGGTACAGCCACCCGCTGGCGGCGGGCAGCCAGGTCAGGTAGGCCTGGATCGGGGCGTTGGTGGCCACCGGGGCCCAGAGCTGGGTGCCCGTGGCCGTGCTGAGGCCGATGATCCGGCTCGCGTTGGAGGTGGTGTAGAGCGTGCCCGACCCCGCGATCCCGGCCACCAGGATCGAGCCGCCGGCGAAATTGTAGGACCAGGCGGGGATGGGCGCGGCCACCGGCCGGGCAATCACCTGCGTGCTGGTGCCGGGGGCGTAGCAGGTGCCGGACTTCGCGAAGACCTTGTAGTAGTAGACGGTCCCGTTGGTGAGGCCCGTGTTGGTGCAGCTCGTTCCGGTGCAGGTCACCCCGGCGATGGTATTCGTGCCGTCGTAGATGACCGTGGAGGCGCCGATCGTGTTGCCCGCGGTGTAGGTCGTCCCGTTCGCCGGGACGTCGCTGATGGTCGTCCCCGACTTCCGGAGGATCACCACCGGGTTACCGCTCGCCCAGGTGACGATGGCCTGCGTCGGCTGGGCATTGGCCGCGACGTAGGTCGCATCAGCGACCGCCGAGCATGACGCCGCCTTGTACGTCACGATCATGCCTTGATAGGAGCTGCCGCCATTGGTCGTAGTAATGGTGGATGATTGCGTCCCGGTGGTGGACAGAATGCGATACTGGGCCACCAGGTCTTTCGGATATCCAGTTCCCCCTGGCAGGATCGTCGATGTTGTAAACGATGAGTAAACCGGGTCAGGGGTGATAGTAAACCCAGTAACATGGTTCAGGCTGAATCCCGTCACCGCGAGTTCCGAGGCTTGGCTTGTCGTGGCTGTCGTCCCGCTTACGTAGGGGGCCCCGCCATTCGTCGCATTATTGGACACATCGACATAGCCCGCCGATGTTTGAAGACCAGAAAACTCCTCCAGAATCGCCGCGCAGGTGCTTGTGGGTGCCGCCCCGAGCGTAACGGTGACAGTATTGCCGTTTTGGAGCGTTGCGACATTCTGGCGCGTGGAGGCAATAAACACAAAGTCGTTATTCCCGTTCAGCGGCCCCACATCGACCGTCCATGTGTTGCCTACCGAGTCTGCCACCGATGCCGTAGTGGTCGCGGCGCGAGAGACGAAGACCAAGATGACCGTATTCCCTGCCGTAGCGTTTGATCCGACCGTGATGGTCTGGGGCGTCGTGGTACATGCAGCATTGCTGAGCGTCCCGCGTTCGCCGACGTAAGTGATGGCCGCCGCCGGCGATGCGAGCGCTAGGCCCACGACGATGATAACCGCGGCCAGGCCCCACGCGCGGCGTGGGGGCGCCGGCCTCGTTGTCCGGTCCAGATCGGGCGTCCTGTGCAGCAAGCTTGACATAGCAGACCCCCCTATGGGCGTGGAGGATGACAAAGCGGTCGCAAGATCCGATGACCGGTTCTTGACCCTACCCCAGGGATACGCAAGTGGGGTGCCAAGATTCCCGAAATGAGAAAGGCCTTGAAAGTGAGGTGGTCTAAAGTGGATGGGTCCTGGAAAATCATGGGATTGGATAGGTCGGCAGGTTCGTCAGCTCCATGAAGGAGACCTTCACAAAGTTCCTGGCCTGAATGTGAGTGGTCGGTTTCCCAACAAGAATGGACAGACAAGTATATCCTTGGATATATACAGCATGGAGCGGTCCCGGGCACGGGGATTGACGACAAGCTATACGGATTACGCTCGCTTCTCGATCCGACCGCACGAGGGCCCACCGTCCGCCAAACCAGGGGGAGGGAAGAGACTCCGATGGGTGGTAGGGGGATATTGCTCGAGTAGTCCAGTGGACAAATGCTGGGCGGCTAATTAACCACTCGCTGAATTGACGAATCGACTCGTCCGAGTCGGCGGCAGATCCACCAGCCCGGTGCGACCTCTTCGGCACTGAGCCCAGCGGCCTCGATCTCGGCCCGCACCTCGCCGGGAGTCGAGAAGTCGTGAAAGAATACTTGCTCCTGGGGGTCGCTGGCCTCGGAGATTTCCCGCATGTACCCATCCCCGGGCTCGGAGAAGCGCCAGGGCCCTGGAAGCCTCCGCATGGCTTTACGGAGGAGATTCACCAGACGGCTCCGGGAAAGGAGCCATCGCCTCTCCCGGTACACCACCATGAGAATCAGGGCTCCGTCCCGCGTGAGCGCTCGCATGATTCGCCGCAGCGTCTCAATCCGGAGTGAGCGACCGGGAATGTGGTGGTAGGAGCCAGCCCAGTAGGCACCGTCGAAGGAGTCGAGCGGCTCGTCGAGATCCGTGGCGTTCTGGACCCGGAAGGTGACGCGGAGGCCTTCCCGCTGGGCGTTGACCCGGGCCGCCTCAATCATCCGGGGGGCGATGTCGATGCCGATGACCTGGAAGCCCGCCCGGGCCAAACCCAGGGCCTCGCGCCCGGCGCCGCAGCCGATGTCCAGTAGCCGGCCGCCGGGCTTCAGGTGCCGGTCCAGGATCTCACGCTCGATGGGGCATAGGCCCGTCCCGGTGAGGCGCGAGTATTCGTGGGCTTCAACCGGGTGGTTGTACTTCTCCCGGATGCCCGCGAGGCACGCGTCGGTGCTGCCCAGAAAGAGCGGCGGGGTGAAGGGATGGCGGAGCCTCCAGAGGAGTTCGAGAACGTCCACCGCGCGGGAGAGCCAGCGACGCGGGACGTAGGAAAGGATGCCTTTCTGGAGTGAAAAGCTGACGGCACCCCGCTCGATGGAGATGACCCGGCCGAAGGGTTCCCCGGCCTCCGGCGTCGGCCCGTCCAGGCCGGGGCCGAAACGAAAGCCACCGTCGCAACGGAAAAGCAGAAGGTCACCCAGGCGCGTCTGGCCCGCGTCGAGAGGAGTCACATGGACGATGTCCGCAGCCAGGAAGGGAGGGGCCGGCTCCAGCAGCTTCAACCTGACGTCCGACCCGTCGGAGGTGAGCGCCCGCCAAGCGGCGTCAGTCAGTTCCTCTCCGCGTTCGAGAACGATGAGACGTCTCATGGGAGCGGGGTCACGAGTCCCCGATCCAGGAGTTCTTGGGTGAAGGCACGCACGTCCTGCGCCGCATCCTCGGGTGTCACGTCGAATTCCTGGACGATGACTTCGATGATCTCCGCGAGGCTGCGCTGCCCGTCGATCAGCTCCCAGATGCGGCTTCCGACGGGATTGAGGCCGCGCAGAACCTTCGTGTCAAGGGAGAGGATTACGGCCTCTCCCTCGATGATCCGCCACGCGGTCTTCGGGTTCTTGGCGACAATCATGGGACCAGACACCGGGCCAGGTGAAACGGCACCCGAAGCGATTTCCAGGCGAGGTGTCGAACGAGGGCTGGTATCCCACCGATGTTCTCCTCCACGCGGAGACGGCCTGCGATGGCGGAGAGCGCACCCAGGAGGCGATTGACCAGCGGCCAAGGGAAGGTGTCCAGATCAACCGATGGCATGCCGGCCCTGCGAAGCGCAGCCACGCGCGCCACGACGTCGTCCCATCCGACCAGGGGATCCGGGGATGCGAGCGCGTCACCCTTCGTAATCACGCCGGCCTTGTCCCAGGCCAGGACGCGATGGAGGAGGAGTCTCTCCTCCTGCTGCCACGCGATCAGCGCGCCCCGCGTGATCCGCAGCGGCTCCAGAGGGACCAGGCGCACTTCATCGCCCGGCCGGATGAGCGGGGACATGCTCCGCGACGCCTCCCGCACCCAGACCGCGCCATGGCGGGCGAGCAGTTCGACTAGGAAAGGGGTCGCGACATCGGCCTTGGACCCGGCACGCCAGACGCCGCCACCCACGCGAGAATCGGGCACGCGCTTACTCCTCCCGTCCGTCCCTCCGTGGCGCCGTACATTAGCTGATACGGATGGACCCCCCGCCTCCCCTGGCCTATTCAGACCGCTTCCCCCGGAATCGCCCCCTTCGGTCGCGCCCCTTCTCGAGGAGGGGCAAGACTCGACGGCACTCTAACAAACGCGGTGAGACCCCGCAAGGCAAAATGCCACCCGTCCGGGCATCGACGTGCGAGTCGGCGAGGGCGTTCCAGCCACCCGCCACCCTGAGGGGGATTGCTTCGCCCGAAGAGGGAGCGGGTCCCGGCTGCTCCCGTCGGTCCGGTGTCGCGGAGGAGCCGGCGCAATGCCGTCAGCGAAAAAATCTGCCCTGGGGCTATTTTTTTCTTGCATTCGCTGGAAAACACACTATAAGACAAATAAAAAAATTTCCCGGTGCCGGGCGCGGGACCGGGGCGAAAGGGGGTAGTTAATTGCACGCTTTGGGCAGACACCTGTTGGTAGAACTCCACGGTTGTCACCCAGACTCGCTCAAGAAAGTGGACGTGGTCAAAGACATCCTCGTTGGCGCCGCCCGAGCCTGCGGGGCCACCATCGTCGACGTTGCATTCCACGAGTTCAACCCCTTCGGGGTGAGCGGCGTCGTGGTCATCGCAGAATCCCACCTCTCGATTCATACCTGGCCCGAGTACCGCTATGCCGCGGTGGACATCTTCACCTGTGGCGATGTGATCAAGCCCGAGTTCGCCGCCGACTACATCGCCTCCCGTTTCCGCTGCAAGAACCCCTCCGTCGTCGAGGTGAAGCGTGGCTTGATCCCCGGCGCCACGGGAAGGATCCCCCACAAGGTCGCCGACCCCGCGGCCAAGATTGCCCAGCGGGTCACCCAAAGGGTCCCCGATGCCCCTGAAGAACTATCGCTGGTTCATTGAGTACTTCAGTGCCGAGGAGGGCCACCTCCACGGCATCCGCCAGGTCCTGTTCTCCAAGGAGACCCCGTTCCAATCCATGGACATCCTGGAACTCGGGTCCTACGGCAAGGCCCTGGTGTTGGACGGGCGGATCCAGTCCAGCAGCCGCGACGAGTTCATTTATCACGAGATGCTGGTACACCCTGCCATGCTGGCGCACCCCGAACCGCGGCGGGTCTTTATCGTCGGGGGCGGTGAGGGGGCCACGCTGCGCGAGGTCCTCCGGCACCGCAGCGTCCAGCGCGTCCTGATGGTGGATATTGACGAAGAGGTGGTGGCCCACTGCCAGGAACTGCTGCCCGAGTGGCACCAGGGTGCCTTCGAGGATCCCCGCACGGAGCTCCGCTACCTGGACGCCCGGAAATACCTGGAGGAGACATCGGAAACATTCGACGTGGTCATCATTGACATCTCCGAGCCGATCGAGGAAGGCCCGGCCTATCTGCTCTTCACCCGGGAATTCTACGAAATCGTGCGCGAGCGGCTGTCCCCAGCCGGCGTCATCTCGCTCCAGGCCGGGACGGTGGGCCTGAACGACCTGGAGTGTTACGCAGCCATCCAGAAGACGCTGGAAGGCGTCTTTCCCGTGGTGGCCCCGTGCTGGGCCTCCATCCCATCCTTCGCCCTGCCCTGGGGATTCTCCCTGGCCTCCAAGCAACAGGATCCCCGGCACCTGACACCAGATGATGTGGACAAACTGGTGGCCGATCGCATCGTAGGTGACCTCCGCTATTACGATGGTATCACCCACCAGTTGAGCTTCTTGCTGCCCAAGCACATCCGGATGCGGCTGGCCAGCCAGTCGCGCATCATCGAGGATAACCACCCCTTGTTCACCTGGAGTTGACCGATCGCTTCTGGACCAGGGCCGCGCGATATGAGCGATACCTCACGGGGCCCCGGGGGGGTCCTGCCCGCCTTTGGATCCCTGTCCCTTGCCCATTGCTTCCTTCCATGATCCCTGAACGCCAGTACCGCACGCCCCTCTTCGACGCGCTGGTCGCCCTGGCCGAGGCCAGGAAGGTCTCGTTCCATACGCCTGGTCACAAGAGCGGCAAGGGGATCTCGACGCGCTTCCGGAAATTTGTCGGCAGCAAGATCTTCACCATCGACCTCACCACCCTGGACGAGGTGGACTGCCTCCAGAAACCGGTGGGGGTCATCCGCGAGGCACAGGAGCTGGCCGCCGAGGCGCACGGGGCCGACCGCTCCTTCTTCCTGGTCAACGGGACCACCGTGGGCAACCACGCCATGATCCTGTCCACGGTGCTCCCCGGGGAGGAGGTTCTGGTCGCGCGGAACGCCCACAAGTCCATCCTGGCCGGGATCATTCTGAGCGGGGCCACGCCCCGGTTCTTCCTGCCCACCTTTGATCCGGACCTGGGCATTGCCATCAACGTCAGCGCTGCCTCGGTCGAGGACGCCATGCGGGCCCATCCGAAGGCTCGGGTGGTGGCCCTGACCAGCCCAAATTACTATGGGATCGCCGCCGACATGCCCACCATCGTCGCCGCCGGTCAGCGCCAGGGCAAGGTGATGCTCGTGGATGAGGCGCACGGGCCGCACCTGCACTTCCACCCGGGCCTCCCCCCCTCGGCGGTGGACGCGGGTGCCGACCTCACCGTGCAGAGCACCCACAAGATCGTCGGGGGCATGACCCAGGCCTCCATGCTCCACGTGAAGGGAACGGCCGTGGATGCGGGGCGGGTGGCCGGCATCCTCCAACTCCTCCAGAGTACCAGCCCGTCCTACATCCTGATGGCCTCGCTGGACCTGGCGCGGATGCAGATGGCCACGGAGGGCCGGAAGCTCTTGGGGAAAGCCATCGAGTTGGCCGAGGAGGCCCGTTCGCGGATCAACCGCATCCCGGGGCTTCGCTGCCTGGACAATCGCCAGGTGAAGGAGTGGGGAGACCTCAGCCTGGACGTGACCAAGCTCACCATTTCGGTGAAGGAGGTGGGCCTGACAGGCTACACCGCCTCCGCGCTCCTCAACACCGAGTTCGACATCCAGGTGGAAATGGCCGACCTGTTCAACCTCCTGGTGATCGTCAGCATCGGGGACCGCCGAGATGATCTCGACCGCCTGGTGCGGGCCTTGGAGACCCTGGCGCGGCGAACGCATGGGCCGGCGTTCGTCCCCGAAATCCTGCCCACGCCACCGATCCATGAGACTCGCCTGGCCTGCTCGCCCCGGGAGGCCTACTTCGGCACGTACGTCTATGTTCCGCTGGCCCAAGCGGCGGGGCGGATCACGTGCGACATCGTGACCATTTATCCGCCGGGGATCCCGATCCTGGCCCCGGGGGAGGAGATCTCTCGCGAGGCCGTGGAGTATCTCCAATTCCTGGGCCGGCATGGCGCCAGGATCGATGGCGTGATGGAGCAGCCGGATCCCGGTATCCGCGTCTTGGCCCACTGACCGTTCTCCGCTTCCCCTGATCCGATGGATGTCAATTCCCGGGCCCTCTCGACACACGGTGGAGTGTCCTGCCGGCGGCGGCCGGGCATCCCCGAATGTCCATCCCATTGGTCCGTTGCGGAATTGCGTTGCAATTTTTGCGGGCCCTGCTATAGTGCGCGGCGGTTTAGGGGGGTAGATTCAGAGTGGCAGGCCGGTCGAGCCTACAAGGCGGGCTAAGGGACGGGGTGGGCCCGGCCCCGGTTCTTCAGCCCGTGTGTTGTTCGGGGAGACGATTCGGTGCGTAAACGGATCCGTGGTCGGGTGATCCTGCTGGTCTTCCTCACGCTGGTCACAGGGTACTACATCGTGCCCAGCGTGGCCACCGTGGGAAGCCTGCCGTCCCTTTTCCCCGGGGTCCTTCCCCGGGCGGACAGGGTGAACCTCGGACTGGACCTGCAGGGGGGAATACACCTCGTCCTGGAGGTGCAGGTGGAAAAGGCGGTGGAGAATGCGACGGATCGCCTCATGGAGGAGGCCCGGCGCATTCTGGACAAAGAGAAGATCGGTGTCTCGAGTCTGACCCGCGCGGGCATGGTCGAGATCCTGCTGAAAGTCGCCAAGGCGGATGAGCGGGATAAGGCCCTGCGGGCCCTGGGGGAGCTGGTGACGCTGGACAAAGTCCCCGGGGCAACGCCTGAGGAACTCCGCCTGACCCTCCAGGCGCGCGAGGTCAAGCGGATCGAAGAGCTCGCCGTCCGGCAGAGCCTGGAGACGATCCGGAACCGCGTGGACCAGTTCGGCGTCACGGAGCCGCACATCGTGCCCGAGGGCGAGCGGCGGATCGTGGTCCAGCTTCCCGGGATCAAGGACCCGCAGCGCGCCATCAATCTGATCGGGAAGACCGCGCTCCTCGAGCTGAAGGCGGTGGACACCACGCTCAATCCCATCGACGCGGAGCAAGGGAAGGTCACGCTGCCTTCGAATCTGCAGCTCCTTTACCAGCGCGAGGTGGACGAGAACCAGCAGGTGGTGAGCAAGCGGCCGATCATCGTGCTGCGCCAGCCCATCATCACCGGCTCTTCCCTCACCTCGGCCGAGGTCCGGCCCGATGACCAGGGAGGCTGGCTGGTCGCCTTCACCCTGGACAGTCAAGGCGCACGGGTCTTCGGCGACTTCACGGGCGCCAACATCGGCCGGCAGCTGGCCATCGTCCTGGACGACACGGTGTACAGCGCGCCGGTCATCCGGAGCAAGATCGGCGAGGGCCGGGGGCAAATCGAAGGGAACTTCACCGCCGATTCGGCGCGGGACCTAGCCATCGTCCTCCGGGCTGGCGCGCTGCCGGCGCCGGTGAAGATCATCGCCAATCTCACCGTCGGGCCGTCCCTGGGAGAGGATTCGATCCGGAAGGGCCTCCATGCCGCGGTCCTGGCGGCCATCCTGGTTGTCTTCCTGATGGCGTTCTACTACAAACTGTCGGGCGTCATCGCCGACTTCGCCCTGGTCTTGAACTCCATCATGCTCGTGGGCGTCCTGGTGGCGATCCGGGCGACCCTGACGCTCCCCGGCATCGCGGGGATCGCCTTGGGCATCGGGATGGCGGTGGACAGCAACGTGCTGATCCTGGAGCGCATCCGGGAGGAACTGAAGCTGGGCAAGACGGCCCGGTCCTCCATCGACGCGGGGTACGACAAGGCGTTCGTCACCATTATCGACTCCCACGTGACCACGCTGATCACGGCCGTCGCCCTGTTCCTGTTCGGCACGGGGCCCGTCAAGGGCTTCGCGGTCACCTTGAGCCTGGGCGTCGCGATCAATCTCTTCTCCGCCCTGGTGGGCACCCGGGTGGTCTACGACTGGATGACCTCGCGGCGAGAGCTGAAACACCTGAGCATCTGATCTCACGCGGGACCTGCACGGAAAAGGAAAGACGGGGACCGTGGAAATTCTGGGCAAGACCAACATCGATTTCATCGGCAAGCGCCACATCGCCTACATGGTTTCGACCGTCCTGGTCGGCTTGGGGATCGTGGCGTTGATCCAGATTTCGCGGGGCGCGGCCAACATGGGAATCGATTTCGCCGGCGGCACCGCCACCCAGGTGAAGTTCGCGCGACCCGTGGACCTGGGTGCCGTGCGTGAGGGGCTCTCCAAGAACGAGGTCAAAGACAGCGAGCCGCAGCAATTCGCCGACGGGCGCACCGTGATCATCCGGCTGAAGCGGAGCACCGGTGAGGTCACCGGGACATCCGAACTGATCCAGAGTGCCTTGCGCAAGGAGTTCAGCGATAATCCCTTCACGGTGGAGGCCTCCACCGAGGTGGGGCCGGCCATCGGGAAGGAACTGCAGCAGAAAGCCTTGATCGCCATTGCCATGTCCCTGGCCGGCATCATCGTCTATATCGCCTGGCGCTTCGAGTTCCGCTTCGGCGTGGCCGCCACCGTCGCCACCTTCCACGATGTCCTGGCCGTTTTGGGCGTCGTGTTCATCCTGAACAAAGAGATCACGCTCCTCATCGTCACGGCCCTCCTCACCATTGCCGGGTACTCCTTGACGGACACGGTGGTGGTCTATGACCGGATCCGGGAGAACCTCCGGGCGCGCCGCAAGGAGCCGCTGGGTGACGTCATCAACGCCAGCATCAACCAGGTGCTGAGCCGGACGGCCATGACCTCGTTCACGGTCCTGCTGTCGGCCCTGGCCCTCTTTTTCTTGGGCGGACAGGTGCTGCACGATTTCGCTTTCGCCCTCCTGATGGGGGTCCTCGTGGGAACCTACTCCTCCTGGTTCGTGGCCTCCCCTATCATCTACGAGTGGCGGGTGCGGGTCGAAGCCGCCCGGCGCGCCAAGCGCTGAGGCCAGGGACGCTTCCCGCAGTGTCAGGAGCCCCGGGTAGGAGCAAGCGCTGGCGGATCGCGGACGGCGATCCAGCCGCCGCCGCGGCCCTGGCTCGAGCGCTGGATGTTTCCCCCCTTCTGGCGAGCCTCCTCATCCGCCGGGGCTGCGACACACCCGAGGCCGCACGAACCTTCCTGGATGCTCCACTCACCGCTCTGCACGACCCCCGGCAGATGCTCGGCATGGATGCGGCCGTGGACCGCCTGCGGGCGGCCGTGGCACGGCACGAGCCGGTCCTGATCTGCGGGGACTACGACGTGGATGGCGTCAGCGGGGTGGCCCTGCTGGTGGGTGGTCTGCGCCGGGCGGGAGCCGAGGTGGATTATCTCTTGCCCCGGCGGTTGGAACACGGGTACGGGCTGCACGTGACCATCGTAGAACAGGCGGCGGCCGCGGGCATCCGGGTCCTGGTCACGGTGGATCACGGCATCTCTGCGTACGAGGCGGTGGCCCTGGCGCGAGCGCGGGGGATGGACGTGATCATCTGCGACCACCATCTCCCCCCGCCGACGTTGCCGCCTGCCACCGTCATCCTGAACCCACGCCAAGCTGGCTGCGCCTACCCGTTCAAGGATCTGTGCGGGGTGGGGATTGCCTTCAAACTGCTGCAGGCGCTCTTCGGACCGGAGGCGGGAGAGGAGCTTTGGCCGTTCCTGGATCTCGTCGCCCTGGGCACCATCGCCGACCTGGTTCCCCTGGTGGGAGAGAACAGGATCCTGGCAAAGCATGGGCTCACCCAGCTTGCCGGGACGACCCGTCCCGGCCTCCGCGCCCTGGCCGAGGTAGCGGGGATTCCGCTGTCCGCCTCGGGTGGTGTGGGCGCGGGACGCGTGGCCTTCGGTCTGGCCCCCCGAATCAACGCCGCCGGTCGTCTGGATGACGCCACGGCAGCGGTTCGCCTGCTGCTCACCCATGACCCGGGCGAGGCTCGGGCGCTGGCGGCAGATCTGGACCGGCAGAACCGGGAGCGTCAGGAGCTCGAAGGTTCCATTCTGGCGGAGGCATTGGCCCAGGCCGACGTAGTGCACGACCCCCGGCGGGATCGCGCCATTGTCCTGGCATCACCGGCGTGGCACCCGGGCGTGATTGGCATCGTGGCGGCGCGCCTGGTGGAACGGTTCGGTCGTCCGACCGCCCTGATTGGGACTAGTGGCCAGGAGGCTCGGGGCTCGGCGCGAAGCGCTGCGGGCTGGCACATCGCCGATGCGCTGGGCCGTTGCGCAGACCTCCTCCTCCACTACGGAGGTCACCGGGCGGCTGCCGGGTTCTCCCTCCGGACGGATCGGATCGAGCAGTTCCGGGAGCGGTTTCTGTCCCTGGCCGCCCAGGAATTGTCGGACGACGACTTGGTCCCCACGCTGCTTGCCGACGCGGAGACCTCCCTGGACATGGTGGACCTCAGGCTGGCCGACAGCCTAACCCGACTGGGCCCCCACGGGGCGGGAAACCCAGAGCCGCTTCTGGTCGCCCGGAGACTTCAGGTCGTGCAGTCGCCCCGGCGGGTTGGACAGAACCATCTGAAGATGAAGGTGCGACCATCCGGCAGAAGTGGACAGGTGGTGGAAACCATCGGATTCAATCTCGGGTCCTATGCCGACATCCTGAATCAGACCCCCTCACCGTGGGTAGACCTCGCCTTCGTCCCCGAACGAAATGTGTGGAATGATCGGGAAATCCTTCAGCTCCGCGTGAAGGATTTGCGTCTCTTGGACGGCAGCAGTGACCCTCCGGCCGATTGACCGTCAGTGGGACCCATGCCGTGGCCTCGAGGCTTCTGGGGCGGGGGCGTGTCCTGTGGATTGAGCCCCGGCGTGGGGCCTCACCCGACCGCCCGACAAATGGCAGGATGGTTTTTTCTTGACAAGGTTGGAACGGCAGTGTAGTTACGCGAACGGAAAACCTCAGCGGAGACGCGGTGTTCCACGAAGGACCGGAGGGCCGGTCTGAGGTTTTGGAGCCGTCCCGCTCTGGCCGGGTCTCCTCCGGGTTGAGGATTCGACACGGTACGATGCAGGCTGGGATCCATCAGATGTTCCGCGACAGCGCGGCGGTGAAGCTCCGCTTTGCCGAGCTATACGCCCCTCGGATCGAGGTCGTGGCCCGGCGCATGGCCGACGTGCTCCGGCGCGGGGGCAAGCTCCTGTTCTTCGGAAACGGGGGAAGCGCGGCGGATGCGCAGCACCTGGCGGCGGAGTTCGTGAACCGGTTCCTCCGCGATCGCGGCGCGCTGGCTGCGGTGGCCCTGACGACGGACAGTTCCGCGCTCACCAGTATCGGGAACGATCTGGGATTCGACCAGGTGTTCGCGCGGCAGGTCGAGGCCCTGGCGCGCCCGGGAGACGTGGTCGTGGCCATCAGCACCAGCGGAAATTCGCCCAATGTGCTTCGAGGGGTCGAAGCTGCGCGGCGGCTGGGCTGCGCCACCGTGGGGCTGACGGGGGGCTCGGGGGGCCTGCTGGCGACGGCCGTGGACGAAGCCTTCGTGGTCCCGAGCACTGAAACACCTCGGATCCAGGAGACGCATATCACGCTGGGCCATGCCTTGTGCGCCGTCGTCGACGAGATCCTGCTGACGGCCGGCGAGCCAGTGAGGACGACGAAGGATGGTTGAATGGGCGGGGTTGAACGGGGGAGTGGTGGAAACTCCGAGATGGCGGGGTCAGGCGAAAGGGAGCCCCGCCGCTTCCGTTTCGGGGCCCACGGAGGAGCCTGATCCCCAAGTTCCAGGGACCCTTTGATGTGGGGGGAAGCGTGACGCGACGAATCCTGTGTGGTGGGCTGCTGGCATTCCTGCTTTGGGGATTGGTCAGCTCGGCGCCTGCAGCACCGAATCGATCGGGCATCCTGGGCCCACCGGTGGCGCGGAGCGTCCGGGTGAGCGTCCAGACGCGGCATCGACACCGCGCATCGCCCCGGCTCCTGGAATTCTTGGATCTCCCACGGCCTGCGTTGATACAAAACCAGGCGCAGGTGAGCGCGGCCTCGGCCATCCTCATGGATGCGGTCACGGGAGAGGTGCTCTTCGAGCAGAACGCGGACGAGCCCCGTCCGCCCGCGAGCATTACCAAGATTCTGACCGCCCTCGTGATCCTCGAACAGGGAAGACTCACGGATACGGCGGTTGTCAGCCAGGCGGCGGCCAGCGTCGGCGGGTACCGACTGGGGCTCCGGCGCGGGCAGCGGGTCTCGCTGGAAGACCTTCTGTCGGCGCTCCTGATCCGATCGGCCAACGACGCCGCGGAGGCCGCGGCCGAGCATGTGGGCCACGGGGCGGCTGGGTTCGTGGCGATGATGAACACCAAGGCGCAGGAGCTTGGCATGCACAACAGCCACTTCGAGAATCCCCACGGCTTGGATGAGCCGGGCCACTACACCACCGCCCGGGATATGGCCCTCCTCACGCGAGTTGCCATGGAGCAGCAGTACTTTGCCCAGCTGGTGCGGACCCGAGAGACCACGGTCACGATCTGGCAGCCCGGGCCCCGGGGCTTGCAGCCCCGGGTGCGCACGATCCAGAGCCATAACAAGCTCCTCGGTCGCCTGGAGGGGGCAGACGGGGTCAAGACCGGATACACGGATGCCGCGGGACGCTGCCTGGTCGCGTCGGCCAGCCGGGGCGGCCAGCGGATGATTGCGGTTCTGCTGAAGGATCCGCAGCGGTGGACGGATGCCGCCACGCTCCTGGAGTTCGGATTTGAGGCTGCCACCAGGGCCAGCCGGCCCGTCGGCGGACCCTGGCGCGTAGCAGGAACTGGGGGCGGCCGCGGCTGAGCCCCGGCCCCCACGGAGGAGTCCCCATGAAACGAAGAGGCGGTGGCTACCTCGGCAAGCTCGGGCTGATCGTGCTCTGCCTGGTGGTTCTTCTGGCGACGGCCGAGGCCCAGGCCCCGGCGCCGACGCCGACGAGCGCGCCGGCGCCCGTAGGGAGCGAGGGCGACTATGTCGTGAAGAAGGGCGACACGCTCTGGGGGATCGCTAAGAGCCTCCTCAACGATCCGTTCCTGTGGCCCCAGATCTGGGAGCGCAATCCCTTCATCACCGATCCCAATCGGATCTTCCCTGGCGACACGCTGGGCATTCCCGGACGGGAGCCCGCGCCACAGATGCAGCCCCCCGCGGCCGAGGCGCCAAAGCCCGAGCCGCCCAAAGAAGCGCCGACGGAAGAGGCCGAGGCCCCCGCCCCGGCACCGGCGGCGGCCAGCCAGATGGCGATCGCCTGCTCCCCTATCCTCCTGGAAGAGGGGTCTGTGGAGGCGTCGGGCATCGGCAGCATCGTCAAGAGCGAGGATGACCGCCAGCTCCTCTCCCAGGAGAATTACGTGTACATCGGCTTGGACACGGATCAAGTTCCGACGGTGGGGGATCGCCTGGCGGTCATTCGCGGAGGCGCGCGCGTGTTCCATCCGTGGCAGAAGAGCGTCCTGGGGCGAGCTCTCCTTACCCTGGGCATCCTCGAGGTCACGGAGGTGCGGGACAAGACAGTTCGCGCCCGCATCACGTATAGCTGCGAGGCCATGAGAATCGGGGACCGCGTCGGCCGGCTTGTCCTGGCTCCGTTCCCCGAGGGCAAGATCCCTCAACCGACCTCCCGGCAGGTCGAGGGGTTCATTGTGGACAGCCCGCGCA
>JBIOJT010000031.1:0-22291 GCA_044451055.1 Methylomirabilales bacterium (SeqCode)
CCGTGGGGAGGGCTGAGCCCTTGCCGCGGGTCCTGTGCAAGGGCGAGGGCCTTCCCCGCGAACGAAGCAGCGCGGGGAACGGTGTAGCCATTATTCCGCGCTGCGTAGTATATACTGTACAGAATTCTGTCAAATATAGAACCGAGCAGGAGCACCCGGGCCGGCCGCCACATCGCGTGTGCTGGACGACGTTGCCAATTGGATCAGGGCCCCCAGGAGACACTCCCACTCTGCCCGCGCCTGGTCGCCCCGTGCTGCCGCCTGGTGGACGGCCCGGGGCCGCACCCTGTCTTCCTCGGATTCAGCGCGCCGTTGAACTCCCTCACGGCCTCCAGCATGGCGAGGATGTTCGGCGCCAGCGATTCCAATATCAAAGGGGCCATGAATTCCAAGGAAAAAAGGGTCACCGATTCTCGCGTGCGGGGTCATTCGTAGTGGGTCCACATGCGGAGGACCTTGACGGTCTTGATGTCGTCCAGGACCTGGTAAACAAGCCGGTGCTGGATGTTGATCCGGCGGGAACACGCCCCTGTCAGGTCGCCAAGGAGCCTCTCGTAGGGAGGGGGAGTCTGATACGGGTCCTTCGCCAGAATCTTGAGCAGGCGCTCGGCCTGCGGTTTCAAGCCGGAGCGGGCCAACTTCTTTGCATCGCGTCGTGCCTGGCTCGTGTAGACGAGTCTCCAACTCACCAGCCAGGCTCCGCGTGGCACTTCTCCACCGGGGTCTTCAGTCCCCGGCGGATCGAGGCGCGCATTCCCGGAATGGAAGCAAGATAGAGGGTCTCCTGGATGGCACGCCAATCGGACTCCGACACGAGCACGGCCGAGTGGCGCTTGCCTGCGATCTGAATCGGTTCGTGAGAGTCGGCGACGGCATCCAGCAGCGCGTAGAGCCGTCTGCGTGCCTCGGTGGCTGTCATGCTGGTCATGTGGCCTCCTGTGTGCAACACGGATTGTACGGAATAGCGTACGCCATTGGTCTGTACTCTTCAAGAGCTTTTTCAGCGAACGGAGCCGATGCAACTGGCGCGCAATTGGGGCGGGTGGTCCTCTTGGATTGGAATTGTAATTGCGGACGTTGTTGACGAAGTGGACTTATTTCGAGTCCGATCTTGCGATCGCGGCAATCGTTCCGCCGGGTTCTCCGAACTTACTTCTCGCCCAGCAACGCGTTCACCTTCCGCATGACCTCGAACGCATCCGCTACGTAGAGCACGTCGGCCTTCTCCCGAGCCCACCCGCAATTGGGATCGAGATTGACGGCCCGGCGCTCATTGATGAATCGCCACCCGACGGCGTGCGGCTCCTCCCCGTGGCAGCAGGTGGACAGTCCTTTGGGGTGACGCGGCGTGGCTCCTGTCTGCCCGATCTGGTTGAGGTGGGTCATGAAGGGAAGAATCGCCTCTCCTTCCCCCCTGAGATCCACCACTGACTTGCTCCCGCCCAGGGAGGCTTTGCTCCTGCGCAGAAATTCCAGGATCAACTCGGCAGCTTCCGGTGCGTGCGCCTTGCCGTCAGCCTGGGTCTTGGTCCAGCCGGCCCCCGCCACGAAGAGTAGCTCGGCATCGGGCCGGATCGTCTGCTGGTCGGCCGGAGGCGCCTGAACCCCCATCACCGTTGTCCGCCTGCTCGCCTCGGGCAGGTTGACTGCCACGGCTTCCACCGTGGCCGTTCCGGTCTCCCCCATCCACGGCGCGTGGCAGCCAGGATCCAGCACGATGATCCACGGGCGCTGCGTTCGTTGGAGCGTCGCCTCCATGCGCTGGCGATAGTACCAGCGGTCCACCGAGAGGCTCTCTCCGGTTGCAGAGACCCCCGTGACATGGGTGTCAACCCGACCGCCCAGTCGGTGAGCCACGCCAGGCAGGACCCGGCACCAGCGCGAGGTCCCCGCGGCGATCACGACTGTTCCCGCCGCCGCCTCGCACAGAGCCTCGGCGGCCGCCGCATCGCTCGCGTACCGCGCCTCCGCGAAGTCCGGACCGCAGACGCCAAGGAACCGCGCGGCCCCGCAGCCGGCGATGACATTGGCTGCCGCCCGGACCTCTCCGCCAACCAGACCCACGATCAGTGTTGCCCCGCCCAGCGAGCTGGCCGTCGCTCGTGCCGCGGCCAGCATTTCCAGAGCCGGCTTCGCCAGCGATCCATCAGACTCGGTATGCGCAAGACCTAGCAGTGTTTCCATGGGCGTCTCTTCCTGTATTGAGATCAGTCCTTGGCGATCCAGGCAACGATCTCCCGTGCGACCTCGTCGGCCGACAGGTCTCTCACTACTTTCGTTTCACGTCGCTGGCTGGGAAGCGAGACGCGGGCGTACGTCATGCCTCCTGCCCCGACCTTCGCCGGCTTGGCCCGCTGCAGCGACGGCATGATGGTTCGCATGTTGATCATCCCGACCTGGGGATTGTTGGGGGGCTCGGGCAGACTCCCGGTGGCCCACCCCAGCACCGCCGGCGGGCCGGCACAGGTCGAGACCTGGTGCTTGCCGCCCTCGATCCTCTCGAGGACTTGCAACGACCCGTCGCCTCCCAGCGTGAGCTTGTCCACTCCCTGGAACTGATCCACGATCCCCAGTCGCTCGCCGATCATCTGCAGGGTGGCCCCAGCGCCGCGTGAGGCGGATTCCCACCCGCCGAACACGAGGAGCCGCGAACGGTCGAGACCGGGGATCCCCTGGATCGCTTCCGCAAGGACCTTGGCGACCTCGAAGGCGTCCGTGAACCCGCCGGCCGGCCCGTCGAGTGCCACCAGTTCAAAGGGCACCTTCTGCGCCACCGTCATCATCACCTGCTGCAGCTTGGCCTTGGGCCCCAGGCTCACCAGCCAGGCCTTGCTGCCGGGCGCATTCTTCACCAGGTGGGCCGCCTCGTACAGGGCATGCGCCGCCCAGGGATCCAGGACCGCCGGCAGCATCATCTCGTTCTTGAGAGCCGGACCCGTCGGGCCAGTGACCGGCTCCAGGGTCTGGAGGGGATCCGGGACGATGCTGCCACACACCACGATCTGAAAATCAGTGGTCACGGGTCACTCCTTTGCGGCGTACGAATGTACGAGCGAAAGCGTACGAAAGGACGAGGGCATGAGAGTACGGGCCGCCCCCCTACCTTCGTACGTTCGTACCCTCGTACGTTCTAGTTCTCGGCCGAGTGCAGGCCTCCGGTCCCGGCTCGGAACTCGACGTTGGTGCGTTCGGGATCCCCCGGGCGCGCCTGTGAGCAGTTCCAGAGGCACGCTCCGCAGTGGATGCACTTCTCCCGGTCGAAGGCAGGCACGCCCTTCTCTCCTGGCGTGATCGCCTGGCCCGAGCAGACCTCGACGCAAATCCTGGTCCCGCAACTTTCGCAGAGATAGGGGTAGACGAAGACAACGTGGTCGGCGTACCCGGGTGGCGCCTGCACCTTGCCTCCCATGAGGAGGGCGTCCTGGTGGGACACCAGGAGCTTTCCGTCGTAGGGGATCACCGGCCAGCCGCACCGTTCCATGAGCGCGTCGTGAAGCCCCTGCCCTCGCGAGGCGCATTCCACCCGGATCTTCGCGATCTCCTTCGGTGGGACCTTCCCTCGATAATACTCTTCCGCACTCGGGACGCGAGCGTGGGGTGGCGGAGGGTCGCCGGGAATGGCCAGCTTCCCTCCGGTCAGCCCGGCGAGAGCCATCCCCGCGAGTCCCGTTACGACGCCGCGTTGGAATCCGTTCCGCGCTCTCTCGGCCACCTTCGCCTCGACCTCGACCCAGCTCTCGCGCCGCCGCTTCACGTAAGCCTGCTCCAGGTTTTCCCTCGTGAAGGGCTTTCCCTCCTTCAGGAGCTCGATGACTCCCTCGGCCAGCAGGATGCCCGTCGTCCAAGCCTCGTCCACGCCCGATCCGGTCAGGACGTTGGTGCTGCCGGAGCCCTCGCCGATCCGCGCGTACCCGTCGCCCGCCAGAGACGGCTCACCCCGCCTGCCCGCCTCCTGAAGCGTCTTGGCCCCCCAGGATCGAAGGCGTCCGCCCCCAAGGTACCGCCAGAGATACGGATGCAACATCCAGTGCTGCAGGTAGCGGTAGGAGGTGCGAATCGGACTCTCGAACCACGAGGGGACGAAGATTCCGACCGAGGCCACCCGATCAGGGTAGACGTACATGAACCCGAAGATCTCGGGTTCGGGATACCCGAAGGTGTGCAAGACGGTGCCCGGCGGAAGGTCCACGCCCTCCCGCAGATCAACCACCATCTTGACGCCGACGGCCCAGTCACGCTGGTGATGACCTTCCGGCAGACCGAAGCGCTCGTCGATCTGCCGGCCGATCGGACCGACGGGCCCGTCGCCGACGACGGTCAGCGCGGCGCGGATGTCCATGCCGGGCATGAACGCCGTCTCGGGATTCCCCTGCCGATCGGTTCCCTGGTCGATCAACCGCACCCCGACCACGCGATCGTCTTCGATGAGCGGGCTCGCCACCGGAGTCCCGGGCCAGACCTGCACCAGCCCGGATGCCAGCACGTTGGCGCCGACCCATTGCGTGAACTGCCCGATCGAGAGGAGGAGCCCGCCTTCCTTGCGCAGGAAGGGGGGAATGTAGGGAAGAGACATCGCCTCCCGCTCGTAGGGAAGCGCCCAGCGGAAGCCACGGATGAGCTTGTCGGCCAGACGGAGTGTCGCCGAACGCCGGCTGGCGCCGTGAGGGTCGAGAAGGTACAGCAGTCGCTCGTGGGTGACCCGGGTGGCCATGGGGATCTCGGCCGGATCCAGGTCGGGAAACGAGGCACGGATCCCCCGGGCTCGCGTCACCACGCCCGACACGCCGAAGGCGATGTCGTCGGCCCGCTCGTAGCAGATCACCTGCGGCGGTAAACCGGGCATCGTCCGGCTCTCGGCGAGCGGGGCGCCGTCTTCCTTGACCAGGTTCCGCGACAGCGTGGTGAGAAAGCCCCCCATCGCCGGACCGAAGCCGACACACACGATGTCCACGTCCATCGTCTGGCGTTCGATGGCTATCGAGTCACTCGTCACACGTCGCCCCCAGTTCCCTGCCTGCTTGCTCCCATGGGTCCTCGTGCCCCGTCGGGCTCATGCTTCTGGCTCATCGCTCATAGCTCATGGCCACAATCAGCGCTGCGGTTCCCCGTTCGTCTCGGCGCTCGGCTCTCTATTGCGGATAGTCCAAGGCCTCGGGGATCATGACCGTGGTCAGGGCGGCGGCGGCCCGGTCCTTCGCCAGCCGGGCGCCGGTGAGACATCCATCCAGGCGGAGCCGCAGCCGGATGAACTGCTCCAGGCCATCAAACCGAACGCACGGGCCGGCCTTGGGTGGGTGCGGTCCCCTGGGTGCGGCGCCCTCCGTAGAACCTCCCACGGGTTCAGGAACGAACCAGTCAACGGGATCCAGCTCTCCCAACTCACAAGTCGTACCACAACACTCCCCGTCCCAGACCGGATGCCGGTTATAGCCATGGAGCAACTCGGCGCAGATCCGCCCGACCTCCCCTGCGGCGCGCGCGGCCTGGACGTGGCAGAGGTCCGTCAGGAAGTTCAAGAGCCCGGCGATGCCTTCGGCCACGACCGCGTTCTCAGGGCCCTTGGCCTCAAGCTCGAGGACGTCCAGGACCTGAGAGCGCGAAGCCAGGAGCCAGCAGAGCGCATCGGCCAGCGGGAAGGTCACGCCCTGCCGGGTCCCGTGATAGAGCTTCGCCCCCTCGGCATCCGTGGCCTTCTGCAGGTGGATCAGCGTCCAGAGCCACAACTCCATGGCCGTGGCCAGGGTGCAAGCCCCGGTTCCGGGTCGCTCGGACGCGATCCGGCGCATCTCGACAATCCACATCCGGAACTGCTCCAGGAAAATTTCATTGGTCATCGTCACGGTCAACTGGCGTCGCTGGACAGCCTCGGGCCCCTCATAGGTCGCCTCAAGCTGTGCATCCATCCACTTGTGGGCGAGGAATCCGGGGCAATCCTCCGTGATGCCGTATCCCCCCATCAAGCTGACGGCCTCTCGCATCATGTTGGCCCCGTGTCCCGTGTTCCACAGCTTGACCGCCGGGCACAGAACGTTCGCCAGGGAGTCGAGCACGAGAAACCTCACCAGCGGATCGGCGTGTAGCGCGCCGTACCGCGCCTCGTCCCGCTCGCCAGCGGGCCTGGCCGAAAGCGCCAGGAATTCGAGCGCCTCTTTCTGGAGGCGTCGCAGCGCCTTGAGCTGCGCGGACCCACCCCCGACGCCCTGCTTTGTGAAGATCTCGTCCTTCTGTCGTTCCAGCGGATCCAGCTCGTCGAAGAGGCGCGCGGCGGCAAAGCCCAGGGAGGCGCCGGCCTCACCCGTGGCCCAGACATCAACCAGCCGGTGCAGGACGTCCTCCCTCTGCTGGAGACCCAACTCATACCGGGGGGATCCCGGCGCCACGCTTTCCCCTCCGCGGAACCGGCCCCGCTGGTACCGGACGACCGGCTCAACGGCGGAGAGCAGCTTGGCCGAGGTCATGAGGCCCACCGTCACGCGCGTGCGGCGGAACACCGCCTCGATGATCTCACTGTGGCTGTAGCGGGGCACGATGACGCCATCCTTCACCGTGTAGCCCCCGATGATGCGGCTGGCGGGCACCCGGAGGCTGAACACGGGATCGCCCGTCGAGGACAACTGGTGGACAAGCTTGCGGGTGGGCGCGCCGCGGTCGAACGTGCCGGGATCGGTCTCCTCGAGGATCAGGATGCAGCTACCCTTGATCCGCTCGTCGGCCGAATCCACGGCCGCGGACACGAAGTTGGCAAAGCCCATGTTGGTGATGAAGCGCCCCCGCTTGTCCACTTGGAGGATGGGCTCCTTCCCCTCCTGCCACTCCGCGACGCGGACCCTGCCGCTCAAGAGGCCGGTCTCGACGCCGACGTAGGGCAAGGGCTCGGTCAAACAGAAGGCGCCACGCCACTGCGGCCGGTCCTCGCCCGGCTGCGGCGGGACGGCGCGGCGCATGTACGTGTCGCGCTGCTCGGGGGTTCCCCGCTCGTGGATCGGCGCCAGCGCCAGGTTGCCGGCCAGGCTGCAGGTGGCCGCTCCTCCATCCACCCAGGAGAGCTCGAAGGCCACGAGGGCCAGGGCCATGTTCTTGGGCCCTTCGATGAACCCACCCTGCTCCGGATCCATGAACACGGCCGTGATCCCCGATTCGTCGAACGCTTTCAGGAGCTGCGCCTTCTGCTGGGTCCACTCGTGGGAGTTGCGCGCGCCTTCGGCGACCAGGCGGGCCACGGGGCCCCTGGCCACCGACCGGGCGGACTGCACCAGCATCTGGAGGTCGTACCGATCGGCGAAGCGCCAGAGGATCTGGCGAACGTCATCTCCGGGAAGGGTGCGCAGCGTCTCCACGGCAGCCTCCTCTTCAGGCGTGGCTTTCAGAACGATCCGCTCCGGGCAATTGGCAGGATCAGCCCCGATCCCAGGATATTTATCACGGACCGGTTTGGATGGGCAACAGGTGGGCGAGGTCGGAGATCGTATCGGTCCCCCCTCCGGTAACTGCCCTCCCTGGCGTCACGAGAAGCTTCTCACGCCGCGGCTACATTATCATCAGGTCAAGGCCATTCCGAGCGAAGAATTTGCTTTGTCACAAGAAGAGGAACACTGGGGGTGGGCGGAAGAGCCGGGGCTCGCGTCTGTAGAATGATCTGGGCCGAGGCAGCCTCCGGATCGGGGTCAATGGCGCATCGGGCGCTTTGGGATGAAGCCCGTGGTACCTGAGCCGAGGGACGCCGTTGACTGTCGGCCCGCCCGCAACCGCTCTGCCCGCCCCCCAAGTGCCCGTTTTCCGAACACCTGGCTGTCTCACGACGAAGCCCGGCGAGCTTCGGACCACCTCCTGGCAAGAGGCACGACAACGTATGTGACGATCCACGTCGGCCAAAGATCGGAGATCGAAAATGCGATTAGTCACGCGTTTATCATGGTTTAGAGGCCCATCTCTTCTCGAAAGGGAGCGACGGATGCTTCCCGAAGTGTTCCTCGTGGCTTTCCCATTCACCACTATTCAAATCTAACACTTTCCGGGGGGCACAGCGGTTGCAACTCACCGTGATCATGGTAACTTCCAGACACGTACACCGCTTTCAGGTCACCCCATGACTCACGGTTGTAGGTCGACGGTACCGGATCGAGGAGGAGACAAGCGCCCGCATCGGAGTGGACGCTTTTGATTTGCCCTGAATAAGGAAGACCCCTTCCCGATAATGGCAAACCCGACGTGAGCCGGGGACGCAAAGCCACGGGTCAGGCCGCCAGCCTGATAGCCGGGCTACCGAAGGAAGGGAGCCATCCGGCCCCCTCGGGAACACGGTGGTCTTCCCAGCAGCAATGATGGAGGACGCCATGTTTTCGAGAACCCACCCTTTCGTCGTACATCCTCTGGCCCGTCGGCGGTTCCCAAGAGTTGTCGGGCTCGCCCTTGTCCTTCTGGTCTCCTCGGCCTGTGCCGCCGGATTCGACCGCTACAACCTCGGTACCGCGGAACTCTGGATCAGCGGACAGGGCCAAGTGCATCAGGAGTGCGCGCGGCGGGGCGCGGTGACCTATAGCAACGACACGAAGATCTACGGCTGCACCGATTTCCGGAACCGGGTGATCGTCAGCGTCTCGGATCCGAAGATCATCGCCCACGAATGGTGCCACTGGGCCACGCAGAGCGACAGCCACGACGTCTGTCCGACCCCCGTGGTAGGCCTCCAATATCATTGAGCGGCCTCGGGCCGAGGACCGCCCGCCTCCAGCGCCCCTCCCATTGGCTCCGCGAGATCCGGTGGCATTCGAATCGCGGAGCCATCCTTTTCTCATCCCACGCGGGAGAGATGCGAACTCCCTCCCGCACCCGCGAGCATTCCTCAGGAGCCGCGACACTCCCGAGGACCGGCCGCGCGACAGCGCGGGGGCCTAGAGGTGCCAGCGCTCTGACGAGGTCCAGGGCCGCGTGCCGGCCGGAACCCCCAACGGCGACGATGAGGCGCAGACCGCGTCCTTTCAGGCCTCGAGTGGCACAGGCCCAGGAGCAACGCCTTCCAGGTACCGCAGGAACCCCGACACGTCATCGCTATCGTACCAGCAGGTCTGGGCCATTCCGAATGGAGTATGTGCTCTGCCACACAATGAGGAGCACTCAAGGACCGGGAGGCTTGAAAGTTGAGAGGCTCGAAGGCGAGGATGCCTGCACGCCAGAAGGTTTCAAGCCTGCCAACGTCCCAGCTTCCCGGCTTACCAGCATCCCGGCAGACATTTCAGCCGAGAGGCGGGAAGCACTTGATCACTGTGAGCGGCGCCCCCGGCCCGGCCCGATAGCTCTCATGCCGTGAGGCGGCCGGGATGAAGAAGGTGGCGCCCGCCTGGAGCGGGAGGTCCACGCCCGGACCGGTGAGGCGCCCCCTGCCCTCGGTCGCGATGCCGATGTAGCTCCGGCCACGGTCCCGGTCCTGGACCGTTCCGCGGACCGTCAGCCGGGCGGCGCCAAAGCAGGGCGTGTCCTCTGGGCCGATCAGGACCTCCTCGCAAGCCTGCGCATCCTCCAGGATGGTTCGCGGGAGCAGCGTGTGCCGGCGGACGTATTCCCTGCCCACGGCCTGGTAGTTGAAGCATCGCATCCCCAGATCGAAGCCGAGGCCCATGAAGCACTGCGCCTCGGTCCGCCGAATCTCTCCGGTGGTGTACTCGGAGTTCACCACCAGGTCGGTCGGCTCCTGCACCTCGACCATGAACACCCCGGACCCGATGGCGTGGGGAGTGCCGGCCGACACGAGGTACACCTCGCCCGGCTTGACATCGAGGCGATTGAGGGCCGCGACCTGGGCGGGGATGTCCTGCGCCTGCACCATCCGCCGGAATGCCTCCTCCCTCACGCCCTCCCGGAAACCGAACAGGATGTAGGGCGCCGTCCGGTCGATCGTCCGCGTGGCAAGGACCAGCCATGACTCGGTCTTGCCGAAGTCCGAACGCAGGTATTGTCGCGCGAAGGCCCGATCCGGATGGCATTGGATGGGCAGTCGCATGGCGGCATCCAGCAGCTTGCAGAGGACACCCAGCTCGGTCCCGTGCTGCGCCACGTGGACGGCGCCGAGCATTGCCTCCGGGAACGTCTCGATCAATGACTTCAGAACGACCCTCGAGCCGTCAGGCAGTAGCACCCGGCTCAGGCCCTCATCGGGGGGGCGGCCCGCCAGGCGAGTCACCGTCGTGGATCCCACCCACTCCTCCGGGAAGTGGCCGTCCTCCGGCTGCGACTTCCCCTGGAACCGATCCAGCAGCGCGCCCCCCTTCCAGACCCGGTAGACGCGATTCGGGGCCAGCAGGAAGGGTTGCCGGGTCAGCCACTCCAGCGAAGCAAGTTCCTGCGAACCCATGGATGCACCTCTGAGGATTCGACCCGGCCGGCGCGGACGGGTTCACCCAAAAATAGGCCCTCGCTTCCCCCCCGTCAAGTCTCCACCCTTGCCGCGAATTGCGCGGGCTTTCCCCCTGGACAACCCGCGGGTTGTCTGCTAACGTCCCGGGCGCCCCTCCGGGGCCACGGTCGTCGCATCCAGAGTGGGACCCGCTTCCCCACTTCACAGGAGGCGCCATGGAAGAGCGGTCGGCGTCCGAATACTGCCCGAAGTGCCAGCTGGTGCAGCCGACCTTCGAGTTCACCGAGGATTCCCGGACCGTCCGCCGCTGCACGATGTGCGGCTTTCCGGTGAAGAGCGGCCTCGTCCTGGAGAGCGCCGAGGCCCTGGGCCTCCCCAGCCCGCCGGACGTGAAGATCCTCTGCGTGGATGACGACCCGATCATCCTCCAGCTCAACGGGGACATCCTGCGTTTCCACGGCTACACGGTCCTGACGGCCCTCGACGGGCCAACCGCGCTGGAGATGGCCGCCCGCGAGCGGCCCGCCCTCGTCCTGCTGGACATCATGATGCCCGACATGGACGGGTTCGCGGTCTGCAGGCGGCTGAAGGCCGATCCGGCACTGAAGGCCATCCCGATCATCGTGCTCACCGCCATGACCGACCCCAAGCTGAACGTCCGGGCCTTCGACGCCGGGGCCGAATTGGCCCTGCGGAAACCGGCCGAGCCCGCCGTGGTCCTCCGCACGGTCGAGGCGGCCCTGGCCCTGGCCGCCGCCAAGGTGGGCGAATCGCCGCTCGCGGCTGCTCCCGGGCCGGTGATAGAGTCCGCCGGGCCCGAGCCGGCCGACCGGGAGTCGGAGGCCCAGGCGGAGCTGGCCATTCCGGTGCGCCCCGTGCCGCTCACCGTGTGGACCATCGACGGAGCCAAGCTGGACGGACGGGTCTTCCTGCGCCTGTACGTCGAGGCGCACGCCGGCCCCGAGACGGTGCAGGACCGGTTGAATGACCCCGACCTGTTTCTCGCCGTGTCGCTGCCCGGCGACACTCCCCTGATCTTCCTCAACAAGATTCAGGTGATCCGGGTGGACGTTTCCGAGGAGGAGGAGCGGCTGCTCCAGGTCCCGGAGAGCCTGGTGGGCGTCAGCATCGAGCCGATCCGGGTCCAGCTCATCAACGGGGAGCATCTCAGCGGGACCGTGCGCATCGAGGGACCAACCGGCAAGCGCCGGCTCTCGGACTTCCTGAACACCCAGCCGGCCTTCCTGCCCCTCAAGGGACCGGACCGCCTGCACTTCCTGCACAAGCGGTTCATCGCGCGCGTCCTGCCGCGGGGCTCCTGAGCGGCGACCAGCCGGCAGAGGACATACTTCATGGCCAAGATCGACGCCTTCTTCAAGCTGATGTACGACACCGGGGCCTCGGACCTGCACCTGATCGCCGGCAACCCGCCCATCCTGCGGATCCGCGGCGACCTGGAACGTGTGAAGTACAAGGTGCTGGAGCACGAGGAACTCAAGGCCATGCTCTTCGAGATCTGTCCCGAGGACAGGGCCAAGGCCTTCGAGGAGACGGGGGACGTGGACTTCGGCCACGAGATCCCCGGCATGGCCCGCTACCGGGCCAACTTCTTCATGCAGAAGAACGGGATTGGCGCCGCCTTCCGCCAGATCCCGAGCAAGATCATGACCGTGGAGGAGCTGGGGCTCCCCTCCGGCGTGGCCAGGCTGGCCCTCTTGAAGAAGGGGCTGGTCCTGGTCACGGGCCCCACCGGCAGCGGCAAGTCCACCACGCTGGCCGCCATCGTGGACCACGCCAACAGGCTACGGCGGGACAACATCATCACCATCGAGGACCCGATAGAGTTCATCCATCACAGCCAGAGCTGCGTCATCAGCCACCGCGAGGTCGGGCGGGACACCAAGTCGTTCGCCGCCGCCCTGCGGGGCGCCCTCCGCGAGGACCCCGACATCATCCTGGTGGGCGAGATGCGCGACCTGGAGACCATCTTCCTGGCCATCGAGGCCGCCTCCACCGGCCACCTGGTGCTCGCCACCCTCCACACGCAGAACGCATCCAAGACGGTGGACCGGATCATCGACATCTTCCCGGCGAGCCAGCAGGCCCAGATCCGCGCCACGCTGGCCGACACCTTGAAGGCCGTGGTGGCCCAGACCCTGTTCAAGCGCATCGATGTGAAGGGGCGCTGCGCCGCCCTGGAGATCCTCATGGTCACCCCGGCCGTTTCCAACCTGATCCGGGAGGGGAAGACCTTCCAGATCCCGGGTGTGATCCAGACCGGGAAGAAGTACGGCATGCAGACGCTGGAAGACTCCATCATGGAGTTCCTCAAGAAGAAGATGATCGCCCCCGAGGAGGCGTACGACAAGGCGGTGGACAAGGCGAGGTTCCTGCCCTTCCTTCCCAAACCGCCGGAGGACCTGGGTCTGGCGTGAGGCCCGCCCGCCACCCGGAGGAGCGCGCATGCAGCGACACGAGCTGGACCGGATCCTGACGCGCATGCTGGAGGCGCACCAGCCCGTCTCGGACCTGAACTTCACCGTCGGGCGCCCGCCCCAGGTGGAGCATCACGGCGAGCTGGTGCCGGTCGTCACCGACCCGCCGCTCCCGCGGCTCACCCCGTTCCAGACCGAGGCCATCGCCCTGGCCCTGATCGGATCCGACCGACGGCTGACCGAGACCCTGGTCCGCACCGGTTCCTGCGACCTGCCCTATGCCCTGGGCAGCACGGCCCGGTTCCGCGTCAACATCTTCCAGCAGCGGGGCAGCTACTCCATCGTGCTCCGACGCCTGGCCAGCGAGATCCCCACCGTGGAAAGAATGGGCCTGCCCCCGGCCCTGCACAAGATGGCCGAGGAGCGGAACGGCCTCATCCTGGTCACCGGGGCCACGGGCAGCGGCAAGTCCACCACGCTGGCGGCCATCCTCAACATCATCAACGAGCAGCAGGCCGTCCACGTCGTCACGCTGGAGGATCCGGTGGAGTTCGTCCACCCCATGAAGAAGGCGACCTTCAATCAGAGGGAGCTGGGGACGGATTTCGACTCCTTCGCCAGCGGCTTGCGTGCGGCATTGCGCCAGGCGCCCAAGGTGATCCTGGTGGGCGAGATGCGGGATCGGGAGACCCTGGAGATCGGGCTTGCCGCGGCCGAGACCGGCCACCTGGTCATGAGCACGCTGCACACCGTGGACGCCGGCCAGACGATCAATCGCATGCTGGGCATGTTCGACAAAGACGAGGAGCGCCAGGCCCGCCAGCGCCTGGCGGACACGCTCCGCTGGATCATCTGCCAGCGGCTCCTGCCCAAGGTAGGCGGGGGACGGGTGGCCGCCCTGGAGACCATGGGGATGAACCTCCGCATCGAAGAGGTCATCCTGAACGGCGAGTCGGAGGGCAAGATCTTCTACGACATCATCCACGACAGCGAGGCCCTGGGGATGCAGACCTTCGACACCCACATCCTCCGGCTCTACCGGGACGGCGTGATCACGGAGGAGACGGCCCTGTCCTACGCCTCCAAGCGTTCCGTGGTGGCCCGCGGCCTGGACGCGATCAAGGCCACCAAGGGCCAGAAGACCAGTGACATCGAGGACCTCTCCCTGGACAAGGAGTACAGCAAGCAGGTCGCTCAGCCCGGCAAGTCGCAGCGGACCGGCCCCCCGCCCAAGCGATGAGGCCCCTGCCATGACCATCGTCTGTCCCACCTGCAAGGCCAGCCTGACCATCCCGGACGATCGGCTCCCCAAGGGCAGGGCCGTGAGCGCTGCCTGCCCCCACTGCAAGGGGAAGATCGTCATTGATCTGACCGGATCGGCGCCCGCGCCCGATGCGGCCGCATCGACGCCGGCGCCCTTGGCCGCGCCGGAGGCCCCGACCTCTTACGGCGAACAGGGACATCCGCTGGCACTGGTGTGCATGGATGACCCGGCCGAGCGAGAACAGGTCATGGCGGCCCTCAGGGCCCAGACCTATGCCCCGCGCGCCGCGACGAGCGCGGCCGACGCCATCCAGCGGCTGCGGTTCATGGCCTATGCCCTGCTGGTCCTGCGGGACGGGTACGGGAGCGCCGGAGGGGACGGGAACCCCGTACTGGACTACCTGGCCGAGATGGGCATGGCGACCCGCCGGCTCATGCACGTGGTGTTCCTGAGTGCCGGGGTTCGCTCGCACGATGTCGCCGCAGCCTTTGCCCGCAGCGTGAACCTGGTCCTTCACGTGAACGATCTCCCGCACCTGAGCGAGGCCCTGAAGCGGTCCCCGTGAGGAAACCGAGCAGGCGCATCGCGTGCTGCTGGAATCACTCCGGACCCTGGGGAAGGTATAGCCTGACCCCGGCCGCGTAATATTTCCAGATCGAATCGCTTTCCCCCGCCGACTGGCCACCCATCCGGACCGCTCTTCTCTTGCCGGAACCATACAACGGCTGGTTTTCTCTTGACTCTGGCTCAACACATATGGAAGCATTCAGGGCCGACGACGCCGCATCCAAGTATCGCCTGCTGCACGACCTTTCCGCACGCGTGTGCACGCGGCCTGCCGCAGGCTCGGAGGAGACCCGAGGCGTGGCTGAGGAAGATGCGCCGGAATCTCCTCTCATCCACAGGCGCAGGCTGCGTTTCGACCGACACCATCTCTCGAACCCCTCGTCCCCTCTCCCGAGGAGGGCGGGTGAATGAGCCGATCCGGGTCCGCACGGGAGTGCTCGGCAGACACAAGCCGGACTCGCGATCGAGAGAGAGGTCCTTCCACACAGGTCTCGGCGCCTGATCGAAGCCCTGAAGAGATCGCAGCGCAGGCAAGGTCGTGACGAGGAACGATGCGTGCGGAGAGGAGGTGGTGGCCGACAGCGTAAGGACCCCGCGGCGGGAACGTTGGGGCGGGGGCGCGGTCTCCAGGCGGGACGACTCCAGGATGTGAGTGGTCTCCACCCGGCTGACGCGCCCAATACATCGAGGAGGGATGCGCCATGAAACGTCTGTTGTGTGGGATTGGGATCTGCCTGGTTGTGCTGGCGCTGTCGAGCCTCACGGCCGTTGCCGGCGAGAAGGTGGACGAGGTGCGCATCGGCATCGTCGTGCCCCTCAGCGGAATCGGGGCAACCGTCGGCACCCAGATGAAGACCGGCGCCACCATTGCGATAGACGAGATCAACGCCAAGGGCGGGATCAAGGCCCTGGGCGGGGCCAAGCTCAGGTTGATCGCCGGCGACTCGCAAGGCAAACCCGACGTCGGCGCCTCGGAGACCGAGCGGCTGATCCAGCGGGAGAACGTCCACGTCATGATCGGGTCCTATCAAAGCGCGACCACCATCGTAACCACCGAGGTGGCGGAGCGCTACAAGACACCCTGGGTGGTCCTGGCCTCCGTCTCCGACCGGATCACCGGGCGCGGGTTCAAGTACGTCTTCCGCCCCTGCAACATGGCCGTCTACGATGCCAACGAGCAGTTGCAGGCCATCAAGCACTTGACGCAGGAGTTCGGCAAGGGGCCCAAGACGTACGGCCTGCTGGTCGAGGGGACCGAGTGGGGGAAGTCCCACGCCGAGAATGTCCGGAAGCTTGCGAAGGAGATCGGATACGATCTGGTCCTGGACGAGGCCTATCCTCCGGGACAGGCGGATTTCTCGCCCCAGGTTCTGAAGATCCGCTCGAAGAAACCGGACTTCTTGATCATGGCCATGTACACCCCCGACCATATCCTCTTCAACAAGCAGCAGATGGAGCAGCGGCTGGATCTGGCATTCGGGCTGCACTCCGTGGGCTCCGGCGCGGAGGACCCGGCCTTCTACAAGGCCGTCCCGGTCCAGGCCGTGGAGTACATGTTCGTTCAGGAGGATTTCCAGATCGACATCACCGATGTCGCGCCGTGGACGCAAGCGATCGATAAGAAGACGAGAGAGATGCTGGGCTACGAGCTCAACGCCTACGTGGCCCAGGGGTATTCCAACGCCTACATCATTGCCGACGCCCTGGAGCGGGCCGGCTCCGCGGACAAGGAGAAGATCCGCGACGCCTTGGCCAAGACCAATATCACCAGTGGCCCCGCGCTCATCACGGGCTACCAGAAGATCGCCTTCGATGCCACGGGTCAAAACGTGGACTCCCACGGGGTCATCTCCGAGAACCTCAAGGGGAGGCGGACAACGATCTGGCCCGTCGCCAACCGGCCCAAGGGAATGAAGCCCGTCTGGCCGATTCCGGCGTGGAAGGATCGCTAGGTCGGTCTGGCTCGCGAGGGAGGGGACCCTTCCCCTCCCTCGCGCCTCCGCGAAAGGCAGGCCATGGATCCCATCATCCTGGGTGTCGCCGTGGTCAACGGTATCCTGCTGGGCGGACTCTACGGGGCCGTGGCGCTGGGTCTCAGCCTGATCTTCGGGGTCATGCGGGTGATCAACTTCGCCCACGGCACGTTCCTCATGTTCGGGCTCTTCATCCCGTACTGGCTCTGGCAGCTCTTCGGCATCAATCCATACGTCTCGGTCCTCGTGGCGGCTCCCATCCTCTTCGCCGTCGGCTACAGCGTCCAGGCCACCATCATCGCCCCGCTGTTCAAGCGGGAGCGCGCCATGGTGCTGGAGCCCCTGAGCGTGCTGCTCCTGACCGCCGGGGTGGGCCTGATCCTGGATAACCTGACGCTCATGGCCTTCGGTCCGAACGTGCGGGCTGTGCAGGTGCGATTTGCCTCCACGTCCATCTGGATCGGGGAGACGCTCAGCATCAACGTGCCGCGCCTCATCGCCTTCGTGGCCAGCGTCGCCATCGCCGTCGCCCTGAGCCTTTTCCTCAGCCGGACGGACCTGGGACGGTCGATCCGCTCGACGGCGCAGAACCGCGACGCGGCCGCCCTCTGCGGCATCAACGTCCCACAGATCTACAACATCACCTTCGGTTTGGGATGTGCCGTGCTGGGGGTCGTGGGCTGCGTCATGGTCCCGTTCTACTACGTGAGCCCCACGGTCGGCTTGGCCTTCGGCGTCAAGTCCTTCATCATCGTGGTTCTGGGTGGCATCGGGAGCATCCCCGGCTCCATCCTGGGCGGGCTCATCCTGGGCATCGTGGAATCCGTCACCGCGCAGTTCGTCACCGCCACCTCGGCAGCCATTTTCTCGTTCCTCATCTTCATCCTGGTGCTGTTCTTCCGGCCCACAGGACTCATGGGTCTGAGGGTATGAGGCCGGGGAGCGAGGCCGTCTCATGAGTGCACACATCCGACCCCGGCGGGCCCGGACGTATGCGATCCCCGCGGTCGTTCTCTTGCTCCTCCTGCTGGTGCCCGCCGTCATACGGAACGAGTACTATCTGCACGTCCTGGTGGGCGTGCTCTTCTCCGCCTATTTGGCCTCGGCATGGAATATCGTCTGCGGCTACACGGGGCAGCTCTCCCTCGGGCACGCGGCCCTGTGCGGAATCGGCGGCTACGTCTCGACGCTCCTCTTCATCAACGTCGGGCTCTCCCCCTGGGTCGGCATGTTCCTCGGGGCGTTCTGCGCCATGGCGGCGGGAGTATTCGTCGGCTATCCCTGCTTTCGCCTGCGGGGGCCCTACTTTGCCCTGACGACCATCGCGTTTGCGGAGATCCTTCGCATCTGGGTCGACAACACCGAAGAGGTCTTCGGCGTCGAACTGCGGGGTGCCCAGGGCATCATGGTGCCATTGAAGGGCCAAAGCCCTTGGCTCTTCCAGTTCACCAGCAAGGTGCCGTACTACTACATCATCATCGCCATGCTCCTCGTCGTGATGGCCGTCACCTTCTGGATGGAACGGTCGCGGATGGGGTTCTATCTCAAGGCCATCCGGGCCGACCAGGACGCGGCCGAGGCGCTGGGGATCAACTCCACGCGGTACCTGCTCACGGCCATGGCCCTGAGCTCTTTCCTCACGGCGCTGGGAGGCAGCTTCTATGCCCAGTACTTCCGCTACATCAACCCGGAGCGGAACATGGGATTGGACCTGTCCATCGAGGTCGCCCTCATGGGGATCGTGGGGGGTCAGGGGACGGTCCTGGGCCCGGTGCTGGGGGCTTTCCTCCTGACGCCGGCCGGTGAGATCTCGCGCGGGTTCCTGGGTGGAAAGCTCATGGGCCTCCACCTGGTGATTTACGGCCTGGTCCTGGTGTTGGCGGTCCTCTTCTTGCCCAAGGGCTTGATCCAGCCGATCCGGCAGTTCTTCAGACGAGATTCGGGCGGCGCTCAGGGCTCGCCTGGGACAGCCGGGAGGCAGGACGCCCGCGCACCGGCTACCTGAGAGAGACCAATCCCTGGGACCTCGGACGTGATGAGGCGTGGCGGGCGACGCGTCGTCCGGGAGCACGACATGGCATTGCTCGAGGTGCAAGGCATCAGCAAGGCATTCGGAGGCCTGCAAGCCGTGAGGGATCTCAGCTTCACCCTGATGCCGGGCGAGATCCTCGGCATCATCGGACCCAACGGCGCGGGGAAGACCACGGCCTTCAACGTGATCGCCGGCTTCTTCCCGCCCGACTCGGGGACGATCCGCTTCAAGGGCGAGAACATCACCGGGCTCCGGCCCTGGGACATCTCACATCGCAAGATCGCCCGCACGTTCCAGCTCTCCAAACCCTTCGGGGACTTGAGCGTCCTGGAGAACGTCATGGTGGGCGGCTTCCACCATCAGGGCAGCCGGGCCGCGGCGCGCCGAAAGGCCGAAGACGTGCTCCAGTTCGTCGGCATGGCCCATCAGGCATCCATCGAGGCGCACAACCTCACCGCCACGGACCGGAAGCGGCTGGAACTCGCCCGCTGTCTGGCCACGGCCCCCGACCTCCTGCTTCTGGACGAGGTGGTCGCGGGTGCCACACCGGCCGAGGCGGCCGACATGATGGATCTCATCCGGAAGATCCGCGATGGTGGTGTCACCATCCTCATGGTGGAGCACGTCATGCGGGTGGTGATGGGGCTCAGCCATCGCGTCCTGGTGCTGCACCACGGGGTGACGATCGCCTCGGGCGAGCCCCGGGTCGTCTCCAGGGATCCCACCGTGCTGAAGGCCTATCTGGGAGCGCAGCATGTCCAGCCTGGAAATCCGTGAGGTGTGGGGAGGCTACGGCGACGTCACCGTCCTCAAGGGCGTGACCATGGAGGTCCGGCCGGGGACGGTCGTGGCGCTCGTGGGGGCCAACGGCGCGGGAAAGTCCACTCTGCTGCGAACCATCTCGGGGCTCCTCCGGCCGACGAAGGGTGAGATCGTCTTCGTGGGGGAACGGATCGACCACGCGCCGCCCCACCACGTGGTGGAACTCGGCTTCGTGCACATCCCGGAAGGCAAGCAGCTCTTTCCCCAGATGACCGTCGAAGAGAATCTGATCGTCGGTTCCACGTGCCCAAGGGCCAGGGGAGAGCGCGCGCGCAGCCTGGAGGAGGTGTACAGCCTCTTCCCCGACCTGGCCGACAGAAAGGCGCAGGAGGCCGGCTCGCTCTCGGGCGGCGAGCAGCAGATGGTGGCGGTCGGACGGGCGCTCATGGGGAAGCCCAAGCTCCTGGCCATGGACGAGCCATCGCTCGGCCTCGCCCCGGTCATCGTGGAGCGCCTCTTCGGCGTCTTGCAGGAGATCCGCAAGACCGGGCTCACCCTGCTCATCATCGAGCAGAACGTGCAGCAGACGCTGGAGATGGTCGACCGTGGCTACGTGATGGAGAACGGCCAGATCGTCCTCGAGGGCACGGGAAAGGAGTTGCTCGGAAACGAGCACCTCAGGACGCACTACCTGGGCGTGTGAGCAGCACGAGAAGGGCCCGAGGATTCCCGCCGGTCCGCACTCGGACCGCTTTCGAGAGGGGAGCACCACCGGGTGAAGACACCCGATGCATCTTCCGCTGGACGGGTGCAGCGTCCCGGTGTAAGATCACGCCCGGTCTCAGAGTGGTCCCGCCCGTGCAGCCGTGCCCGTAGCTCAGCTTGGATAGAGCGTCGGCCTGCGGAGCCGAAGGTCACGCGTTCAAATCGCGTCGGGCACGCCATCCGACCGGCTGCAGAATGCCCCCTCCGATGGATCATCGCGCCCACCCTCTTGACATGAGCCAGTGGCCTCAGCCATAAGATACCTGTGAGCGTGTCGGCGGGACGGCCACGCCACCCGGTCTTTCCAAGGAGGAGCCATCATGGGGATGGTGGATGTCTGGGAGGTGGAATCGTGCACCGATTTCGAGGCGGCGCGAGGGCGCAGCCCCCGGGCACACGTCACGGCCCGCCATCGTGATGTGTCCAGCCCCGCGGGGGTCCTGCCTGCGGAAGGCCTGCACCGGTTCTGCGACCTGGATCGGTTTCCGCGCTTCCTCCACAGCGGTGAGGAGCGGAGGCGACTCACCCTGTATCAGGTCCAGGGACTGGACGGACTCGTGGATGGCTTTTATGGCGAGGGGGCACCCGGCCCCGAAATCAAGGTGATCTACAACCGCTGGTTCGGCAGTTTCTCGTGACAGGCGGGCGGCAGGGCTCGCGCGGCCGGGCGGCCTCCCGGTAGGAGGACGCCCGGAGCTGCCTGGCCGTTCGGAATGCACCCCATGAAAAAGGCGTCGTTGCAGGAAGCGAAGGTCCCCTGCCCAGGCTGCGGGGGACGTGGATTCTTCGAGTGGCCCGCGAACCCGAAGGTGCCGAAGCGATGGGCGCCCACCGCCGCCTGTGGCATGTGTCAGGGGACCGGCAAGGTTCCCTCGTCCTGGCTGGGGAGCGGAAAGATCGGCCGCTAGCTCTTCAGGGCTCAGAACCCGAAGCGCCGCTCTCGCTGCTGGTAGCTCCGGATGGCGCGCAGCAGGTCGATGCGCCGGAAGGCGGGCCAGTAGGCGTCGCAGAAGTAGTACTCGCTGTAGGCGCTCTGCCAGAGCAGGAAACCGCTGAGCCGGACCTCGCCGCTGGTCCGGATGATGAGGTCGGGATCCGGCAGGTCGTAGGTGTAGAGGTACTTGCCCAGGCTGTCGGGGGTGACCTCCTCGATGGCCCGCTCTAGCGACATCCCCTGGGCCGCCCGGTCCCGCAGCAGATCCTGCACCCCATCCACGATCTCTTGCCGGCCCCCATATCCGAGGGCCACGGTCAGGTAGAAGCCGTCGTAGTGCTTGGTGGCCTCTTCCGCCTCGCGAATCGCGTCCCGCATCGAGGGCGGCAGGATCTCCAACTTGCCGATCACCCGGATGCGCATACGCTTCTTGTGGACCTTGGGGTCCCGCGCCGTATCGCGCAGCTTGTTCTCGATCAGGAGAAGCAGCCCGGCCAGCTCCTCGGGCGGCCGACTCAGGTTCTCCGTGGACAGGATCCAGATGCTCACCATGCGGATGTCCAGCTCCTCGCACCAGGTGAGCACCTCCTCCAGCTTGTTGGCCCCCAGGCGATGCCCCTCCAGGATGTCGGGAAGGCCGAAGGCCCGCGCATACCGCCGATTGCCATCCAGGATCAGGCCAACGTGCTGAGGCAGCTTGCCCCGACGGATCTCCGCCAGGAGATTCCGCTGGTAGACCTGATACACCATCTTCCACAGTTTCACGTCAGCGACCCTTCAGCCAACCAGTCGGTCCCCGGTGACGCCCCCAATTTGCGGCACCCCGTGCGCCTCCGGGAGCGCCCCCAACCAGGCGCGATGGAGGGTGAAGCCTGACGGGACGCGGCAGGTCTCGATCTCTTCCGCCAGCTTGGGCAACGGCCCGTGAGCCGAGGCGAGTTGATCCAAGACCTCGAGGCGTCGGCACACCAGCAGCTCGTAGAACCTGTTCGGGTGGCCCGGGTCCTCCCACACGGTGTAGGTCTGCCCCTCGATGTCGCGCAGGATCTCTTGCGCCTCCCGCGCCAACCCCAGGAAGCGGCGGCGGCGGCTGGGGGAGATCTCGTATCCCATCTGGAGCAGCACCGTGCGCCCTGAGGCCAGCGCCTTCCGGATCTCTTCCAGCGTCATGGGTCGCGCCTCGCTCGGCGTCTCGGACGGGACGGGCA
>JBIOJT010000032.1:0-21997 GCA_044451055.1 Methylomirabilales bacterium (SeqCode)
ATCGGCTCATTGCGACTCAGGCTGCGGTGACAGGCCCCCCGCAGCGGAGTCTCCGGCGCCGCCGTTACCCCACTGGCCCCTCGCCGCGGACTGAGATTTTCATTGAACAGTTACACTGAGATATTGACTGAACTACAACAGAGCGAAGAGGCGTGAGATCAAGAGCGTGATGGCTGCGCTTATGGCAGAAAGGAGGAAGCAGCGCGGTCTCTCCCGGGAACGTGACCGCGGGGTCGCAGAGAAGACGAGAGACCGGGGGAGGCGCGCTGCAGGATGATGCGGGGATCAATCTTGAAGAGGACACATCCGCTTTCTTGAATCAATAAGTAGAAGGTCTACTACTGGATTGCTTCGTTTAGCGCATCGCCGTTAGACTCACGACGGTGTCCAGCATCGGCTTCAACGCCTTGAGTGCGACGAGGCCGAAGGCATCGATCGCCAGGTGCGCGCCGATGGCCGGCCAGATACTCTGCTGCCAGACGGCCAGCGCACCCAGCGCGACTCCGGCTAACGTCGTTTGCGTGATCCCCAGCACACCCTGGTATCCGTGGCCTGCGCCGAAGAAGAGCGCCGTGAGCACGATCGCCAGCGCGTCGCGGCGCAGCGCAGCTCCTCGGCTATCCTTCACCGGCAACGCCGCCCGCAATCGGCCGAGGAGGAACCCGCGGAAGACCGTCTCTTCCCAGAGCGCGGCGAATGCGGCGAGCGGCAGAATCGCCTCCGCCGGCAATTCGGCGAGTCTCCCGATCCAGGTCGCCTTCTGCGCCGCGACGGCCTCGAGGTTTCCGTGCGCGGCGAGGTACAGGCCGATGAGGACAACGTTCACGACGTATGTGCCGATGAAGCCAAGCAGGCTCCACCGTAGCATTGATCCAACCGGCTGGCGCCCGAGCCCGAGCGATTCACGCCACGATGCATCGTGCCGGACGAAGAGCACCGTGGCGAGAAGCATGAGCGTGCCGAGAACGACCGCTGAGAGAATCGGCGCCACGAGGCCCTCTTGCATGCCGCCGAAAAGGATCCCGCCACCATAGGCAATGCTGTAGAAGAGGACAAGCAACGCCACGGCCTGCCGCCGTGCCGCGCCGGGCCCGAGACCTGACGGGAAGGGTGAGATCATGCGACCATTATAGCTTGTTTTCCCGAAAGCGGGTCATCCGGGGGCTGGCAGCAGCCGGCTGTAAGACGCATCCGGGAGGGTGGGGAGTCGGTGACGAGCAGAGCGAGCGGCCAGTATCGAAATTGCCATACTTCTTCAAGGGGCTGAGGTGCTTCTTGGGGGATCGAAAAGGCTATGAAGTTCCGGGACCGGGAGGCAGCATCCGAAGCCCCTGATCTCTCCCCCGAGAGCTGTAGATTGGTTGACGTACCCTGTGCCGAGCGTAGTTCCGAGGGGAGAGGGAAGTCAAGGGGAATCAGGGCCGAGCGCCGAGAGCTAAGAGCCTAGATGAGATGGGGAGGAGGGGAGCGGAGGGGGACCCGGGAGATTTCCAAATGCGGATTTCGGCTTGTGGATTGAAGGGCAAGATCAGCAGCTTTGGCGAAAAGAAGAGGTCAGCGGTACGCCTCGCGCCGATGGGCCACGCTGTAAATGATGACTTGGTTGTTGTCGTCGTCCACGGTGTACAACACCCGATAATCACCAACCCGAAGCCGGAAGCCCCCACCAACTCGTAGTTTCCGGCTACCGACAGGGCGGGGGTCCGACTCTAGGGGAAGGATTGCATCGCTGACACGACGGTGGATGTCGGCCGGCAGGCGATCCATTTCCCGTTCGGCCAACCGCTTGATTTAAAGATGGTATTGTCGATCAGCGGCGGCTACTGCGTTCCTGGGGGTAGCCGCGGAACGGTCGCGAGGGCTCGGCCTTCCGTTCCTCGATGACAGCCAAGTCCATCAGATCACGACGCAGTGCCTTGTCCCGTACGAGTCCGAGGAGAACGCGATCTCTAACCGATTTGGGCAGCGATCGAAGCGCCGTTAGGAATACATCGGCCAACGCTTCTGCTTTCGCCATGCTGATTTCCCTTCCTCCGAGGGCACGAGACGGCCGGAAACTGATTCGTCTCCGGCTCAACTAGCACGATATGAAACGATAGCATTGCTGAGGGCCATGTCAAGTAGAAAGGCGGCCAACGGCGCGAACCGAGAGCAGAGAACCGTGAGCCGAGAGACGAGCAGAGGAACGGAGGGGCAAAGGGGCGGGGGAGCAAAGGTGACACGGAGAGAGGGTGACAAGGAGACAAGGGGAAACGGAGAAACAGTGAGGGGGGGCAAAGACCAAGAGCCGAGAGTGGAGTGCCGAGGGCCGAGCGGGCGATCGGACGGGGTCAGATCGCGCCGGAGGATTTGAGGTCGGCGATCTCGTCGGAAGAGTAGCCGAGGAGATCCCCCAGAATGACGTCGTTCGCGGCGCCCATGGGCAGGCCGGGGAAGCGGACCTTGCCGGGGGTCTCGGAGAAGCGGATGGGGGCCTCGGGGAACGGGATAGCCTTCCCCGAGGCCGGATCGAACACGGACGTGATGCTGCCCCTCGCCTTGACCTGAGGATCGTTCGGGATGTCCTCCATGCCATAGACGGGGCCGATGGTCACGCCCGCCTTCTCGCACTCCTCCAGCACCTCGCGGAGCGGTCGTGCCTTGATCCAATCCCCGATGACGCGGTTCAAAGCTTCCCGGCTCGCTTTCCGGATCCGCTCTCGGTTGTCCCGGAATCCCTGGGTCTGCTTCAGCTCCGGATGGCCCACGAGGTCCATCAGCCGCTCGAAGGTAACCTGGGAGCTGGCCGAGAGGGCCACCCACTTCCCGTCCTTGGTCTGATAGCTGTTCCGCGGCGCCGTGTAATGCGCCTCGTTCCCCATCGGCGTGGGGGCAATGCCCGACAAGGCGTAGGTCAGGAAATCGGCCCCCATGAGGGAAAAGAGGGGCTCGTAGAGTGAGAGATCCAGCTCCTGCCCGCCACACTCCCCCCGCTTCTGGTGGCGGAGGGCCATGATCACGCCCAGTGCCAGGTGCATGCCGGCCGTCATGTCCGCCAGAGGAATCGGGGGATTCGTGGGGGGGCCGCCTGGGTGGGCGTTCATGTGGCTGAAGCCGCTCATCGCCTCGGCCAGCGTGCCGAAGCCCGGCCTGGCAGCGTAGGGGCCGGTCTGGCCGTAGCCGGAGATGCGCCCGATGATCAGGCCCTGGTTGATCTCCAAGAGCCTGGCGGCTGGAAAACCCAGGCGATCGAGCGTCCCGGGGCGCATGTTCTCGAGCAGGATGTCGGACCGCTCCACGAGCTGGGCGAAGATCCGCTGGCCCTTGGGATGCTTCAGGTTCAGCGTGATGGGCAGCTTGTTGCGCGAGGCGTACAGCCAGAAGGGCTGATACCGTTCCTCGACCACCGCCCAGTACCGGATGGCGTCTGGGGCGTTGGGGGGCTCGATCTTGATCGCCTCGGCGCCGTAGTCGCCGAGGATGGTGGCCGCGAACGGAGCGGCGACCACCGACCCCACGTCAATGATACGGACGTCTTTGAGCGGGGCATTCGATCGCGTCGCTTCGTTCCGCCGCGCCCGGATGAACTCCGTGAGATGCGTCCCGTCCATGGCGGCTCCTTGCCGTGGTGAGTCCGAACTCCATTGCGACACGCCCCCGCAGCCTCCCCTCCGAGCCCTGGGGCCTCGTCGAGGACCCAACCTGCCGGTCCGGTACCCCGGACGTCGTTCCTCCGGCGGCGCGGTCCAAAAGCAAATTCCTATCATCCAAATTGTTATGAACTTATCACCCACCTACCTATCGGCAAAAGCAAATTGTTATCCCCCTCTTATCCCCTTATGACCTTTTCGCTTGACACCGTGCCCCTCGGTCGGGGTATCCTCACTGTGCACCCTGACGTGACCGACCTCGCGACACCTGCGGGGGGGCCACGAACGAAAATCGAATTCTTGTCACCCTCCACCGTCACCTCTGTCGTGTGAAGCAGGAGAAGTCTGGTTTACCCACCTGAGAGAAAAGGAGGCACGTCATGAGTGGATCCCATGATCGTCGCGACATGCTCAAGTTGAGCGGCTTCGGCATTGCCGCCGGAGTCATGTCCGGCATTGGTGCCGGTGTTGGGAAAGTCCTGTCGCCGGAGCAGGCGTATGCCCAGGCGCAACCCACGAGCCTGCTCCGCACGGTGCTGGACCGGAAGAAGCTGATCGTCGGGACCGGCAGCACCAACGCCCCCTGGCACTTCGAGGATGAGAAGGGCCAGCTCACGGGGATGGACATCGCCATGGCGCAGATCCTTGCTCAGGGGTTGTTCGATGATCCCACGAAGGTCGAGTTCGTCAAACAGGATCCGGCGGCGCGCATCCCGAACATTACGACCGGCAAGGTGGACATCGTCATCCAGTTCATGACGGTGACGGCGCAGCGAGCGCAGTTGGTCGCCTTCTCGCGGCCCTATTACCTCGAGGGGGTGGCACTGCTGACCTCCACCAAGGGAAAGCTGAAGACTCACAAGCAACTCGTGGCCGCCGGGAAAGCGGCGCGCGTCTCCGTCTTGCAGAATGCGTATGCTGACAAGATGGTGAGAGCGGCCGTGCCCCAGGCGACGGTGATGCAGCTCGACACCGAGGCGAACGCCATCCAGGCGTTGGATTCGGGCCGGGCCGACGCCGCGGCGGTAGACCTCTCCACGGTGCGCTGGCTGGTCAAGCGTAACCCGAACGCGTATCTCGATTCGGGGTATAGCTACTGGCCACAGCTCTACAGTGCGGCCATGCGTCAGGGCGACCCCGACTGGCTGACCTGGGTAAACACGGCCTTCGCCGTGGCGATCTTCGCGAGCGAGGGTGATATCTACGACAAGGGGCTCGAGGACTTCTTCGGCCAGAAGCCGCCCGTTCGGAAGCCTGGCTTCCCGCCAATCTAAGCCACGGAGCACCTCCGAATCGACGGGACGCGCGCGGTGACCTATCATCTGAACTTCGACTTCGTCTGGAGGCACTTCGACAAGCTGGGCTGGGGGCTAGTGCTGAGCCTCGAACTCGCCTTCGTTTCCATCCTGATAGGCATGGCGATCGGGCTCAGCCTGGCCCTGGCCTACACGGGCGGCGGGCGCTTCATCCGCAGCGCCGTGGCAGGCTATGTCGAGTTCATTCGGAACGTGCCTCTCCTCCTCCTGGTCTACCTCGTCTTCTATGGCGTGCCGAGCATGGGCTGGCTCATGTACGAGGCGACCACCAGCTTCGTCATCACCCTGGCGGTGTACGCTGGGGCGACCATGGTCGAGGTGTTCCGCGCCGGGCTGGCGGCCATCCCTGGAGGGCTGATTGACGCAGGGAAGGCCATCGGCCTGACCGGGTGGCAGCGGTTGATCTGTGTCCGGCTGCCTACCATGTTCCGTATCGTGCTGCCCTCGCTCAGCAACGCCTACGTCTCGCTCTTCAAGGACACGTCGCTCGCCTCGGTCATTGCGGTTCCAGAGCTGACCTACGGGGCCCAATGGATCAATACCAACTCGTTTCGCGTGATCGAGGTCTGGTCGGTGGTCGCGCCCATGTACCTCGTCACCGGCTATGGGTTACTCTTCCTGCTCCAGCGGCTCGAGCGCCGCTTCGCGGTGCACTGATGCTCTACGCGATCCGTAGCCTTCCCTTCCTGTGGCAGGGCCTCCTCCTCACGCTCGAGGTCTCCGCCCTGGTCGTCGTATTCTCGCTGATCGCCGGCGTGACCCTCGGGGTCGGCATCGTGTACGGGCCGTGGTGGCTCTACTGGCCGATCCGGATCTACAGCGACTTCCTCCGCGGCATTCCCCTGCTCGTCCTCATCTTCTTCCTGTACTACGCCTTGCCCTTCGTCAAAATCAACCTGACGAACATCGCGGCCGTCGTCCTGGCCCTCTCGGCGTTCGAGGCCGCCCACATCATCGAGGTGGTGCGCGGCGCCATCCAGTCCATCCCGCGCGGCCAGAACGAGGCGGCCAAGACGATCGGCCTGCGGTTCGGCCAGCGGTTGCTCTATGTGATCGCGCCCCAGGCGGTCCGGCGGTTCCTGCCGCCCTGGATCAATGCGGTGGTGGACACGGTCAAGGGGAGCGCCCTCGTGTCGCTGGTGGGGATCGTGGATCTGACGCTGGCCATCCAGCAGGTGATCGGCCGGACGTACATCCCCATGCCGCTCTACGTCCTGGGCGCCGTCATGTACTTTGTGATCAACTACTGCCTCTCCTCGGCGAGCCGCACGCTTGAAGCGCGCTTTGCCTACATCCGGGAGTAACAGGTGAGCGCATCTTCGTCGTCGCTGGTCGTTCAGGTTCGCGGGTTGAAGAAGTCGTTTGGCGCCAACCGGGTGCTGGATGGCATCGACCTCGACGTGCACAAGGGTGAGGTGGTCGTGGTGATCGGGCCCTCGGGCAGCGGCAAGACCACGCTGCTCCGCTGCATCAACCTCCTGGAGACCTACGACGAGGGTTCGATCCAAGTGGACGGCGTCGAGGTGGGGTTCCGCGATGGTCCCGGCGGGGCCCGGCACCCCCGGGGCGACCGGGAGCTGTCCCGGGTCCGGGCCGACATCGGCATGGTGTTCCAACTATTCAACCTCTTTCCCCATCTGACCGCCCGGGAAAACGTGATGCTCGGCCTGCGCAAGGTGCGCGGGCTGCCGGCTGCCGAGGCCAAGCGGATCGCGGAGCAGTGGTTGGCCCGTGTCGGTCTGGGCGACAAGTTCGACAGCCTGCCGGGCCAGCTTTCGGGCGGCCAGCAGCAGCGGGTCGGGATCGCGCGCGCGGTGGCCATGGGGCCGAAGGTCCTCCTGCTCGACGAGATCACCTCGGCGCTCGACCCCGAGCTGGTCGGCGAGGTGTTGACGGTCGTTCAGGAGCTGGCCAAAGACGGCATGACCATGATCGTGGTGACCCACGAAATGACCTTTGCGCGCGACGTCAGCACGCGCATCCTCTTCATGGATGGTGGACGGATTCAGGTTGAGGGGACGCCGCGACAAGTTCTTTCCATGACCAACCACGAGCGCCTGAAAGCCTTCCTTGCCCGCATCGAGATGAAGCACCACTAGCCTCCGCGAAGGGGTCGGAATCCCACGACCTCCGAGTCAGGCAGGCATCCAGTCAGAAAAAGCAGATCAGGGCCCGTCTCCATGTGTTTCTGCATCCTCGCCCCTCGGAGCGCACACCATCATCCGGATCCTCATGGCACTCCTCCGTCCTCCGTTCCATCGCCTTGACAGGGGCAGGCGGTTGCGCTATAGGGGCCTTTAGTCGGCGTGGATGAGTGTTGAGGGCGGATCACTGGATCTTCCGGGCCCGGGTTCCCGATGACCACGGAAGGGAGGTGAGAAGGCCAACAAGTCAGATATCCCCGATGTCGATGGCCACTCGCAACGGGAGTGGCAGTTCGGACGAAGAGAGTCGCTTGAGCTGATCGATTCCTCTCGCGTAACACAAGGAGGCTGTCATGAAAGTCCGAGGCATGGCTCTGGTTGCAATCCTCGTACTGCTCTCCTTTGGGTTGGCCCCGGCGGTTTCAGCGCAGCAAACGAGTCGCCTGGACGACATCGTCAAGGCCGGGGTGGTGAAGATCGGCGTCTTCACCGATCTGGAGCCGTATGGGTTCCTGGATCCCAGCGGGAAGAATGTCGGCTACGACGTGGACATCGGCGCGGAGCTGGCCAAGCGGCTCGGCGTCAAGCCCGAGTTCGTTCAGGTCACGGGGCCGACACGGGTGCCCTCTCTGGTTGCCGGAAAAGTGGATGTCGTGGTCGCCGACTTCACGCGCACCCTGGAGCGCAGCAAGCTGATCGCGTTCAGCGACCCGTACATCGTGGTCGGCAACACCTACATGGTTCTGGCCAAGCGGACGGAGCTGAAAACCGCCGCGGACCTCAACAAGCCCTCCATCAAGGTTGGGATCTCTCGCGGCGGCACTTCGGAGCAGAGCGTTCCCGCGTCCCTGCCCAAGGCGACGATCGTCCGCTTCGACAACTACAACGACGAGCTGATCGCCATGCGCACCGGCAAGACGGACGTCGTGTCCGAGGATAACATTTTCACCGGCCAGATGGTCGCCAAGAATCCGAAGGAGTTCAAGGTGATCCCGGGCCTCTTCACCCACGAAGACATCTGCATCGGTGTCCCCAAGGGAGATCTCTCCTGGTTCTACTGGGTGAACCTCTTCGTGCACGACTTCAATATTGATGGCACCAATAAGGCGCTCTTCCAGAAGTGGTTCAAGGCCGACATCATGAAGATCCTCCCCAACTACTGATCGCGTGATCCTGGGACAGGGGGGACGGGTTTCGTCCCCCCTGTCGTGTCCCATCTCCTCTCGGAAGGGGCTGGCGATGCCCGGAAAGTTCGTCCTGGACTGCGGCTACTGCGCGCGACGACACGACGCCTCGTATCTGGGGATGCGGTGTGCCCAGTGTGACGGACCATTGATCGTTACTACCGACCTCGGACCCTTGAAGGCCAAAGGACCTTCCAGAGAAGCCCTCCGGGATCCTCGCCTCCCCGGGATCTTCGGCTACTTCGCCCTCCTGCCGATCTCCGACCCCCGCGCCGCGATCTCGCTGAACGAGGGGAATACGCCCCTGACGCGCGCTGGCTTGCTGGCAGAGCGCCTGGGGATCGAGACCCTCTACCTGAAGGACGAGACCCGCAACCCGACCGGCTCGTTCAAGGACCGGATGCTCGCGGTGGGGGTCGCCCGAGCCCTGGAACTCGGCAAGAAGACGATCGCCGTGCAGTCCTCGGGGAACGTCGCTGCCGCCGCGGCAGCCTATGCCGCCAAGGCCGGCCTCCAGGCCAAGATCTTCGTCCCCCGCACCACGCCCGAGGAGAAACTCGTTCAGGTCCTGATGTACGGTGCGGATCTCTTCCGCATCGATCACGACTCCCCCACGGATATCTTCGACCTCTTGCTCTGGGCCTGCGGGGAATTCGGCTGGTATTTCGCGTCGACGGCCGGGATCTACAACCCGTTCACGCTGGAAGGCGCCAAGACGATCGCCTACGAGATCGCCGAACAGACCGGCTTTGATCTGCCGGATTGGGTGATCGCGCCGGTCGGGGGCGGCGGGAACCTGGGGAGCCTCTGGCGAGGATTCAAGGATCTGCGGGACCTCGGGCTCGTGAGGCGCTTACCCCGAATGGTCGGGGTGCAGGCGGCCGGTTGCGCCCCGTTCGTGGAGGCCATTCGCCTGGGCCGCTCGGCTCAGGAGGCCTTGACGTGGCGATGGCCCAAGATCGAGACGATCGCCGGCGCCATCGCCGACGACGTGGTCTTCGACGCCCACATCGCCCTCCCGGCTGTGCGGGAATCCCAGGGAACCGCCGTGGCAGTCAGCGATGAAGAATCGCTCGCCATGGAATACGCCCTGGCCTCCACGGAAGGTATCTTCGTGGAGCCGGCCTGTGCGACGACCCTCGCCGCGGTCAAGAGACTGGCGGGCGAGGGGCGGATCCGGCGGCAGGATCGGGTGTGCTGCGTCCTCACCGGCCTGGGGTTCAAGGACATGACGTCCGCCCGGAAGCTGGTGCCCCCCATCGAGACCATCCCCATGAGCCGCGAGGCCATCACGGCCCGCGTGCGCCGCGGGTAACCCGGGCATGCGGGGCAGCTATACCTTCGATTTCTCGGCGATCCTTCGGTACTGGCCGGAGCTTGCCCGAGGGGTCGAGGTCGCCGCGACCCTCAGCGTCCTCACCTTGCTCCTGGGGACCATCTTCGGGATCTTCGGCGCCGTCGGCCGCATCTCCCGACACCGCACGATCTACGCCATCAGCACCTTCTACGTCGAGCTCTTCCGGAACACGCCCCTCCTGGTGCAGATGTACATCTTCTATTACGGCCTGGAGTCCCTGTCCATCAACCTCGACGCCTTCACGGCGGCGCTCCTGGCCATGTCGCTCAACTCCGGGGCCTACGAGACCGAGATCATCCGGGGGGGAATCATCGCCGTGGGCAAGGGCCAGACGGAGGCGGCCTTCTCCCTGGGAATGACCTATGCGCAGACGCTGCGCACGGTGGTCATCCCCTACGCCCTCCAGGTGATCTTCCCCCCCCTCGGCAACCAGTTCATCGGCATCATCCTGGGCTCGTCGGTGGCCTCCGTGATCACCCTCCCGGAAATAACGTACGTGGGGCTCAACATCGGATCCCGCTCGTACCGGGACTTTGAAACCTTTCTGGTGATCTGGGTGATCTACCTGGCCCTCAACCTATTGCTCTCGGCGCTGTTCAAGCTCACCGGGAGGATCGCGTTCCGTCCGGTCCTCTGAGGGGTTTGCCCGGTGGAAAGCCAGCCCATCGTCGTCCAATACGCCTACTTCTTCCTCAAGGCCGCGGCCATCACCCTGGGGATCTCATTCCTCTCCCTGTTCGTCGGCTCGATCATCGGGTTCCTGTTCAGTCTCCTGAGGATCTCCCGGAATCGGGTCTTCTCCGCCCTCACCTTCGCCTATGCCGAGGTGTTCCGAGGCACGCCCCTCCTGGTGCAGCTCTTCCTCGTCTACTTCGGGCTCCCCATCGTGTTTCATCTCGAAGTGTCCGCCTTCACCACCGTGGCCGTGAGCATGACCCTCTACACGGCCGGCTACATGACCGAGATCTTCCGGGCGGCCATCCAGGCGGTGGACCGGGGGCAATGGGATGCCGCCTACTCGATTGGCATGACGTACCCGCAGGCCTTGTTCAAGGTCGTCCTCCCCCAGGCGATGCGCATCGCGCTCCCGCCCACCCTCGGGCAGTTCATCTCGATCCTCAAGGACTCCTCCCTCGCCTCCATCATCGGATTCATGGAGCTGACCAAGGCCGGGATGGCCGTCCGCGCCGCGACGTCCAACACGATGCTGGCCTTCGCCATCGTCACCTGCCTGTATTTCATGATCTGCTACTCTCTCTCGATCGCCTCCCGGCGCGTCGAGCTCCAGTTGAAGAAAGCCTGAGATCCCACCGGAGAAGGTATGCCGATCCTGCGCACCGAACACGTCAACAAGTCCTTCGACAAGCTGCACGTGCTGAAGGACGTTTCCTTCAGCGTGGAGCGAGCGGAAACCCTGGTCATCCTGGGCCCGAGCGGCAGCGGCAAGAGCACGCTCCTGCGCTGCCTCAACCAGCTGGAGCGCATCGACGGCGGAGCGATCTACTTCGAGGAGCGGCCGCTGTCCTACGAGCGCAAGGCGGTGTACCGGAACCGCCGGAACTTCGGCGTGATCTTCCAGTCGTTCAACCTGTTCCCCCAGAAGACGGCGCTGGAGAACATCACGCTGGGGCCGATCACCGTGGCGAAGGTCTCGAAGGCCGAAGCCGAACGGGAGGCGCTGGCCCTCCTGGAAAAAGTGAAGCTGGCCGACAAGGCCTACGCCTACCCGGCCAAGCTGTCCGGCGGCCAGCAACAGCGGGTGGCCATCGCGCGCGCGCTGGCCATGCGTCCGAAGATCCTCCTGTTCGACGAGCCCACGTCGGCCCTGGATCCCGAGACCATCGGCGACGTCCTGGAGGTCATGCGACAACTCGCCAAGGAGAAGACGACGATGATCATCGTCACCCACGAGCTGGGGTTTGCCCGGGAGATCGCCGAGCGCATCATCTTCATGGACATGGGCGAGATCGTCGAAGGAGGCCCGTCGGACGAGCTCCTGGCCCGACCGAAGTCGGCCCGCCTCGCTGCATTCCTGGATGCAGTCGTCCACAAGTAATCGAGGAGACACGCATGACGATCACCGACGTTCGAACGACCATTGTTTCCATCCCGTTCAAGAAGCCCGAGATCTGGTCCATGGGAAAACGCGTGGGCGTGTCCAACATCATCATCGAGGTCGAGACGGACCGGGGCTTCGTCGGCCTGGGGGAATCCATCGGATTTCCGTCGTGCGAGGTGATCAAGCCCATCATCGACTCGTGGCGGGATGCCCTCGTCGGGGAGGATCCCCTGCACATCGAGTCGCTGATGCGGCGGCTCGAGGCCCAGGGCGGATGGCATCACTTCGACCATACCGGAAACGTGGCGCTCGCCGGGGTCGAGATCGCCTTGTGGGACCTGGTGGGGAAGGCGGCCGGGCTCCCGCTCTACGTTCTCTTCGGCGGCCTGGTTCAGGGGACGATGCCCTTCATGTACTTTCTGCCCCGGGGTCCGATCAAGGAGATGAGCACCCAGGCCCGCAAGGGAGTCAAGGAAGGCTGGGAGACGATCTACATCAAGGTCGGAGTGGACATCGAAGAAGAGATCGAGGTCGTGCGGGCCATCCGGAAGGCGGTGGGCCCCACACCGAAGATTCGCGTGGACGCCAACGAGGCCTGGCGGCGGTACGAGGCGCTGCGATTCATCCAGGCAGTCGAGCCGTTCGGGATCGAGTTCTTCGAGCAGCCGATCCTCAAGGAGGATTTCGACGGGCTGAAGTGGCTGCGCAGCATGACCTCGGTCCCCATTGCCGCGAATCAGAGCTCCTGGACGGAGCAGGACATCTTGAAGCTCATCCGGCAGGAGGCCACCGACATCATGCTGATCGATCCGTACCAGCTGGGAGGCTTGGGGCGATACGCCCGCGTTGCCTGGATCGCCCAGGTGGCGGGGATCGCCGCCGTGCGGCACAGCTGGTGCGAGTTGGGAATCGGGACGTATGCCGCGATGCACGTCATGGCCGCATCGGCGAACTTCCCGATGGCCAACCAGGCCTATCCCGAGTACCTCTCCGACGACGTGTGCAAGGGCGATCTCTTCCGCTTCCGCAACGGCCGCCTGTCGATCCTGCACGGCCCGGGGATCGGGGTCGAGCTGGACCACAAGAAGTTGGAGAAGTATGCCCGGGTTTACCAGAAGGAAGGGGAGTTCTCCGCGTACGCGCCGCTCGAAACCCCGAAGAAGAAATAGGCCCTCATCCCAGCAGCCTCGCGGGGCTGGGCCTGCACGATTCGCTTGCCCGATGAAGAAGCCGTCCAGCGTTCCCGCCATCCCGGGAAGGAGAATCGCCCTCATGCAGTCAAGCCTGACGCCGCTGGTCGGCCGTGGAGGCGGCCAGCGGCGCCGGAGCCTGTGTCCCCGCCTGGCGGCATGCGCACCGATTCTGGCGAGCGTCCAATTTTCTCCTTGACGATTTCTGTGCGGTGATATAAATGGGACCACACTAGTCCTAGATTAGTGCGTCTCTTTCCCACTGGCATGCATCACGCTGGGAGGCGCGCTTGTCCCGTCCGTCGCAGCCCTCGGGTCTTCGCTGCGTTCCTCGGCTCGATCCTTGCCCTCCCACCTCGGGCCCTCGCCGGAACCTGCGCTTGCCCGACTCGATGCTCTCCGATCCTCATGTCCGTGCCAGGTCCGTCGATTTGAGAAGAATCCGTTTTCCCTTCCCTCAGCCAGAGCCGGATCCGTTGCGTGTTGGAGTCCTAAGGCATATGCCAGAGGCGGCAGCCCGGCCGGTTGCCCCCGATCCACCGTCGGGGCGGTGACGGGACATGGCCGAGACCATGGCCGTGCAGTCCACCACGGGAGAACACCACCGGACGGCCGGTGGCAAGGAGGAACGACGGCAATGACCAGGAACGATTCGGGCACGATCAGAGCGTTGGTGCTCCTCTGTGTGATGGGTCTCGCGAGTTGCACCAAGGGGTGGCCGGCGCAGTCGGGACAGGTCCTCGACGAGGCCCGCCGCGCGGGCCGGCCGGCCGCGTCGTTCACCGCCGCAGACGATGACTACTTCCACGACATGGATGGCGGCTACGCGCTCACCCGTGAGGAGGTCCAGGGTCGCAATACGTGGATCGTATGGACCGGGGGAAACGACCGCTTCTGGGACATCATCTCCACGTCCAGCTTCGGTGCCCTCGATTTCCTGAAGACCATCTCTTCCTACCCGAAACTGAAGTTCAGCCGGGACAACCGCTGGTACTATCTCGGTCTGGTCAACGAGCCCTGCTTCGAGAAGGCCGCCGGCCCTGACCCGCAACGCTACGGCTTGTGGCTCGACAAGCGTCGTGCCGACTGTCCTCCGGATCCCTTCGAAAACGACAAGAAGTACCCGGGCGTCGCGCTTGGCGCGCGAGGCAAGAACCTGCCAGCCGGGTCCTACTACGGCTACGCCACCGGCATCGTCGGCCTGCGGCTCTTTCCGAATCCCGACTTCGATGAAGCCGCAGCCCGGAAGTGGGACCCGGTGCGCTATTACGAGGATCCGAGCTACTACCTCTCGAAAGACCTGGTGAAGCCGTATCGGGTCGGGATGTCCTGCGGCTTCTGCCACGTCGGGCCGAACCCGATCAAGCCTCCCGCCGACCCGGAGAACCCGAAGTGGGAGAACCTCAGCTCGAACGTCGGCGCGCAATACTTCTGGATCGACCGGATTTTCGACTGGGATGCCGATCCGACGAGCTTCGTCTTCCAGCTGTTCCACACCTCACGGCCCGGAACGGTGGACACATCGCTGGTCTCCACGGACAACATCAACAACCCCCGTACGATGAACGCCATCTACGGTCTGGGCGCCCGGCTGGAACTCGCCAAGCGCTGGGGCGAAGAGATCCTGGGGGGCGGCAGCCTGAATAACCGGCAGTTCAACGACTACGTCAAGACGGGGCCCCTCACCCAGCTGTTCGAGCCGCCCAGCACCGCCTGGTCCCCTCGCGTTCTGAAAGACGGCTCCGACTCGGTCGGGGCCCTGGGGGCCCTCAACCGCGTCTTCATCAACATCGGCCTCTTCAGCGAGGAGTGGCTGCTGCACTTCAATCCCCTGGTCGGCGGCAAGCGGACGACACCCATCGAGATCACCGTCGCGCGGAAGAACTCCAGCTACTGGGGAGCCACAGAGGCACAGACGCCCAACCTGGCGCTCTTCTTCCTCAAGAGCACCGCGCCGCACAAGCTGAAGGACGCCCCTGGGGGGGAGGCGTACCTGACGAAGGACCGCGCCACCCTCACCCGCGGCAAGGAAGTGTTCGCCGACCGGTGCGCGCGCTGTCATTCGAGCAAGATCCCCACCCCGGCGCTCGGAGTCGACCCCGGTGGCTGCTCGGGGTCCGGGTACCTTGACTGCTGGAACCGCTACTGGAACTGGACCAAGACCGATGAGTTCAAACAGAAGATGAGGCAGATCGTGCTGGCCGACGACTTCCTCGAAGGCAACTTCCTCTCCACCGAGCTGCGCGTCCCGGTGACGCTGCTGCAGACCAACGCCTGCAGCCCGCTGGCGACGAACGCCATCGCCGACAACATCTGGGACAACTTCTCCTCGCAGACTTACAAGGAGCTACCGTCGGTCGGGACGATCACGGTGCATCACCCGATCACGGGCGAGCCCCGGCCCTACAAGATGCCGGCCGGCGGCCGGGGCTACACGCGCCCGGCATCGCTCATCAGCCTGTGGTCGACGGCGCCGTTTCTGCTGAACAACAGCGTCGGGAAGTTCGAGCCGAGTCCGTCGGTCGAGGCCCGGATGCGATCCTTCCAGGACTCGATCGAGCAGATGCTCTGGCCGGAAAAGCGGGAGACGGACCCGGTTCTCGGCGACAAGGTCCCCGGCGTCATCGACCGCACGACGACCACGAGCTATCTGCGGGTGCCGGCCGGCTACCTTCCCGATTACTTGCGCGAGCTGCTGGGACCGCTGCACCGCTTCTTTCCCTGGCTCTTCGGTGAAGGGGGGATCGAGATCGGGCCCATACCCAAAGGCACCCCGGTGAACCTCCTGGCCAGTCTAAACCTGTTGTCGGAGAGCACGGATCCCGCGGAGCGGGCGAGGCACGAGAAGACGGTCCTCGAGCTCCTGGTCAAGGCCAAGCACGACCTGGAGGCCCTGCCGAAGGGCGCGAGCGACGAGGAGGCACGCAAGGTCTTCGCGAACCTGGTCGAGCCGCTCCTGGAGCTCAGCAAGTGTCCGGACTTCGTTGTCAACCGCGGCCACTACTTCGGCACCGACTACTTCAAGGAGGAGCCCGGTCTCGGCGACGACGACAAGCGGGCCCTGATCGAGTTCCTCAAGACCTTTTAGGGTCATCGCCGCTAAGTTCATTCAACCTGGTCGATGTCTCCGGGGTGCCGCGAGCAGGCAGGCCGTGCGGTGGGCGGCGGGTCCGGCCCGGAGCAAGCCGCCCCACCCCAGGCCGCCTGGGCTGGGGTGCCGTCGCGGCCTCGCCGTCCGAGGGGCACTCCGGAGGCGGAAGACCGGGCCAAACCACCAATGAGATCAGAGAGTTGCAAGTTAACTTAGCGGCGATGCCTTTTTGGGATTCTGTTCCGGAGACGCACTGGGACACCGGGGCCACGGGGGGAGGATCGCACCCGCCGTCTCGCGGGTGGCGCGTCCCCGGTGCCGAATAGCCACGAGGAGAGTGGACGCATGAATGCGGAGACGAACCGGCAGGCGGACTGCGAGTACGTCGTGGTGGGCTCGGGCGCTGGCGGAGGGACGCTTGCGGCGCGACTCGCCGAAGCGGGACGGAAGGTGGTGCTGCTCGAGGCGGGGGGCGACCCAAGGCAGCTCGGCGGCGGTGACCCCGTCGACCCTGGAGGCAACCGCCTGCCCGACGATTACGACGTACCCGTGTTCCATGCCTTCGCGTCGGAGAACGACGCGATGAAGTGGGACTTCTTCGTCCGGCACTACGGCAGCGACGAGCGGCAGCGCCGGGACCCCAAGTACGTCGGGGAATGGAACGGCCAGCGCGTCGACGGGGTCTTGTATCCCCGGGCCGGGACGCTGGGGGGCTGCACCGCCCACAATGCCATGATCATGGTCTACCCGCACAACGCCGACTGGGAAGAGATCGCCCGGCTCACCGGCGACCGCTCCTGGAGCGCGGAGAACATGCGCACCTACTTCCAGCGGCTGGAAGACTGCCACCACCGGATCTCCGCTGCCTGGCTGAGCAAGCTGGGCATCGACCCCACCCGGCACGGCTGGAAAGGCTGCTTCAGACCGAGAGGGCGATCCCGGTGTCCGCCCTCGGCGATGCGGACCTCGTGAAGGTGCTCCTCGAGTCGGCGCACAGGGCCTTCGAGGATGTCGCGCAGCCGGTCGAGCGAGTGCGGTGGCTCTTCGAGAGCCAGGCCGATCCCAACGATTGGCGGCTGGTGAGCGAGAACGCCGTGGGCATTCGGTACACGCCTCTCGCCACCCGCAATCATCAACGGATGGGCGCCCGCGAACGCGTGCTGGAGACGGCGCAGCGGTATCCCGATCGCCTGAAGCTCGAGCTGAACGCCCTGGCCACGCGGGTGCTCTTCGACCAGGGGAACCGGGCCATCGGGGTCGAGTACCTGAAGGGCGAGCGGCTGTACCGGGCCCAGAGCCGCCCGAGCCAGGACAGCGGAGAGCGGCACGAGGTCCGCGCATCGCGGGAGGTCATCCTCGCGGGCGGGGCCTTCAACTCCCCGCAGCTCCTGATGCTTTCCGGGATCGGGCCGAGGGAGGTGCTGCAGCGCCATGGCATCGAGCTGCGGGTGGACCTTCCCGGGGTGGGTAAGAATCTGCAGGATCGCTATGAGGTCGGCGTGGTGAACCGCATGAGCTTCGATCACTGGGAGGTGCTCGAGGGGGCCAGGTTTTCCAGGGGCGATCCTCAATACCAGCAGTGGGCGAGCGGACGCAAGGGCGTGTACACGACCAACGGAGCGGTCCTCGCCGTCATCAAGCGCTCCGCGCCCGAGCGCCCGCTTCCGGACCTGTTCTGTTTCGCCCTGCTGGGCCTCTTCCGGGGGTATTTCCCGACCTACTCGGCGCTGTTCGCCCGGCGCCTGAATTACCTGACCTGGGCGATCCTCAAGGCGCACACCAACAACCGGGCGGGCGAGGTGACCCTGCGGTCTGCGGATCCGCGAGATACGCCGTCCATCAACTTCCGCTACTTCGACGAAGGCAGCGATAGGGCGGGTGAGGATCTGGACTCGGTCGTCGACGGCATCAGGTTCGTCCGCCGGATGACGGCGGAACTCAAGAAGCAGAAGCTGATCGCCGAGGAGGAACTGCCGGGCGAGCATCTTCAGTCCGACGAGGAGCTGAGGGACTTCGCGCGGAATAACGCCTGGGGCCACCACGCCTCCTGCACCTGTCCGATCGGCCCCAGGGAGCTCAACGGGGTGCTGAGCGGTGACTTTCGGGTGTACGGCACCCAAGGCCTGCGCGTGGTGGACGCCTCGGTATTTCCACGGATTCCGGGCTTTTTCATCGTCAGCGCGGTGTATATGATTGGCGAGAAGGCCGCCGACGTGATCCTCGCCGATGCCGAGCGCGCTTCCCCTTGAAAGATCGTTAGCGCCTCTCGTCACAGCCCTCGACCGCTGGTTCGCGACAAGACTCGGGAAGCCCTGCGCCGTCGGGACGGCGTGGAAGGACCACATCGGTATCAGGTGAAAGTCCTTGCGGGGCTGCGGGCCCACGGGCGCCAGTTCACCCAGGCGATGCTGTCCCTCCGGGGCTGCCGGCTGCCATCCTCATCGAGAATCTACTGGTGAAGCGCCGCGACCGAAACGACTCTCACGGCTGGCAAGAGCGGTTGAGCAGGGAGGGCAACCATGAGCAGGCAGGCGTGTTGGTGTCTCTTCGGCGCGACGCTCCTCCTCGGAGGATGCGCCACCACACAACAGGACCTGGAGGCCTGCCTTACGCTCCTGGACAAGGGGTTCCGGCCGGTTGCTGAAGAACGCGCCGAGAGATTCCTGGGCAAGGTCCAAGAGTATACCGCCCGCTGCCGCGGTGGCGACAAGGCCGTTGCATTCCGCAGCCTGCCTTGGGTCGACTGGGCGAACTACTGGGTGACGGGCGATGCCAGCAGCAAGGCTCCCGAATCCGGCAGTGAGGCCGGGCACCTGGGTCCGAACGGCCGGGGGATCGACGGGGCCCTCCTCGATCTCGAGTATCAGCGCGTGGAGATGATCAAATTCAACCTCTTCGACAACAGCGGGACCTACAAGGACTACGTGCAGGGGCCTGACGGCGTCGCCGGATCCGCCGTGAAGGTTTGGGACGAGATGCGGCTGCCGAAGGGGCATCCCCAGTACGAAGCCGTGGGCGGCGACGGCGCGCAGCGGTGTTGGGGCGAGCTGATCCGCTTCCGCAACCTGACCGGGATCTGCAACGACATCAAGAATCCCCTCATGGGATCTACCAACATGCCCTTCGCCCGAAACGTCCAGTTCGAGACGACCTACCCGGACTTGGGCAAGAACGAGCTGGTCACGAACCGGCACGGGGATCGTCTCGGCCTGCTGAAACCCGATCCGCAGGTGATCAGCCGCAAGCTCTTCACGCGGGCGCAGTCGCAGCCCGACAAGTGCAATGAGGGTCACGGACTGCCCGGCTACTCGGCTGAGGGCAACTGCGATTACCGAAAGGCGCCGTTCTTCAACGTCCTGGCGGCATTCTGGATCCAGTTCATGACCCACGATTGGTTCTCTCACCTGGAGGAGGGGCACAATGCGCCAGAGATGATGGCCGTGGGCTGTGCGACCCAGAAGGTTGGCGACGTCGAAAGACCTCTGACACCGGAGGAGATCGCGAAGCTCGATTGCCGCCCGGATGACCGTATGGACAAGGCCTACATCGCCGAGGACAGCGATCCCCCCACCTTCATCGACAAAGGTAAGGAGCACCTGGCCCGGGCCTACAAGACGACCCGCAACACGGTCACCGCCTGGTGGGATGCCTCGCAGCTCTACGGCTGGGACGAAACCTCGCGCCAGCGGGTCAAGCGCGATCCCAACGACCCGGCCAGGCTGCTGCTGATGCCGGTCGGCCGGCGGGTGGGCGCCGGCGAACGACAGGGCTACCTTCCCGTGTTTGAGCCCTCCGATCCAATCAATCCGCAGTGGTCCGGCCAGGAAGCAACCGCGTTTCCGGACAACTGGACCGTCGGCTTGAGCTTTTTCCACAACGTCTTCGCCCGGGAACACAACCTCTTCGTCGAGGCGTTCCGAAATCGGGCGGCGGCGACGCCCGACGCGGACTCGGGGCTGCGCAACCCCGTGCGACCCGACGAGGTCATTCGCTACAGAGACGTAACGGCCGACGAACTGTTCGAGGTCGCGCGGCTCGTCATCTCGGCGGAGATCGCCAAGATCCACACCATCGAATGGACACCCCAACTGCTCTACGACGAGCCGCTCTACCTGGGTCTGAATGCCAACTGGCACGGCCTGTTCCAGGGTCACGACCTTGTCCAGGCCGCCCTCGAGAAGATCGTCGTCAACAATTTCGGCACGTCAACGGATGCCAAGAAGGCGACCCAGTGGTATTCCGTCTTCGCCTCCGGACCAGGAATCTTCGGGCTGGGCAGCCACGTGTATGCCGACGACGCGATCTTCGCCAAGTACGACCCCAAGAAGACGGACATCTGGAGCCTGAAGAACCCGGATCACGTCAACGGCGGGATCAATCACTTCGGATCGCCTTTCAACTTCCCGGAGGAGTTCGTCACCGTCTACCGGCTGCACACGATGGTTCCCGATCTCATCGAGTACCGGGAGTGGGACAAGGATCCCAACGTGATCCGAAGCAAGGTCCCGGTGGTGGAGACCTTCCGCGGCATGGCGACGCCAGCCATGCGGGAGCGGGGGCTCGCGAACTGGGCGCTCTCCATGGGCCGCCAGCGCCTTGGCCTCCTGACGCTCCAGAACCATCCGCGGTTCCTGCAGAACCTCGACCTGCCGCGCTTGCACACGGCGACGGGCAAGATCGACGTGGCGGCCCTCGACCTCATCCGCGACCGCGAGCGGGGGGTGCCGCGGTTCAATGAGTTCCGGCGGCAATACGGACTCAGGACCCTGACGAGCTTCGACGACTTCGTGGACCATCACCTGGACCAGGCCTCGCCCGAGCGGGCCGAGCAGGAGCGGCTGGTGGGCATCCTGCGCGAGGTGTACGGGCAGCACAAGTGCGATGCCTCGAAGATCATCACTACGGCGCAGGTGAACGACGACGGCACGCCGATCAACGACTGCCTGGGGCATCCCGACGGCAGCCTGGTGGACAACATCGAGGACGTCGATACCGTCGTCGGCTGGCTCTCGGAATTCACCCGACCCCACGGCTTCGCCATTTCCGAGACCCAGTTCCAGGTGTTCATCCTGAATGCCTCCCGGCGGCTGTTCAGCGACCGTTTCTTCACGTCGAGCTTCCGGCCCGAGTTCTATACCAGCCTCGGGGTCGAATGGGTTACGAACAACGGTCCGGACGGCACGGTGATGGAAAAGGGCAAGCCGAACGGTCACGAGGTGGAAGTCTCCCTCCTGAAGCGGGTGCTCTTGCGGACGATCCCGGAACTGTCGCCGGAACTCGAGCACGTCGTCAATGCCTTCGATCCGTGGGCGCGCGACCGCGGGGAGTATTATTCGCTGGACTGGAAGCCGCGGGCAGGGGCTGAGTCGGATCAGGCATTCAAGAAATCGAAATGAGTCCTGAAGCGACGCGGCGTCTCGCGGCCGCGGAGATTCTGCATCCTTCCGCTGGCGTGGGACGAGTCCTTCTTCGCTCCGGTTCACAGGCGGCAACAGAAGAGGATGATGGCGGAAGGATCGAGTAAGGGCGGTCAGGCATCACCCATGGACCGAACCGGCGCATACCTGATTCCGGGGGCGGACTTTCGCCTCGCGCTCGACTTGGCTCCACAGGCCGAGGCGTGGGGTTATGAGAGCCTCTGGGTGACCCACGGGGGCGGACGCGACTCGTTTCTGGTCCTGGCCGCATACGCTCAGGTCACGCGCGCCGTCGGGCTTGGCAATGGTGTCGTCCCGATCTACCCGCGGCATCCCGTCGCCCTGGCTCAGGAAGCGTTGACGCTGGCCGAGGTTTCGGGCGGCCGCTTCCGGCTGGGCATCGGTGTCAGTCACAAGCAGATGATGACCGACGCACTCGGGCTGGACATGGGGAGCCCCCTCCAGTCCATGCTGATCGTTACCCATATCCTGAGGGGCTGGACACGGAGGGTTGCAGCAGATGTCGGGCGTGCCGAAGCGCCATGAATCTGTACATGGCGGCCAGATCATCGAGGCGCTGGAGGCCGAGCCAGGTGGTTTTCGTGCCGGG
>JBIOJT010000033.1:0-21651 GCA_044451055.1 Methylomirabilales bacterium (SeqCode)
ATCGTGAAGGGCAAGGTGATGAGCTGGTACGCAAGGATGAGGCCGGAATACGTGTTGTACAGCCCCAGCCGCTGGAACAGGATGTACAGCGGGATCAGGAAGGTGATGAACGGAGCGAAACGAAAGCTCAAGAAGAGAAAGGCCAACTGCTCCTTGAAGCGGAAGCTGTACCGTGCCAGGGCGAACGAGGCCGGCACCCCCGCCAGGAAGGAGAGCGCCACTGCCCCGCACGAGATGATCACGCTATTCAGGAAAAAGAGGGGGAAGTCCGGCCGAGCCGACGCGTACAGCCCCCGCTGCTGGCCGATGAAGAGAGCGCGGTAGTTCTCCGACGTCGGCTCGAAGACCAATTTGGGCGGGGCGGCGATGACATCCAGGGGCCGCTTGAGCGAGGTGAGCAGGATCCAGAAGAATGGGAAGACGGTCCAGACCACGAGCGCGAGGACGGCCACGCTCACCAGGAGTCTCCGGATCCAGACCAGCATGCCATGCGCAGGGGTGGACGTCGTCGGCATCGGTCGCCTCAGATGGTGGTCTCTTCAGCCGCCCGCCTCCAATAGCCCATGAGGAAGGAGCTGGCCAGGAAGACCAGGACGAGCAGGACCATGGCGTAGGCCATCCCCATTCCCATCGAGTACCACTGGAAGGCCTGCCAGAAGGCCCGCATGTGCAGGTTCATGGTCGCGTCGGCCGGCCCGCCGACGGTGGTGGCATAGATGACGTCGAAGATGCGGAGGGCGTCCATGATCCGGAACGTGGCGGCCAGGAGGATGAACGGTTTGAGCAGGGGCAACGTGACGTACCGGAAGACTCCCCACCCCGATGCCCCGTCCACCAGGGCCGCCTCGTAGGGTTCGTACGGCAGCGACTGGAGGCCCCCCAGGAGGATCAGCGAGACAAAGGGCAGGTTCCCCCAGGTGTCAATGATCAGGATGGAGACCGCGGCGAAATCCACCGACCCCAGCCAGTTGACCGGTCCCACCCCCAAGAAGGAGAGGAGGTAATTCAAGATCCCCGACTTGGTGGCCGCCATCATGACCTTCCACATGAGCGCCGTGATGACCGGCGGCATCATGAGCGGCATGAGCATCGTCGCCCGCAGGACGGATCGTCCGACGATCCGGCTGTTGAGCAGGAGGGCCACCCCCAGCCCGAGGACCACTTGGATCAGCACGGCGACGACCGCATAGGCGATGGTGAACTTCAGCGAATGCACGAAGAGCGGGTCCTGCAGGAGCTTCAAGTAGTTGCCGAGCCACACGAACCGGAACAGGTGGGGATACTGGAGGAAGTAGCTGGTGAGGCTGTAGTAGGCCCCGAGAAAGAAAGGGTACAACATCCCGACCAGCAAGAGGAGCCCCGGCGTGAGCAGCAGGTACGGGAGCCAGGCCTCTCTTCGCCGGGCCCGAGCGTGTGGCGCGGCCATTCGACCCATCGTCCCCATGAGACAGCGCGGGCCCATAACCCCTGATTCGCGAGGGGCCATGGGCCCGTCGGTTCGCGTTTACTTCCGCAGTCCGATCTCGGTGAAGATTGTGTTCACCTCATCGGTGGCGCGCTTCATGGCGTCTTCCGCGGACAGCCGCTTGAAGTAGATCTCATGCAGGGCCCGGGCCCAGACGTCCCCCAATCTGGGACGCTCCGGCTCGGGCACCCAGGCGATGCGCGCGGTCTTGAGGTTCTCCTGCACCGTCTTCACGTACGTCCCGTGGCCCCAGCCGCCCATCACTTTCTGGGTCCGGGGATCATTCATGACCGACACCCGGGTCGGATTGTAGTTCTGATACTCGACCGTGGCGTTCAGGAGCGTGCGCGGCGAGGTGGCCCACTGGATGAACAGCCAGGCCGCCCCCTTGTTCTTGGTGGCGCTGCTCATGCCGAGCGCCCAGGTAAACAACCCGGAGTACGTGGTCCCGGCGGGACCGGACGGCAGGAGGGCGTAGGCGACCTTCCCGGCGACCTTGGACTTCTTGGGATCCTCGTAGGTGGCGGCGAAGAAGTCGCAGTCCGGATACATCCCGGCCAGGCCGGCGGCGAAGGTCTCCATGCCATCGTACCAGGTCATGTTGGCCCAGTTGGCCGGGCCGCTCTCGCGAAGCATGTCGGTCCACATCTGGCTGAACTTGACCACCCGCGGATCCTGGAACTGGGCGTTCATCTTCTCGTCCAGCTCGGCCCACTTCCCGTCGGTGTACGACTTCACCCCGCTGAGGTAGCCGGTCGCGATGGTGGGGAAGTTCGGCGTTCCGCGGGACACGAGCCCGTCAATCCCCGCGTTCTTCTTCACCAGATGGGCGGCCTCGGCCATCTCTTCGTAACTCCTGGGAACCTTGATCTTGTACTGATCGAAGATATCCTTGCGGTAGGCCAGGACGTAGCTTTCGGACATCACCGGGATCGACCAGAGCGGCCCCTCCCCTGTCCCGCCGGCGACCTTGCCGTTCCAGCGGTTGGCGGCGATCAGGCTGGGGAAGAAGTCCTCCAGCTTGTACCACGACCTGTCCGTCAGCTTCGGGTCGTTCAGGAACTGGTCCAGGGGGACCATCCAGCCGGGGGTCACGTAGGCCCAGTTGCGCATGGCCCCTGCCATGATCACGGTGAACTCCCCGCGCTGCTGGGAGAGGTCCGCCGTGAGCTTGGCGCCGTACTCGTTCTCCGGCAGGATCAGGTACTCCACCTTGATCCCGGTCAGCGCCTCGAACTCCGGGACGAGCGGGAGCAGCGACTCCGTGTACGGATGTTTGTTGAGTCCGATGGTCAGCTTCTGCCCTTCGAACTGACGCCAGTTGATCTTGGCCTGCTGGAAATAGGCCAGCGAGGACTCGCCCGCATACACCCCCACGGTTGTGCTGGCCACCACTGCTCCCGCCAAGAGGGAAATTCCGACTCCTGCAAGCCACCTCGAACGGATCCTCATCGTCCGATCCTCCCTTCAGCTGCAACCCTCTGGGAGCATTCTCTCCCCCACCTCGAAGAACGTTCTCCCCCCTTCTCCCAAAAGCAAAAAGGCCCCCCGGGTTTCCTGGACCCAAAGAGCCTTCTGGGCAGCCTGGCTGGACTCACGTCGCCTGTGGTCGCCGCGAGGGCATCACTGGCTTCCCGCACCAGCGGTTCGATCGTTTCTTATCACACACCTCTCCGAGGGTCAACGCCTTTCGCCCTCCTCGTCTGTGTTTCCTCGCCACGCGTTCACACCGAAATCCCGACGAGTCCGCGGTCCCGAATCGGGTGCGGGCACCGGGCAGTATTCCCCGCGTAGGATCACGTCCCTTCTCAAGTGTCCTTGCCGGCCCGTCGTCCCCTGGCCTCCGGGTTCAGGGTGCGAGGAGGCAGATGTCCCTCCAGGTAACTCTCGATGTTCTCCACGACCTGCCGGAAGAAGATGTGGTAGGCCTCCTGCGTGACGTAGCCACTGTGCGGGGACAGCACGACATTCTCCAAGGTCAGAAACGGGTGGTTCGCCGGGAGTGGCTCGACGTCGAAGACGTCCAGCCCCGCCCCGGCGATGCGACATTCCCGCAACGCCGTGACCAAGGCGTCCTCGTCCACCAGGGGGCCGCGTGCCGTGTTTATCAGGTAGGCGGTCGGCTTCATGAGGGACAGATGCCGCGCCGTGACGAGCCCGCGCGTTCGCTCGGAGAGGCGCAGGTGCAGGCTGACGACATCGCTCTCCCGAAAGAGTGTGTCCAGCGCAACGTACGTGACCCCGCTGGCGGCCGCTCGCTCCTCCGTCAGCGTCGGTCCCCAGGCCAGCACTCGCATACCGAGGAACTTCCCAAACGCCGCAATCCGGCTGCCGATCCTGCCCAAGCCCAGGATGCCGAGGGTCTTTCCCGACAGCTCGACGCCGATCCCGATCTGCCACCGGCCCTGGCGTATGGCGCGATCCTCCTGGGGGATCCGCCGCACGGTGGCCAGCAAGAGCCCGATGGTGATCTCGATGGCCGCCACGCCCGAGCCCTCGGTTTCGGTGATGAGAACGCCGCGGGCTGTGGCGGCGGCGGCATCCACGTGACCCGAATTCCGGCCGGTGATCGCCAGGAGTTCCAGCGCGGGCAGCCGCGCGATCAGCGCGGCGGGAAAGCGCGTCCGCTCCCGGATCAGGACCAGGATCTCGTACGGAGCCAGCCGGCGAACCAGCCCGTCCTCGTTCGGCGTCGTGTCGCGAAACACATCCACCGTGGCCCGCCCGGAAAGCCGTGACCAATACGGCAGCGACAGCACCGTACCTTGATAATCATCCAGGATCGCGATTCGCTTCATGCTGGCCTCGCGCCATGGCCGCTCCGGCCGCGACCTACTTCCCGGCCGCCCGGTCCAGGTAGAATCGGGCCATGTCGGTGCTCACGGGGGTCGCACCAAGCTGCCGGAGCATGGTGGTGATCTGCCCCCGGTGGTACGTCCCGTGATTCACGACGTGCTGCAGGCTGTGAACGAAGAGCAGGGCGTGCGTCTTGCCTGCCATGTCGTTGTAGTGGAAAGGCTGGGACAAGCGTACCTCAGAAAGGCCATCCAGGAACACGCGCCGCTCCTTCTCGACCGCGGCATACCGGTCTTTCAGGCTGGCCAGGGCGGGAAAATCGGTCGCGGGCAGGATCTGGGATGGGGAGTCGCCGTGCCACCGGCGCAGCCAGATCCACTCGGCGCCCAGAATGTGGGCCAGCGTGTCCCGCACCGAGGGGAAGCTGTTCTTCAGGTCTCGCATGAATGCCTCAGGAGTGAGCGGCTCGACGGCCCTGAGGATCCGTGCATTGGCCCAGGCGTTGTAGTCATACAGCGTGACGATGTCTTGCCGGTTCATCTGCGCCTCCTCCGATGCCTGGAGTGAACGATCGTCCTAGTCAACTGTCTTTTCCGTCAATCGCCGGTAGTACGAGTGACTGGTGTACAGGGCGGCGACAGGGTTATGTCCCAGCACCCGGTCCTTGGCGACCAGCACCGTGGCCGGGGCCTTGGAGTGCATGAAGAACAGGCTGTCGTGACCGACGCAGAGGCCGATCACCACGTTGAGCTGCGTCCCGACCTTGGCGAGCAACGCGGCCTGCCCCACCGGGCTGCACATGACCTCGTACTGCCCCGGACGCACCTTCTCGTCGTCCCGCAGGCCGATCTTCTCCTTGTCGATGGAGCCTGCCTTGCAGCAGACGCTGTAGACCTCGAAGCCGCCGGCCGCGAAGATGTCCCGCGCCGCCTTGGCCTCCTGCATGAGGCCGACGCAGTGCGCGATGCCCAGCTTCCTCGCCCCGATCCGGCGCGCGAAGTCCATGATCTCCTCGACGCGCGTGCTGCGGCAGTACCCGGCGGCCTCCGTCCGGGCCGACTCGATGGCGAGCCGCCGCAGGTCCTCCCGTTCCAGGTACGCGCGCTCGACCTCTTCGAACAGCTCGGCCTCCACGGGCATGGGGCAGAACGACGGCGGCTTCTTCGTGTCCGGCTCGGCGGTGCATGCCCTCACGCCGCACAGAACGCAGGTGGGTCCCGTGTACTCCGTCATGGTGACCATACCCCCCAGTGCAGGGATGGACGCCGCCCGCTCGCGTCCCGACCCCGCAGCCTACAGCGTGACCCGGCTCATGTCGGCGTAGCGGGCCCCGGCGGCCGCTCCCCTCGGCATGGCCTCGTTGAGGCGCCGCAGGTCCTGGCTCGTCAGCCTGACGGCGACCGCGGCGGCGTTCTGCTCCAGGTAGGTGCGCCGCTTGGTGCCTGGGATCGGGACGATGTCCTGCCCCTGGGCCAGGACCCAGGCCAGGGCAAGCTGCGCCGGCGTGATGGATTTCTCGGTCGCGATCGCCGCGATCCTCTCGATGAGCGCCACGTTCTTTTGAAAGTTCTCCCCCTGAAAGCGCGGCATGTTGACCCGGTGATCATCCCTCGGCAGATCTTCGGGGCGCCGGAACCGGCCGGTGAGGAACCCGCGGCCGAGCGGGCTGTAGGGCACGAAGCCGATGCCGAGCGACCGGATGGTGGGGAGAATCTCGTCTTCCGGATCGCGGCTCCACAGCGAGTACTCGGTCTGGAGAGCCGTGATCGGATGGATGGCGTGCGCCCGCCTGATCGTCGCCGGCGCCGCCTCCGAGAGCCCGAGGTAGCGCACCTTCCCTCGGCGCACCAGCTCGGCCATCGCCCCGACGGTGTCCTCGATCGGCACCGTGGGATCCACGCGATGCTGGTAGTAGAGGTCGATGACCTCCACCCCCAGACGTTTGAGGGAGGCCTCGCAAGCCTGCCGCACGTACTCGGGGCGCCCGTTGACCGGTCCGAACCTCCCGTCCGGCAGACGCGTGTTGCCGAACTTGGTCGCCAGGACCACCTGGTCGCGACGTCCCCTGATCGCCCTGCCGATGAGTTCTTCGTTCGTGAACGGCCCATACGCATCGGCGGTGTCCAGGAAATTGATCCCCAGCTCCAGGGCCCGATGAATCGTGGCGAGCGATTCTTGCTCGTCGGAAGTTCCATAGAATTCGGACATGCTCATGCACCCGAGGCCGATGGCCGAGACAACCGGCCCCCGCCCTCCGAGTCTCCGCTGCTCCATGTCTAGCCTCCTGCCTCGGCCGACCCCGCCGCGGTGCGGGCCTGCTCCAGGGAGACTGCGCCCACGAGCTGCCTCGCCTCCAGGACCATGACGTTCTCGAGGCTCTTGTACCGCATCATCTCCGCCAGGCGCGCCACGTCCATCTCGGGTGTGGCCGTCACCGCCGAGCGCGAGAACCGATCCTTGATCGGGACCGCCCCCTCCGCCTCGTTGCTGGCAATGTGGCGCGTAATGTCCGCCACCTGCACGATCCCCAGGAAGAATCCGCTCTGATCCTGGACGGGCAACGAGGTGACCCCCAGCGCCCGCATGCGGTCGAGCGCCTCCTTCGCCGACGTCTCCGGCAAAAGCGTCGCGATCGGCTTTCGCATGATCTCTTTGACTCTCATCGCATTCCTCCTATGCGCACAACCTCCTCATCGATGCCAGGTATGGTCTCGGCCACTTGATCTACGGCCCCTGGAAGCCTTCTCCTTGGGTGATGTCTACCCGTCCACCCTCCCAGTCATTGCTCAATCGTATGCCCCTCTGAAGCCAGGACCGCCTGCGCCGTCCCGAGGAGCTCCTCCTTCACCAGGATGTTGTCGGTGTCGTCGGTGGACACCACGAAGATGCTGATGCCGGCCCTGGCCAGTGGAGCGGCAAGGGAGGATAACACGCCGGTCTCGGCAAAGGCCAGCGGGCCCCGAATTCGCAGGCACCTCCAGCCCTTCTCACATTGCACCCCATCGGGAACGGCTCCCTCAGCGCAAACGACCGACACTTCCTCCCCCGTGCGCGTCACCGAAATGAGTGGCCCGGTCGTCGCCCAGGCCGGCACCTGGTCTCCTGGGTCAAGCCCGCACACGGCCAGGCGCCCCGGAAGCGTGGATATCGTCAGTCGTCTCGGGCTCATCCTCGGAAACCCGTCCACGGAGATGTTGCATCCAAGAGATCTTCACGGCCCCACGGACCCAGCTTCACTGACACTGCCGGCCCCGCCAAGCCGCCGTGCCCGCCGATCTTCGAACCCGTCAGAATCTAGGAATGACGACGCGGGCCGTAGCAGCCACCGCCGAAGCGTCGGCACATTGAGACACCCTTACATCTCCCCGGATGCTGAGGAGCAAGTAGGCCTCATCCACGGAGAGCCCCAGATGCCGCTGCAACAGCGTCGCCATCTCCTCGCAGGCCACCCGGATCGCGTCACCGATCGTCGGCCCGTCCCCGGTCGTGATCCAGCTATCGGGGAACTCGATCCAGGGCCGCGTGATCTCCTCCCCTCTGACGAGGTCCACCCGCGTCATGACCTCGCCACAGATTTCCAGGGCGGTGATCGAGACCTCGCCGTCACCCATGGAGGCGTGAACGTCGCCGATGGCCAGCAAGCCTTCGGACACGAAAACTGGCAGGTGGACGCGGGCACCGACGCGGACGTCGTTGTGGTCCATGTTGCCGCCATGGGGACCGGGATGGAGGGTGCCCACGCCCTCGCCTGCCGGAGCCGTGCCGATCACCCCCACCATGGGACGGACCGGGAACCGGATCCGCTCATTGAAAACGATCATCCCGTCCACGATGTCGATCACTCTCGTGCGGTAGTCACCGATCAGGTGGCCCAGGACACCCTGCTTCGGCCGGATCCCGGTGTACCCGCGAGGGCTGAGCTTGATGTCGAGGATCTCCACGACCAGGGCATCGCCGGGGTCGGCCCCGCGGACGGCGACCGGACCGGTGGCAGGATTCGGCCCCTTCGGATGCGGTGTGATGAGGAGATCGCTTTCCTTCTGCACCGTTCCAGTGCGGGCGTCCCAGGTCTCGAAACAAACCTCCGTCCCCGGGTCAACCGTGACCACGGGCGCGTGCGCCTTGTCGAGCGAGTACACAGTATTTTCTCGGCTGATCCAGATCATCTCCCCGCCTTTCCTCGGTCGTTTGCAGGGCGCCCCCTCCTCATACCCGGGAAACGGCCTGCCCGGAGCCCGTGTCTCGCGATCATAGTGCGGGTCGCTGCTCGTGCCACGGAGTGGCAGCCTCGTAGGCTGCGCCCACCCGAAGGACCGTGCCCTCGCCGAAGGGGCGGCCCATGATCTGCAGTCCCAGGGGGAGCCCCGAGGGCGCAAAGCCCATGGGCAGCCCCAGGGCCGGGAGCCCAAACGCGCTGGCGGGCGCATTGAATACCGGGTCCCCTGTGGAGGCGAGGCCCTCCGGCGCGGGGCCAGGCGCCGCCGGCGTGACCAGCACATCCACCTCGGTCAAGAGGCGGCGCATGGCCGCAATGGCCACGGACCGAACCTGTTGCGCGCGAAGGTACGACGCTGCCGGAATCAGGAGGCCCGCCTCGATGAGCCCGGCAAGCTTCGGCCCATAGTCCTCCCCCCGCGCCTTGAACCAGTCACGATGGAAGGCCGCGCCCTCCGCGTGCATGATGACGCGCCCCGCCTCCACGCCGGCCTCGAAGCAGTCCGGGAGCTTGACCTCGTGCAGGCGCATGCCGAGCTTCTCCAACACGCGGACCGCCTCCTGGAAGGATGTCGCCACGGCTGGGCTCGATCGCTCGGGGAAGTACCGGTCCGGAATCCCCGCGCGGAGCCCGCGGGGCGCCGCGTCCAGGCCCTCGGCACAGGACGGCACGGACTGGGTTGCCGCACCCGGATCGTGGGGGTCCGGCCCCGCCACGGCCGAGAGCAACAAGGCCGCGTCCCGCACCGTCTTCGCGATCGGGCCCGGATGGTCGAGGGACCAGGCAAAGGGGATGATGCCATGCCGACTGACCCGTCCGTAGGTCGGCTTGAGGCCCACCACTCCACAGAAGGCGGCCGGACGAACAATCGAGCCCCCAGTCTGGGTGCCGAACGCGCCGAGGCACATGCCCGCGGCCACCCCCGCGGCCGAGCCGCTGCTCGAGCCGCCGGGCGTGTGCCCCGCATTCCAGGGATTCCGGGTCGCCGCCGGGTCGGCATAGGCGAACTCCGTCGTGGCCGTCTTGCCCAGCAGGATCGCACCGGCTTCGAGCAGTCGCCGCACGACGGTTGCATCGAATGTCGGGACGAATCCGGTGTGCACCCTCGATCCCGCGGCCGTCTCGACGCCCGCCGTGTAATAGATGTCCTTGATACCAACCGGGATGCCGTGGAGCGGCCCGAGATATGTCCCCTGCCGGAGGAGCCAATCCAACCGCTCCGCCTCGGCCACCGCCTGCTGCGGCAGCGTCCGCGCCCACGCCAGGACGCGCGGCTCCGCCGCGGAGATCCGGTCGAGGACGGACCGGGTGAGTTCCACGGGCGATAGCGTCCCCTGACAAATCATCGCACTGGCATCGGCCAGCGTGAGTTCCCACGGCTGCTTCATCGCCGCCGTCTCCTTCTTTCCCTCATTGCCGATCGCCGCGGCTCGCCTCTGATTGGGGCTCTTCCAGCCCAGGGAACACCATCTGGGTGGCTGGCTCCGTCTCCGCCGGAACGGCCGCGTTGTGCACGGCCGCCAACGCCGGGCCGAGTATCGCCCACGCCTCGAGAGCCCGGGACAGGCGGCTCTCCTCAGGCGCTATCCCCACCAGCTCGCTGACCCACTGTCGTACCTCTTCGGGTGGTTCCATGTGGATTCTCCCCTGGTGGAAAACCGCCAACGCTCAGTCTTAGCCGAACCACAGCCGCTCTGCGGTCCCGCCCATGATCGCATCCAATTGACCCTTGGAGAGGAACTTTGCCTCCCGTGGCAGGAAGTTCCGATTGCGCACGTACCCGCAGCCGGCGAGGACGTGAGGAAAATCAGATCCCCACATGCAGCGGTCTGCGCCGAAGGCCTTGACGGCCGCCTCGACGAAGGGCATGCCATCCCGGTACGGATAGCGTTCTTCACACCAGTGGTGATACCCGGAGAGCTTGACGAAGACGGTGGGCTGGCTGGCCAGGTCGAGCACGGCGGCAAACGCCGGCTGGCGGAGCCCCGCCTCTGGGGCGAGATTGTTGAGGTGGTCGATCACCACCCGGACCCCGGGAAATCGCTTCAACAGTCCAGACAGCCTGAAGAGATCGCCACCTGCCCAGAGCGTACAGACGATGCTGCCGGTCTCGGCGATCGCCTCCCACAGCGGCATGGTTTCCTCGGTCCCGAGCCAGGGTCCGGGCCCGCCGCCTTCGTCCCTACGAAAAGATCGGAGCCGTATTCCGGTCGCGCCCTCTGCACGCCACTTCTTCAGGGCCGAGGGCGCGCCAGAACCTCGCGGGTCAATCACACAGACCCCCCGGAATCGGCCCGGGTACCGCTGGACGCATTTCACCATGTACGAGTTGTCCCAGTGATAGAACCAGGGCTGAACAAAGACCGCCTTCTCGACGCCGGCCTCGTCCATGTAGTCCATGAACAGCTCGACGGAGGCCTGGGCCTGCGGGCTGTAATTCCCCTTGGGCATCGGCTCTGTTTGTCTCCCCCCTGCGGTCTCGTCCCAGACGTGCAGGTGCGCATCAATTATCGGGCTCATGGGTTGTCCTTTCCCCCGCATGGCGACTCAACGGAAATGACCAAGACAGTGATTCCATCACGAGATCCCGCCGGCCTCGGGTAGGCCCCAGATCCGCGGGGTGCCGCGATTGCTCCCATGTTGCGGCCTCCGGTTAGTCCCGGGTGATGGCGTACAAGAACTGATCGATGGTCTTGCCGTCCTTGGTGACGCTTTTCCGAAGCCGCCCCTCCAGAGTGTAGCCTGCCTTCTCCAGCACCCGCATGGATGCGGGATTCCACTCGAACACCGCGGCCTGAATCCGACACACATCGAACGTGGAGAATGCGTAGTTGGCGACGGCCCGCACGGCCGCCGTCGCAATCCCTTGTCCCCAGAACTCCTCTCCCAACCAGTAGCCGATCTCGCCCGAGCGATGGTGCACGTCATCCAGCAACGTGATCCCGATGCTTCCGACGGCCGCGTCGCCAATCGAGATGGCGAACTGGGTCTCGGGCGTCATCCGGCGGACAGACCGGAGCCAATTCTCCGCGTCGGCGACGGTGTACGGATACGGAAAGCGATCGCGCAGATTGATCCACACCCTCCAATTGTTGGCGTGACGCGCGATCGATTCCCGGTCGCCCCAATGCCACGAGCGGACTGTGCAGGCTCCGAGGTCAAGCTCCACGACGGATCATCCGCGGTTGGAATCGCTACCTTGGTAGACCGACGGCGAGGCCCGATGCCGAAAGGCCCAGGGCGACCTGCTGCCTCCGCTGGCTGCTGGAACCTACCCGATGGTTCTCGCCAGCCGGGCCACGCCCTCGTCGATATCGGCCAGGGGCGGGCTGACGAAGTTGAGCCGCATCGTTTCCTCCCCGCCGCCCGCCGGGAAGAACGGGGCACCGGGGACATACGCCACCCCGTGATCCAATGCCTTCGAGAGCAGACCGGTTGCCGACTGCCCGCGCGCAAGGCGAAGCAGCAGGAACATCCCGCCCGCCGGTCGAGTCCAGGTCGCCCTCCCTTGCAGCCGGCGCTCGAGCGCGTGAAGGAAGGCGTCCCGCTTCTCGCGGTAGGCAGACCGCAAGTGAGCCACCTGGGCCGGAAGGTGGCCGGCGCTGACGTACCGGTGGACCACGCGCTGGGTGAACGAGTTGGAATGCAGGTCGGTGATCTGCTTCAAGAGCGCGAGGCGGTTGATGACCGGCGCCGGTCCCGCCATCCATGCCACTCGCAGCCCGGGGGCGATCGTCTTGCTGAACGTGCCCACCGTGAGGATCGGCGCCCCCGGATCCGCCACGGCCAAGAGTGCCGGCTCGCCGGGATCGTAGCGAAGATGGAGGTAGGCCTCGTCGGCCAGGACGGGAACGCCCGCGGCGGCCGCGGCCCTGAGCAGGGGATGCCGCCGGTCGTCGGCGAGCGTCGTCCCGGACGGATTCTGGTGATTGGGCATCGCGTAGAGAAGCTTCACGCCGGGTTGCTTCAGTGCGGCGGCCGCGGCGTCGGGGTCCAGGCCTCCCTCGTCCGTTCGAATGGGTCGGACGTTCGCCTCGAACGAGGCGAAGACCTGGAGAGCCGCCAGGTAGCTGGGCTCTTCCGTCAGGACGGTGTCCCTTGGCTGGAGGAAGGCGCGGGCGACGAGGTCAATGCCTTGCTGCGAGCCGCTCACGATGAGGACCTGCGCCGTCTCTGTCGGAACCCCACGGCTGGTCAGGTCAGCCGCGACCCACTCCCGAAGCGGACGGTACCCCTCCGCCTCTCCATACTGAAGGCCGGCTCGCCAGTCCTCGGTGAGAATCTGTTCCGCCGCCTCCTTGAGGGCCTTCACCGGAAATCCGGCGGGATCCGGCAGGCCCGAGGCAAAATTGATGACCGGGCGCTGGGACATCACCCGGATGAGATCCATGATGGGCGACGGTTCGACCCGTCGCATCCGCCCCGCGTACAGCTGCTCCCACTCCATCGCGTCTCCCCTCCCCGGCGAGCGTTGCGATCCTCAAGCGGACGTATGGCTGGCCTGCCGCGCCCTCCAGACGGCGTGCGCTGCCTCAGCGTAGCTCTGGTGTAACTCGTGCCACGCGGGCACGTCCTCGATCCGCCAGTACCGTGCCTCCAGCACCTCGTGCGAGCCTGGTTGCGGCGTTCCTCCCACCACGTCGCAGAGATAGACGACCGCAACGGCGGTGTGCGGTCCGTGCCCCGTATTCGGCTTCCGGGTGAACACGTCCACGAGTTGTCGGGACTGGACCTCCAGCCCCGTCTCTTCCCTCGCCTCGCGAACGGCGGCCTCTTCGGGTGATTCGTTGGGCTCGACCCAGCCGCAAGGCAGACACCACAGCTTGTCATCCGATCGCTGGACGAGAAGGATCCTCCCCTCACGATCGAAGATCGCAGCCTCGGCGCCGACTTTCGGCGTGATGTAGCCCAACTCGCCGACGAGCCGTTGCCGGACGTCGGCGGAAGGGAGGTCCAGCGCCTGACCGTAATACTTCGTGACGAGCGCCAGGAGACGCTCGAACCGTTCCCGATCGTGGGGATTGGTCGTGAAGTTCAGCCCGTTCCGGGCGATCGTCTGCAGCTCGTCCAACAGCGGCAAGATGTCCACTCGGGATCAGTCCCTGGATCCGCGGTGCGTCCAGCGCGCCAGCCTCACCAGCCGGAAGGTCGCCTGGAACTGCTGGGAGGCGACCCGCGCCAACGACTCACGGCGCGGGGATGAAATCGTACTCGCCGAAGCCCTGGAGCACCAGAAAGATCGCCGACCCCTCCCCCGTATTCGTCACGAGATGAGGCCGCCGCGGCGGCACCGTGTACGTCTGGCCTCGGGCAAGCTGTACCTGTTCTTCCGGATCACGCAGGCTGACGCATATGCGACCCTGCAGCACGTAGAACGTGTCCTGGACGTTGGTGTGGTAGTGCCAGGGCACCTTCTGGCTCGGGCCGATCTGCAGCTCGTTGATGCGAAATCCCGGGCGCTCCGCGTGACGGGCGGAGCGCTCGACCTCATAGGGGCGTTTCGAATCCTCTTGCGGCTTCATCCTCTTTCCCTCTGTGACGGACATCCTCGCCCCGCCGGCTATTCGATCCTCAGGCCCACGAACCGACGAAGGGCGTGTGGTACTGGTGTGCGGTCGCCACCAGCGCTTCCTGAGCCTCGGGAGCGAGGGGATGGTAGCATTCAGCCGCCGCGAGAAACTTCGGGAGCACCGTCACATCGCCCACGCTGCACAGCGTGGTGACCGGCTGGGACAGGACGAAGCCGACGGCCTGGTCGATGATCGCCTGATCCGTGAACGGCTCGTACCAGGTGGTGTGAGTCTTGGGACGGTCGCCCCACGGGTCCTTGGCGAGCGTCTTGATGATGTGAACCCCGACGTCCTTCTGGCGGCACGCGTCCAGAAGCGCCTGCGCATCTCGACGGTACTCCGGGATGGACCAGAGGACGAAATTTAGCGGAAACATGACCGTGTCGAAGTTGAAGCGACGCAGGGCCGTCAGGTGGGTCGCGGGCGCATCGTGCGTGTGGCCGGTGATCCCGAGCCAGCGCACGATTCCTTCCTCACGCGCTTCGATCAGGGTCTCCAGCGCCCCGCCCTTTGCCGTGCACTCGTCCAGCTCGTGCAGTTTACAGACAGCGTGAAGTTGGTAAAGGTCCAGGCGATCCGTCCCCAGCCGCTCCAGCGAGCGGTGCAGTTCGGCCTTGGCGGCGTCGCGGGTGCGCTGCTTCGTCTTGCAGCCCAGGAAGATCTTGTTCCGGATCCTGGGCATCCACGGCTTCAGCCGTAGCTCGGCGTCGCCGTAGGTCGGGGCCACGTCAAAGTGATTGACTCCGTAGTCCAGGGCCGTCTGAATGGCGCGGTCCGCCACGTCCTGGTCCACCCGGCCGACCCCGGCAGAGCCGAAGGCCACCACCGTGCTCATCTGTCCCGTCCGTCCCAACCGCCGCCGTTCCATCTGAGACCTCCCCGCCTGTGGTCAAGCGGACGCCTGTGAGTCTTGCAGAACTGTCCGAGTGGCGTACCCACTGCATTCGTCTGTCTGCCTTTGGGAGCTCCCCTCAGCGGGGCCAGTACATGATGAAGAACACGCCGATCAGGCAGATCGCCCCGCCGATCAGATCGTAACGATCCGGCGCGAGGCCATCAACCCGCCAACCCCAGAAGATCGAGAGCACCACGAACACTCCGCCATATGCCGCATACACGCGGCCAAAGTTGGCCGGCTGATAGGTGGGCACGATGCCGTAGAGAAATAGGATCACGGCACCCAGGAGCCCTACAAACACGGGGGCGCCATTGCGCCACCACTGCCAAACCAGATAACCCCCGCCAATCTCACACAATCCCGCCAAGACGAAAAGCGCGAGGGACTTCCCGGTGACTATCAAGCGCCGGCTCCTTCTGGATGGCGACGGGGGCGCAGGGGTGTGCGAGAATCTTTGGGGAGACTACCAGAATGACACGAATGCCGCAACGCCCTATCACTGGCTTTGCTTTCGGTCTTGTGCCAACGACGGGCTGGATGCGGTTCAAAGGGGGCGGGGCATTCGTCGACCAGGGAACCCGGCCGTTCCTGGCGGGCGTCAGACAGCGGCTACCACGTATTCGACGATGGCTTTGGGTTCTGGGATAGGCTCGCCGTTCTCGGTCATGCCCGCGAGATGCGTTTTGATGGCTTCCCGGATGGCCTGTAATACTGCCCCGCGATCCGGGCCTGTTGCCACGCAACCTGGCAGATCGGACACGTACGCCGCCAGATTCCCTTCGGCTCGCTCGATGACGACTGCGAAACGCATGTTCCGCTTTCTTCCCTCTTCCGTTCAGATCCTCGGCAACGTGATCTCGCGCTGGGCCTGGTATTTGCCCTTCTTGTCCGCATAGGAGGTTTCGCAGACGTCGTCGGCCTCGAAGAAGACGACCTGGGCGATGCCCTCGTTGGCGTAGATCTTGGCGGGCAGCGGCGTGGTGTTGCTGATCTCCAGGGTGGCCGTGCCCTCCCACTCCGGCTCGAAAGGAGTGACGTTCACGATGATGCCGCAGCGGGCATAAGTGGACTTGCCGACGCAGATGGTGAGGATGTTGCGGGGGATGCGGAAATACTCCACGGTCCGGGCCAGGGCGAACGAGTTGGGGGGAATGATGCAGACATCTCCCTTGAAGTCGATGAAGGACTGCTGATCGAAGTGCTTCGGGTCCACGATCGTGCTGTTGATGTTGGTAAAGATCTTGAACTCGTCCGCCACGCGGATATCGTAGCCGTAGGACGAAACCCCGTACGAGATGACCCCATCCCGGACCTGATTCTCCGAGAATGGCTCGATCATCCGATGCTGGGTTGCCATGCGCCGGATCCACTTGTCGGATTTGATGGACATAACCCCTCTCCTCTGGCGAGAAAGCTGGCAAGCTTCCCAGCCTCCTCGCGGTGTTTGCGCGCTCTGACGAAAAACCCCGGCGTGGTCAGAAGGAATCTCCGCCCCTGACCTGGCCGGGGATCGTATTCGTGGTTACGCCGCCGGTTTCTCGAGCGGAGTCTCGTGCGGGGTTTCCCTGGTGGTCCCGCTCCCTCCTTGGCCCTTTGATCTCCCGCTCGCTTGAAAGGATTGATTCGACGCGGCCCCTATGACGCCTCTCTTCTGAGTCGCACCGACACCATCCTCGGACTGGCCCGCCCTTTCCGCGGTCCGGCGCCGCGCCGCTTCCCGGCGGGGATCTTTGCCATCCCGTTCCCCCCCCGCCGCCGGTCCACTATCACCTCGATGTAGGACTGGTCTGCGAAAAGCTCTGCAATCTCATCGTACAGGTCGGCGCACGAACGGTTCAGCACCAGGCAATTCGTTCCCTGCCCCTGCCCTCGCCGCGGCTCTCGCATCCATATCCTCCCGCTCCCTAACACTCACTGAAGCCACAGACGTGACACTTCTGGCAGCCTTCCTCGAAGACCAGCGTGAAGTTCTGGCAGTCCGGGCACATGTCGGTGGCCTTCAGCCGGCCCTCGCGCGCCTCGCGGATGTGCTCCACCCCGGGCTCGCGCAAGCCCACGTGCTCTGCCAGGACCTGGGCGATGGCGTCCGGAATCGAGCGGACCCGCCCCGGTCCCATCCCCGCGTCGCGACGGCCGCCGATCCGGTCCAGTTGTTTGACGACCTCCTCCACCCGATCGCGCGGCGACAGAGGAGACGGCATGCGCAGGATGAGGGAGATCAGGCGGCCCAGCGCCTCGGCGTCCGCCTGGACGTCGCTCCCCGCCTTGCCGACGTTCAGGAAGATCTCGAAGGGCTCCCCCGACGGCCCCTGATTCACGTGGACATAGCCGGTGCCCAGAGGAGTGTCGATCCGGTACGTCACGCCGCGCAGCGTCCGCGGGCGGGGCTTGACCGTGGTATCGACCTTGACGACCGCACCCTCTTCCCCTGCGGCCTTCGCCTTCTTCTCGGCCTCCTTCCCCCCGGGACCGGTGGCCGCGCCTGCACCAGCGACAGCGGCGGCGGTACCGACGTGCAGCACTTGGCCGCCATGCTCGGACTTGCACCCATCCCGGAACACCGTGATGCCGAGGCATCCGAGGTCGTAGGCCAGCCGGTAGGCTCGGGCCACGTCCTCGACCGTGGCCGAGTTGGGCAGGTTGATCGTCTTGGAGACCCCGTTGTCCGTGTACCGCTGAAAGGCCGCCTGCATCCGCACGTGCCATTCCGGCGCGATCTCGTGCGCGGTCACAAACACCCTGCGAACATCCTCCGGCACCTCGGGCAGGTCGTGCAGGGTCCCATGCTTGGCCACATTGTCCATCAATTCCGGGCTGTAGAAGCCGTGCTTTCTGGCCACCGCCTCGAAGTGCGGGTTCACGAAGGTCAGGTGCCGGTCACCCACGATGTGGCTATAGGCGACGGCGAAGAGCGGCTCGATCCCCGAGGAGCAGCCGGCGATGATGCTGATCGTTCCCGTGGGGGCGATGGTCGTCACCGTGGAATTGCGGAGCGGCCGACCCTCGCGGTAGATGCTGCGGTACCAGTTCGGGAACGGGCCCCGCTCCTCCGCCAGGCGGGCCGACTCGTCCCGGCCGATCGTGGTGATGAACTCCATGACCTTGTCGCCCAGCTCCAGCGCGGCGTCGCTGTCGTACGGGATCCCAAGCTGGATCAAGAGGTCGGCCCAGCCCATCACCCCCAGGCCGATCCGGCGGTTGGCGTGGACCTCCGCCATGATCTCGGGCAACGGATACGGGTTCACCTGGATCACGTCGTCGAGGAATCGGACGGAGAGGCGGATCACCCGCTCCAGTTCGTCCCACGCGATGGGCGCCTCAGGGTTCTCGGGTCGGCCGAACTTGTCCAGGTTGATGGAGCCCAGGTTGCACGCGTCGTTGGGGGCCAGAGGCTGCTCGCCGCAGGGATTGGTCGCCTCGATCGTCTCCAGCTCGGGCACCGGGTTGGCGGCGCTCCGGTTCACCCGGTCGATGAACACGAGCCCGGGATCCCCGGTCCGCCAGGCCGCGTCCACGATCCGATCGAAGACCTCTGGCGCCCGGAGGCGGCCCGTGGCCTTGTGAGTGTGGGGATCGATCAGATCGTAGTCGCCGTCGGCCGCCAGGGCCTCCATGAACGTGTCCGTGGCGGTCACCGAGATGTTGAAGTTGGCGATGCCGCCGTCCAGCTTGCACTGGATGAACTCCAGGATGTCCGGGTGGTCCACCTTCAGGATGCCCATGTTGGCCCCCCGCCGGGTCCCGCCCTGCTTCACGGCTTCGGTGGCGCCGTTGAAGACGCGCAGGAAACTGACGGGGCCGCTGGCCTTGCCGCCGGTGGACTTCACCAGGGTATCCTTGGGGCGGAGCCGGGAGAAGGCAAAGCCCGTCCCTCCCCCGCTCTTGTGGATGATGGCCGCCCGCTTCACAGCCTCGAAGATCTGGTCCATGGAGTCCCCGACGGGGAGGACAAAGCACGCCGAAAACTGGAGGCCGTTGTCTTTCCCCGCGTTCATCAGCGTCGGGGAATTCGGCAGGAAGTAGCCGTCCACCATCAGGTCGTAGAACCGGCTGGCGACCTCGTGAACCTGTTCCTCGGTCTTGGCCCAGGTCACCTCGGCGGCCGCAACCGCTCTGGCCACGCGCCAGCACATTTCCTCCGGGGTCTCGGAGACATCTCGGGCCGAGGGCGTCTCTCCCGGTACGGCCTTCTTGGACCGGTCCAGATATCGCTCTCGCAGCACCCGAAGGGCAGATTCCGACCACTGGCCTTGCTTCACCGGACGCGCGAGCTCTGCCATTGGATCCTCCATCAAAAACAATCGAGGCGCACCCCGCCGGGGCGGGGCAGCCTCGATGAGCCTCAAGGGTGTACGGGAGTGAGGTCCCTAACTTCGACTTGCCCAGCCGGCGGAACTGGGTGAAGGGATGGTCGCCGAAATCTGCGGGCTGCGTTGCTGGTGTGCATGACGGTCGAAAAACCCTGAAAGCTGGCTAATCCCGACTGGGTGTCATTCTACAACCAAACATCCGATTGGTCCACAGTCTTGCGCAGGGATCTCTTATTACGCCCAACATATGGGGCATGTCAAGCAGAAAATGGCCTCGAAACTCAGGAACGAAGAAAGAATTTCAGGCCAGGGGGATTGCCGACCTGGAAGTGGAAGTAACAGAAGGAGATAGCCAATTGGAGGATGAACTGCTATCTTTTATGTCCAAGCGCTGGGCGTGGCGTTGAGGTACGTGGAGCTCCCCAGCCTTCCCCTGGATACGGCTATCCGGGCGGCCGGATACTTGACGCCAATTCTAATCGGCGGTGGAGACTGGCGGTAGGTGCAAGCTCTTGGCGGGTTGGGGTCCTCGCGGCCCCTGCGGGGCGGGGCCGAGCGGGCCAACGGCGATCGGCACCTGCGGGCGAGTTCGTAAACCTTTCAATCGGAGACAGATCATGAAACGAATTGCCTATCAGTTCACATATCCAGCCGCATGCGCTGTTGCGGCGGCGGCGCTCCTTGCCACTATCGCACTCGCAACTCCTTCGCGCGCGGCCTCGGTCGACCTCTCCCAATCAGCAACGGCTGGGACGGTCCCAGCGCATGTAATCTTGGCACAGGCGACCTCACCGCAAGCTCCGGCTGCCACGGGGCAGGCACCAGGCCCGGCGACCGCTCCCAAGGCCTCCAGAGCCGACCGCGTCGAGGCACGGATCACAGAGCTTCATACCAAGCTCGGAATCACGCCGGCACAGGAAAACCTCTGGAAGAACGTCGCCCAGGTGATGCGGGACAATGCGAAGACGATGGAGGCGCTCACGAAGGCAAGGTCCGAACATGCAAAGACCATGACCGCCGTTGACGACCTCAAATCCTATGGCGAGATCTCCGACGTACATGCAGATGGCATCAAGAAGTTCATCCCAGTCTTCGAGTCTCTCTATAACAGCATGTCGGACGCTCAGAAGAAGAATGCTGATACCATATTCCGCAGTCACGGCCGCACGGCGTCAAGGAAGACGACGTCAAAGAGCAAGTGATCTCGATTACAGCCGGGTCAGGATAGGAAACCTTCCCTTGCGGTAGGGAATCGCTCCAAGAACGGAAGGTCGCTATGAAGACATGGACAACTCAGGCCAAGAATTTCATCTCGACAGTCGGCAAGATCGTGATGGCGCTCGCCTTCGCCTTGGTGATTGTCGGTCTATCCACGGGGCCGGCGCTCGCCCAAGAGCGCCATGGGCCACCTGAACGTGGCGGGCACAGGGATGAACGGCATGTCAAGCGCGGCCGGCGCGTGTATCGGCCCTATGTGCAGCCGGCTCCTCCGGTAGTCTATGCGCCTCCGCCGGTCGTGTATGCCCCCCCGCCGCCATCGCCGGGCATCAGCATCATCTTCCCGATCCGGATTCGCTAGGGGTATCCTCTACGTCGACGGCCCAGCGCTCAAGACCGCGCTACTCCAGGCGGTCGCGAGCGCTGCCGCTCGATATGATCGTGGCACACCGCGCCGAGGGCCTCGCCTCCTCCCGCTGTATAAGACCATATGGAAAGACCGGCGCACCTATCGCAGAACAGCGTGGGTATAAGGGCCGTATGTATAAGGGACGTAGGTAGGTTAAAGAGGATATGTCTTGACAGGTTGGTGGGGTGGGGATAAGGTCCCCGCATGCCTCGTGGCCCCCGCCTCGACGCCCCAGGGACGCTGCACCACGTCATGGTCCGCGGTATCGAACGGCGCCGGATTTTCGCGACGGCGGCGGACCGGGATGACTTCGTGGCGCGCCTCGAAGCCGTGGTAGGCGCGACGCGCTTGCGGGTCCTCGCCTGGGCGCTCCTGCCCAATCACGTGCACCTCCTAGTACGCACGGGACACCAGCCCCTGGCCTCGGCCATGCGCCGGCTGCTCACCGGGTACGCGGTAGCGTTCAACCACCGCCACAAGCGGCGCGGGCACTTGTTCCAGAATCGGTACAAGTCGATCCTGGTGGAAGAGGAGCCCTACTTGCGTGAGCTGAGCCGCTACATCCATCTCAACCCGCTCCGGGCGAAGGTCGTGCAGGACCTTGCCGCCCTCGACCGGTACCCCTGGACGGGCCATAGCGCCCTCGTGGGCCGCGTCCCCCGCCACTGGCAGGCAGTAGAGGAGGTTCTGGGGGAGTTTGGCCAGCAGGGGCGGGCCGCCCGCCCCCCAGGCTCTTATACACAAATACGAGCCCACCACACTGCCAAGA